>DASSME010000075.1:0-14860 GCA_035689035.1 Longimicrobium sp. | reverse complement strand
AAGGTCTTCACCCGCGTCACCGCCGCCACCAGCTCCGGGTTGCCGACCGCCCAGCCGATCCGCCACCCGGTCATGTTGTACGTCTTCGAGAGCGAGTGGAACTCGATGGCCACCTCGCCGGCGCCTTCGATCTCCAGGATCGACGGAGGGCGGTAGCCGTCGTACGCGATCTCGCTGTAGGCGTTGTCGTACGCCAGGATCACGTCGTGCTCGCGGCACCACTCCACCACGCGCCGCAGGTAGTCGAGCGGCGCCACGGCGGCCGTGGGGTTGTTGGGGTAGTTCAGGTACAGGATCCGGGTGCGGCGGACCACGTCTTCCGGGAGCTCCCAGAAGGGGACCAGGAAGTCGTGCTCGGGGCGCAGGGGAACCAGGTGCGGCTCGCCGCCGGCCAGCACCGTGCCGCCCAGGTACGCCTGGTAGCCGGGGTCGGGGATGATGGTGGCCTCGCCCGGCTCCAGGAAGGCGAAGGGGAGGTGGTAGATCCCCTCCTTGCTCCCGATCAGCAGCGCGATCTCGCGCATGGGGTCCACCTCCAGCCCGAAGCGGCCGCCCATCCAGCGGGCGATCTCTTCGCGAAAGGGGACCAGGCCCAGCTGGAAGGGGTAGCGCGAGTTGACGGGGTCGCAGACGGCCTGCTGGATCGCCTGCACGGCGGCGGGGGGCGGGGCCAGGTCGGCGTCGCCGGTCCCCAGGTCGATCACGTCCACGCCGCGGGCGCGCAGCTCGCGCTTGATCCCCGGCACGTCGCTGAGCGGATAGGGCGGAAGGGTCTGGAAGCGCCGGGAAAGTCGGGGCATGAGGGTCCGGATCGGGTCAGTTCTGAACCTGCGGCGCCGGGCCGTGCGGCTCGGCGACGATCATCCGCGCGGCCAGCAGCACCGCGCCGATGGTGATGGCCACGTCGGCCACGTTGAAGACGAACGGGAACCAGCGCACCTGGATGAAGTCGGTCACCCACCCGTTCATCACCCGGTCGCCCAGGTTCCCCAGCGCGCCGGCCACCACCAGCCCCGCGGCCAGGCGCATCAGCGCGTCCTCGGTCTTCAGCGCGATGCGCAGCGCCAGCGCGATCCCCAGCGCCGCGGCGGCGATCAGCAGCGGCAGGCGGATGTACTCGGGAAGGTCGCGCAGGAAGCTGAAGGCGATCCCCGGGTTGCGGGCGTGCGCCAGCCACACCCACCCATCGATCACGGCGTGGCGCGAGTACAGGCGCAGGTGGTTCTGCACCAGGAACTTGGTGAGCCAGTCGGCGGCGACGACCGCGGCGAGCGCCAGGGCCAGCCAGCGGCGGTGATTGAGCTTCATGCGTGCTTCACGGGGTTGTGGACCGATCCCACGCCGGGGATCTCGACCTCGACCAGGTCGCCGTCGGTGAGCGGGCCCACGCCCGCGGGGGTGCCGGTGGCGATCACGTCGCCGGGCTCCAGCGTCATCACGCCGCTGATGTAGGCGATCAGCTGCGGGATCCCGAACGCCATCTCGCCCACGCGCCCGTGCTGGCGCACCTCGCCGTTCACCCGGCAGATCACTTCCAGGTTCTCGCGGTCCACCCCGTCCAGCGGCACCGCGCGGCCCACGGGGCAGAAGGTGTCGAAGCCCTTGGCGCGCGTCCACTGGCCGTCGCCCTTCTGCAGGTCGCGCGCGGTCACGTCGTTCAGCGGAACGATCCCGGCCACGAAGTCCCACGCTTCGGGCGCGGGAACGTGACGGGCGCGGCGGCCGATCACCACGCCGATCTCGCCCTCGTGCTCCACGCGCTCGCTCTCGCAGGGAAGGACGATCGGCTCGCCGTCGGCCAGCAGCGACGAGGGGGGCTTGAGGAAGATCAGCGGCCGCTCGGGCACCTCGTTGCCCAGCTCGCGGGCGTGCTCCAGGTAGTTCCTGCCGACGCAGACGATCTTGGAGGGACGGGGAAGGTCCACGCGAGGTCCGGGCGGTTGAGGGTTCAGCCGTGATGCTCGCCGACGCCGCCCAGCCCCAGCTTGCGGGCGGCGGCGTGCAGCGCGTCGAGCTCGGGGCGGCGGAAGATGCGCTGCGTGCTCACGAAGCGGGCGGCGCCGTGCACGATCCCCAGCTCGCCGGTGCGCTTCTTCACCACCAGCGCCGAGAGCGCGGTGCGCAGCGCGGCGGCCTCTTCGGGGGTCAGGCGTACGTCGGGCATGGATCGGCGCGGGCGCGGAACAAGATAGCACGGCGCGCGTTCGCCGCGCGATGGATGCGCCGAACGCGACCGACCCCCTCCCGGACGGGGAGAGGGTCGGGGCAACGCACAAGAACCCGCAGCGCGCGATTTGTTCCGCGTCAGTGCATGCGTTCAATCTCGTCGGCCGCGTCGAGGCCGCCGGCGCCGAGCGTGAAGGAGCCGGGCGTGACGTACCATCGCCCATCCACCCGCCGCAGCGGCAGATGCACGACCAGATCGGTCGAACGCACCTGGGCGCCCGTCACGCGGTAGAGCGCGTGGGCCAGCGTATCGTTCTCCACCACGATGCCGATATACCGCGGCCACATCCACTCGACGACCTCCTCGGCGCCGGGGGGCATCGCGAATGCCTTCTGCAGCGTGCTGGCCATGAACGCCCGGGGCGAAAGCTTGGCCGCGTCACCCAAGGTCTGCGCGCCGTGGAAGCGAAACAGCCGAGTGGATGCGAGTGCCGCCAGCCGAGTGGGGTCCGCGCTGTCGGGGAGCATGCCCAGGTCCACGAACAGTTCGCCCCGGGCGCGATGCTCGGCCACGGCCACGAAGCGCACCAACGCCTGCCGTCGATGGCACTCGGCTGTGGCGGGAAGCACCATCCCGGCGGCAGCGTCCCACTGGCTGGTGTTCAGCGCGTTGATGAAGGACCGGGCCTCCGCGTCCGCGTCTCGCTCCTGCGCCGCCGCGGGGACGGCCACCAGCAGCGCCAGCATCCCGGTCCGGACCGCCGTCACCATTCTCATGATGGAGCCTCCGTGACGAAAGGGACACGAGTTCGCTTCAGGTCATCCTGCGTGACGTCCGAAGATGGTGCGCGGCGGAACAGACGGCGGGTTGAAACCCGCCGCTGATTCAAACCAAGTCCGCCTTCGCGGACTGCGAGCCGCGATCTCAGCGTCGCCCGGCGGGACTTTCCCGCGTCTGCCGATCGAGCGCGCGGGGACGTGCGGGATCGCACCGCAGCGCGTACTCCGCCGTCCGGGCGCAGGGGTTCGCTTCACCGTCCGCCATCTCGTCCGCGCGGCGAACCTGCTGCGTAGAAGCCGTCCGGACATCAGAAACCTTCAGCGGCTCGTCGCGGCGGGCCATCGAACCCGCCGCGCTGGAGCCCGCGAACAACATCGCCACCACGATCACGACTTCGTGCACACGCATGGGGTGATCTCCCGCGTTACAGCCGCCGGGGATGAGACGATCCCGGCCCGCCGCCGCCCACACCTCGTGCGCGGCGCCGGGCCCATCATCACGAGCCGGGCCGCTGCGGACCGAGACGCGATTCTCCAGGCGTGGCGCGGAAGATCGGGGCGGATGCGGCGGCCGGGCGGCAGGGATCCATGGGGGCCGATGAGGAAGAGATGTCCCAGTTTCGGGACGCGGCGTACCCAGCGGGCGCCGGGTACGCGAAGTTTCAACCCGCCGCGCGGCGCTCCTGGCGGTCGCCGTAGAAGCGGAGCATGGCGGCCTTCACCGTCTGCCAGGGGCCCTTCACCAGCGGCGCGGGGGGGAGACTGTCGATGAAGTAGCGCCCGTAGCTCTTGCGCACGATCCGGCCGTCCAGGACGAGGACCACGCCGTGGTCCTCGCGCGAGCGGACCAGCCGGCCGAAGCCCTGCTTGAGGCGGATGGCGGCGTGCGGGAGCATGTAGTTGATGAACGAGTTGCCGCCCGCCTGCTCGATCGCCTCGATGCGCGCGGCGGTCACGGGCTCGCTCGGCACCTTGAAGGGCAACTTGGGGATCACCAGCCCGCGCAGCGCCTCGCCCGGCACGTCCACGCCCTCCCAGAAGCTGGTGGTTCCCAGCAGGATCCCGCGGCCGGACGCGGCGAAGCGCTCCACCAGCTGCGCGCGCGCGCCCTCGCCGTGCACGAAGAGCGGCCAGTCGCGGTCGAAGCCGCGGCGGCGGATCTCCATCGCCACCCAGCGGAGCGCCCGGTAGCTGGTGAAGAGGACGAAGAGCCCGCCGTCGCTGATCTTCGCGTGCTCGATGGTGGCGCGGATGGTGGCCTCGTCGTGGCGCTCGTCGCGGTCGCCGGCGGGGAGCGGCAGGTCGGTGGGCACCGCCAGCATCGACTGCGCGCCGAAGTCGAACGGCGACGGGTGGATCGCCTCGCGCAGGGAGTGCTCGTCCTCGAAGTCGCCGGCCAGCCCCAACCGCTGCCGCATGAAGCGGAAGTTGCCCTGCGTGGCCAGCGTGGCGGAGGTGAGGACGACGGTGGGCACCTGCTCGAAGAGCGATTCGCGCAGCACGCCGGCCAGCTCCAGCGGGGCGGCGTTCAGCGTCAGGTTCCCCTCGCGCCCCTCGCGCTCGGCCTGCCGCTCGAGCCAGCGGATCATCTGCATCTCCTGCTCGCCCGGGCGCAGCGCCTGGCGCAGGCCGTCGCCGGCGGCGGTGATGCGGTTGGCGGCGCCGCGCAGCTCCACCAGCTGAGGCTCCAGCCGCTGCTTGATCTCCTCGTCGACGGTCACCCGCTCGCGCAGCAGCTCCATCGCCTCGCGCAGCGACTGCAGGTGGTCCAGCACGCCGCTCAGCGCATCGTCCAGTCCCAGCGGCCAGACGGGGTGGCTGGCGAACGAATCTTCCAGCCGGATCGTCTCTTCTCCGCCCGTGAAGATGTCGTTCAGGAAGGAGAAGACGCTGGCCGCCCGCTCGCGCGCTCCCTCCAGCCCGGGGTAGATGCGGTGCTCGATCAGGTCCAGCGCGCTGCGGGCCATCAGGTCGTTGCGCTGCGCGCGGAGCGCCGTGGCGAAGGCGGGAAAGAGCCCCTTGCCGCGGTGCTCCATCCGCCGCAGGGTGCGGAACAGTCCGCGGCGGCTGACGCGCGAGCCCAGGTGGCTGGTGGCCGCCTCTTCCAGGTTGTGCGCCTCGTCCAGGATCAGCCGGGTATACTGCGGGAGCACGGCGGGCGCGGTGTAGTTCCCCAGCGCGCGGCGCACCGCCAGGTCGCTGAACAGCAGGTGGTGGTTGACGACCAGCACGTCCGCCGCGGAGGCGTCGCGCCGGGCGCGCTGGTAGAAGCACTCCTCGAAGTGCGGGCAGCGGGCGCGCAGGCACAGGTCCGTCTCGCTCGCCACCTCGTCCCACACCTCGGCGGACGGGCGGAACGAGAGGTCGGAAAGGGAGCCGTCCTGCGTCTTCTGGATCCACTCCACGATCCCCTTCAGCTCGGCCTGCTTCTGGTCGTCGAACAGGCTGCTGGAGGTGGCGTGCGCCAGGAGCGCGCGGCGGATGGAGACGTAGTTGGCGCGCCCCTTCACCAGCGTGAACTTGAAGGGCTCGCCCAGCGCCTTGCGCAGCAGCGGCAGGTCCTTGGCGACCAGCTGCTCCTGCAGGTTGATGGTGTTGGTGGAGACGACCGTGCGCTCCTTGTTCTGCATCGCCCAGCGGATGGCCGGGAGGAGGTAGGCGACGGACTTCCCCGTCCCCGTCCCCGCCTCGGCGATCCCCACGCCGCCGTCGTTGTACAGCTCGGCCACCATGCGGGCCATGGCGCGCTGCTGCGGGCGGTCTTCGTAGCGCGGATGGCGGAGCGCCAGCGGGCCGTGCGGCCCCAGGTCGCTGTCCACCCGGTCCGCGTCGATCGGCGTGGTCTCGTGGGGGACAGGGGGCTCGACCACGACGTAGAGCTCGCCCGCGTCGTTGTCGATGATCCCGAAGCCCAGCCCCTGCTCCCACAGCCGCGTGGCCACCCCCAGGTCGGCCTCGCTGGGCTCCAGCACGCCGGACGGGTGGTTGTGCACCAGCAGTGCGGGCGCGGGGATCTCCTGCTCGCGGATCAGCGCCAGCACGGCGCCGGCGTGGCCGCGGGCCAGCGTGCGGGGCTCGTCCACCGCCCCGTCCTCGCCCACCTTGCAGACGAAGCACACCTCGTTTCCGCGCGCGCGCTGGATCTCGCGCCGCATCCGCTCGGCGGCGGCGGGCGTGAGGAAGAGGTCGACGGCGGATTTGCGGGGAGGTGCGGCGGTGGTCATGGGGGAGAAAGATAAAACGAAACCCGGCGGGTGCCTATCGCCCTGGCACCGCCGGGTTCCGATCGTCCGCCCGCACTCGCCCGAGGGCCGGTTTCACCGAGGATCGGCCCCCGGCAGGGTCCAGGCGGTACTCTGGACTGATGTGAAAACCGCTCCAGTCAGCCAGCCTCACGCAGAGAACGCGGAGACGCGGAGAGAGCCATCGGCCCGCTCCGCGTCTTCGTGTCTCCGTGCCAGATTCTGCTCTCAGCAGAATGGCGGGCAATAGCTGAGTACGCAGGAGTCCGCGGCGCCGGAGCCGCCTTCGCACGCAAAGCGGTCGGGACAACTCAGGAATCGACAGGTGTACTCATCGACACAGGTTGCCACGTCGCAGGTGTGGTCCGGATTCTCACTGCAGTAGATCGAGGCGTGGCCATGCACGGTGCCGCGCAGCGTCCCAGTCCCGTGTTCCGTTTCGAAGGACTCTACCGTGATGTTTTCGAGGTTCAGCCTGCGCTTTTTCATGGACCCTCCAGGGGTGAGCGGTGTCGCGTGCGGGAGTACGGCCTGAAGGGTGGTGGGGAGCCTTCATTTCACGCCTGTTATTATGTACGCGCACCCATGGAATTAGTCAATGTCCTTGTGGCTCGCGAAGGGCCTGGGACAGCCGAGATCGCTCGTCATCCCACGGCGCCGGACGCGGATCAGGTGTGCGCGAAACGGATCTCCACCCCCTCCGTGGCGCGCAACGCTGCGGCGAGGCTCTCCATCAGCCGGCGCCGGGCGCCCAGGCGCTCGATCCGGCGCAGGCTCTCGCGTGTAAGCGCGAAGCGGCCGCCGCGATGGAACGGCTTCAGATCGGGGTTGCTGAAGACCACGACATCCTCGGGCCCCAGGTGCGCGAGCAGCGTGCCGTCCGGCTGCGGGACCAGGTCCACGGGCCAGCCACCGTCATCGGCCGGGTCTGCACGGTCGTAGAAGCTGGGTTCCACGCCCCGCAGCGCGGCGATCACCTCCCACCGCCGGGTCGTGGGGCCAAGATTCTGGTATCCGAACCAGAGCGGAAGCGCGTGCAGGGCGAGCACGGTCCACCACGCGATCCAGAGCGGTGTCCAGCGCGCATCGAGCACGTCCGTGACCCATATCACCCGTGCGATGCCGAACATGATGGCGATCGAAACGAGCAGCGGCAGCCCCAGCAGCACGGTGAAGTAGAACGGGCGCACGGGCCGGGTGGGGCTCTGATTGCTGCGGCGGAACGCTTCCCAGTGCAGCATCGCGCTGTCAGGCGGGGCACGCATCACCAGCAACTGCATGGTTTCGTGGATGTTCAGGCTGCGGTAGAACAGGTAGCAGGCGAACATCACGTTGAACAACGCCAGCCCCAGGAACGCGAACGCGTTGTAGCCCGCGTTGCCGCCCAGCATCCGCAGCAGCGGCATCCCGGAGCCCACGATCAGCCCCAGGATCGCCATCGCGCCCGTCCCGTAGATCCAGGCGCTGCGCTGGACCTCGCGATCGTTGTCGCGGAAATCGATCCGCAGCGCTTCTTCTTCGTGGGGAGTCAGCCAGCGCATTCGTCGTCGCTCCGATGAGATCCGGCCCACGCATCCGTGAGGTTGGACGGATGCGCGGGCCGATTTCTCGCCCGTGGGCCGCGGCCTTACCCGATCGCCTCGGCCGGGTCGCTCATCTCCAGCGCCTCGAGCAGAAGCTCGGCGTCATCGTTCGCGACGGCGTCGATCTCCACGTAGCCGACGCGGACGGGCTCGGCCTCGTCTTCGGGGCAGGTGAAGCGGGCGGCGTAGATGCCGCGCTCGGTGGGGGCGGGATGGCCGTACATCACCTCCACCAGCCAGCTGCGGCCGCGGTCGTCCTGGAAGATCGCCTTGTCCTTGCTCATCCGCCTTCAACCCGAATGAGAAATGCAGATCCACACCGTGCAATCTAGTCTGAAACGCTCATTCGCACACCTTGAAGTGTAGCACGTTTCGGCATACTCTTGTGCTACACTCTCAAGGAGAGATCGCGATGAAGTTCATGAGCATCAGAGATATCCGCAACAACTCGGGTGCGCTTCAGCGGACGGTCGAAGAAGACAGCGTAACGCTCACCTCGAACGGGAAGCCGTTCGCCCTGATGGTCAGCATCGGCGAAGAGGATGATCCCGTCGAGATGGAACGCATCATCCGCAGGGCGCGGGCCGAGTGGGCGATCTCGCGGATACGCCGGCGCGCACAGCGGAACGGCCTCGACAAGATGACGCTCGAGGAGATCGACGCGGAGATCGCGGCCACCCGCGCGGAGCGGCAACCGTGAGGGTGGTGGTGGACACCAATGTGCTGGTGTCCGCGCTCATGAGCCCCCACGGGCCTCCGGCCGCGGTCCTGCAAACGGTGATTTCCGGGGCGGTCATCCCGCTGTTCGACGACCGGATGCTGGCGGAGTACCGCGCCGTGCTCGCCAGGCCAAAACTGCGGATTTCACCCCGTGAAGCGGAATTCGTCGTCGGCTTCATCGAAACCGCGGGCATACTCGTGACTCCGCGGCCGATCACCGCCGAGCTTCCGGACCCCGGCGACCTTCCGTTCATCGAAGTCGCCGTTTCCGCGTCCGCCGACGCGCTGGTCACCGGAAACGCTCGCCATTTCACCGGAACTCCGGTTCTTGGAGGCATTCCCATCCTCTCCCCCGCGGAGTTCATGGCGCTCTGGCGATCGAGCCAGGGCTGAGAGCGAAGGGCACATGCCTTGCCCGTCCATCCGGGGTTGAGCTCACCAGGGACGGAGAACGGGATGGAGATGCTGCCGCGCGGGATGGTGATGGAGGCGATCGGGACGGTCCTGGCCGAGGCGTACGAGGGGCCGCCCGACCCGAGCGGGACCTGGTTCGTGAACAACGCGGCCGACGCCGGGTTCTTCCCCACGCTCGACGCGCTGTCGGCCGAAGAGGCGTCGCGCGCGGCGGGGGCGGGGCGCAGCACGGTGGCGGCGCACGCGGGGCACATCCGCTTCGGGCTGGAGGTGTCGCGGCGGTGGGTGACGGGCGACCGCGGTCCGTTCGACTGGCACCAGAGCTGGGCCGTGTCCACCGTCGACGACGCGGCGTGGGCCGAGCTGCGCGCGGGGCTCCGGCAGGAGTACGCGGCGTTCCGGCGGGCGATCGACGACGTGCGCGAGTGGGACGAGAGCCGGTTCGCCGGAGTGGTCGGCAACCTGGCCCACGCGGCGTATCACCTGGGCGCGGTGAAGCAGATGGTGCTGGAGCTGCGCGGCACGGCCTCCACGCGGGCGGAAACCGCCGGGGCGATCGGATGAGGGATTCGTTCGCGCGGGCACTGGTCGGCCGCACGCTGGCCGGGCGCTACGAGCTGGCCGAGGCGATCGGCGCCGGCGGGATGAGCGTGGTCTACCGCGGGCAGGACCGCGTTCTCGGCCGGCCGATCGCGGTGAAGGTCGTCGCGCTGCCGGCGGACACGGACGAGATGCGCGCCAACCTGCGCGAGCGCTTCCGGCGCGAGGCGGCGTCGGCGGCGCGCATCGCCCATCACCCCAACGTGGTGCAGGTCTACGACTACGGGACCGACCCCGAGCTGGACCTGGATTTCATCGTGATGGAGCTGCTGCGCGGGCGCGACCTGAAGCAGGCGCTGGCCCGCGGCGCGCTCGCCCCCGCCGAAGCGCTCCGGATCGTGCGCGAGGCGGCGCGGGGCCTGAACGCCGGGCACCGCGAAGGGATCGTCCACCGCGACGTGAAGCCGGCCAACATCTTCCTCACCGGCGCGGACGGGCGGCTGGAGTACGTGCGCGTGCTGGACTTCGGCATCGCCAAGCCGGTGGACCCCGACGACGATTCGCTCACGCTGACCACCGCGGGCCAGCTCCCGCACTCGCCCGCCTACGCATCGCCCGAGCAGACGGCCCCCGACACGCCGGTCACGCCCGCCTCCGACGTCTACCAGCTGGGCCTGATCGCCTACGAGCTGCTGGCCGGCGCGCGCCCGTACACCGAGGCCGACCGCGCCCGCATCCGGGCGGGCGAGGCCGTGCCGCCCGCGCAGACGCCGGCCTGGGCGTCGGTCCCCGCGCCGGTGCGCGCGGTGATCGAGCGCGCGCTGAGCCACGATCCATCGTCCCGCTACCCCGACGCCGGCGCCTTCGCCGACGCGCTGGCGGACGCCGAGGGCACCACGCTCGTCGCCCCCGCGGCGGACGACGATCACACGCTGCCCGTCACCTTCACGGCGGCCCCCGCGCCCACGCCACCGGCAGCGGGACCGGGCGGCGCCGCGGACGCGGACGACGCGACCGGGCTGGCGCCGTCCGTGGCCGACATCCCCGCGCTGGAGGCGGCGGCCGCGGCGGACGACGCGACGGGGCTGGCCCCGGTGGCGCCGGCGCTGGCCGAACCCGCGTCGAGCGAGCCGGTGTCGCTCCCGCCCGTGCCGCGGCAGGGGCGCCGGATGACGCCCGCGATCTGGGGGATCCCGCTGGTGCTGCTCGTGCTGGCGGTGGCGGTGTGGACGGCGCGGCACCGGGGCGGCGGGCGCGTGGGCGCGATGGCGACGGACACGGGCGCCGTGGCCGCGCTGCACGACGCCTTCCTGCGGCTGGAGGGCGCCGCGAGCGCCGCGATGGACGCGCCCGCGGACACCGCCGTGGCCGCCGCCCCGGCCGACACGGCCAGGGCGGACACGGCGCGGGCCCAGTCGCCCGAGGCGGCCGCTGCGGCGGCCACGCAGCAGGTGGTGGTGGACCTGCACAGCGCCTGGAGCGCCGGCGACCTGGACCGCATGATGGAGCACTACGCGAGCCGCGTGGACTACTATGGCGTGGAGAACGCGTCGCGCTCCTTCATCCGCGGACGGGTGCGCGACACGGTGCGCAAGTACGACCGGCGCCTCATCACCATCAAGCGCCAGGCTACGCTGATGCAGGGCCCCAACGAGGCCCGCGTGCTGGTGGACAAGGACTGGGACTTCACCGGCCGCGGCGAGCACTGGTACGGCTCCATGCGCCAGGAGCTCACCATGCGCCGGGTGGGCGGCGAGTGGAAGATCGTGGACGAGCGCGCGGGGCAGATCTACAACGACAAACGCGAGAAGCTTTGACGAAACACGGGCGCGGCGGGCCCCGAGTGATTAAGTTGCGGACCGGAACATGGATGTGCCCCTCGCCACGCGCCCCACGGCCACGCCGCAGTGTCTGCCCCAACCATCGTCCTGATCGAAGACGACGAGGCGAGCCAGTACTTTTACGGCACCCTCCTGCGCCGTCAGGGCTACACCGTCCGCTCGGCCCGCTTCGGCAAAACGGGTCTCAAGGCCGTGCGCGACGACCCGCCCGACGTGGTGGTGCTGGACCTGGGCCTTCCCGAGCTGGACGGCTTCCAGGTGCTGCGCGAGCTGAAGGGTGACCCGGCCACCCGCCACGTCCCCGTGATCGTGGTCACCGTGCACGTCTACGAGCACGACCGCGAAGCCGCGATGGCCGCCGGCTGCGACGAGTTCCTCGCCAAGCCTCTCCCCCCGTCCGAGCTGCTCGCGGCCGTGCAACGCACGCTGGAGCGGTGCGGGGCGGGTGATTCGCCGCCGGCGGAATGATCTCGTCGCGGGATCGATCTCATCGGGAGAGAGCGGGCGATCGATCCGGGGGAGGGGGCGAATGAATTCGCGGCAACGACAACACGAAGTCCGCCTTCGCGCCGCCTTCGCGGACTACCGGCATAGGGGGTTGCCGCGGCGGCGGCGCGCGGAAGAAAATTCGCACCGACTACACGACGGCCACGGCTCGCGCACAAACAAGAAGCCTCCCGCGGTTTGGGAGGCTTTCTGTCGTTGTAGCTTGTGGCGTCAGCCGCCGGTGAGGATCGCGGCAGAGGCACCGGATCACCGGTCGGCAGAAGCCCGTCAGTGCTCCGGCGCCGTGTCGGCGGGGATCGGCGGCGGAGCGGGGGCGCGGCCGGTGACCACGTTGTACAGGTCGCGGCGCACCTTGCGGATGCGGTTGGGGGCGTGCGGCATGTAGGTCCGGTTGGAGAGCAGCACCACCCAGGTGCCGCGGCCGGGCTCGATCCACACCGAGGTGCCCGTGTAGCCGGTGTGCCCGAAGGCGTACGGCTCCTTGCACCCCTGGTTGTCGGGCACGGTGCCCTCGGCGCAGAACCACTCGAAGCCCAGCGCCCGCGTCCCCGCGCCGGGCTGCAGCTGCTCGAACTGGCGCACCGTCTCCGCGCGGACGACGCGCACGCCGTTCAGCTCGCCGCCGTTGGCGATCATCGCCGCCCAGCGCGCCACGTCGGCCGCCGTGCTGAACAGCCCCGCGTTCCCGGTGATGCCGCCCAGCTCGCGGGCGAACGGATCGTTCGTCTTCCCGGCGAAGGGCGTCCCGTCGTCCAGCGTGAGGGTGGGCGCGCAGCTGTCGCAGGGGATGCCGGGCTGGAAGCGCGTGTGGTTCATCCCCAGCGGCTCCCACACGCGCTTGCGCAGGAACGCGGGGAGCGGCTGCCGCGCCGCGCTGCTCACGGCCAGCCCCAGGATGGCGAACCCCGCGTCGGAGTAGAGCACGTCCTCGCCCGGCTCGGCGATCAGCTTGCTGTGCGCCACCACGTTGTACAGCCGGTCGCCGGGCGTGCTCCCCTCCAGCCTGGCCGACGCGGTGAGGCCCGAGGTGTGGGTGAGGAGGTGGCGGATGGTGACCTTCTCGCGCCCGCCGCCGGTGAACGACGGGAGGAACTTCGCCACGGGGTCGTCCAGGCGCATGCGGCCATCGTCCACCAGGACCATCACGGCCGTGGTGGTGGCCACGAGCTTGGTGAGGCTGGCCAGGTCGTACAGGGTGCGGTCGGGGTCCACCGGAGGCGCCAGGCGGCCCCAGCGGGTGCGGCCGACGCCCACGTCGAGCAGCGCCGTGTCGCGCACGCCGATGGCCAGCGCCGCGCCGGGAAAGCCCTGCCGCCGCACCTCCTTCTGCACCACCGTCTCGGCGCCGGCGAGCGCGGCGGTCACCGGGCGGATGTCGGCGAGCGAGCGCGAGGGGATGCGCGGCACCGCGCGGAGGGCGTAGCGCAGCCGCGGCACGGTGAAGAACGGCAACGCCAGCGCCGCCGCGAACGCCGCCAGCATCACCCACACCAGCGGCCTGCGGCGCCGTGAGAACCAGCCGTTGTACTCGTCTTCTTCGGGAGATGGACCTGCAGCGTCTCCCCGATCCGTCGCTTCCGTTACCGACACGTTCCCGCCGCCCTGGATTTCCGCGCGCCGAACGCCCGCGGTCTGTGTACGCACATCGCAGGCTCCGCGCCGCGGCCCTCGCTCGGCGATGCCATGCGCCGGTCCGGGGCGGCTGAAGCCACGGCTACAGCGACAGGAAGCCTCCCAAACCGCGGGAGGCTGTAGAACCGGAGGCTTGCGCGGCGGGGGCCCTCACCCTGGCGTCCAGGCGCGACTGCGTCGCGTCCTGAACGCCTGTCCCTCTCCCAAAACTGCCTGGGAGAGGGACCCGGGAGCGCTTCGCGCGGCTACTTCGA
The DNA here is from genome assembly GCA_035689035.1 of Longimicrobium sp. Classification (GTDB taxonomy): domain Bacteria; phylum Gemmatimonadota; class Gemmatimonadetes; order Longimicrobiales; family Longimicrobiaceae; genus Longimicrobium. The sequence continues at coordinate 1,181 of DASSME010000075.1, read as the reverse complement.
GTGTGTGTCGAGGCCTCTTCCGCGCACCGAAATCTCAGCCGGGCAGATACCGGTTGTCCGCGAAGGCGGAAGTCGTGTAGTCGTTGCTGCGAATTCATTCACCCCTCCCCCCAGCAACCGCGACCGATCCCGGCCGGCGCGCAGCCCTACTCCCTCCCCGTCATCCGCCGAATCCCCCACTCCGCCGCGGCGGCGACCAGCAGCAGGGTGAGAATCAGCGCGGCGCTCGGCCCCCGCGGCGCAGCGGGGTGCGCCTCGGCGAGGCGATCCAGCGCCGGCCGCAACGAATCGGGCGGGAGGATGCGGCCGCCGGAGCGCGCGGCGAGGAGCGAGAGCCGCGCCCACGCGTCTGCGTCGGCGGGGGATGAGGAGACGGCGCGGTATCCGGCGCCGGGTGGCTGGCCGGCGATGGCGAGCGTGTGGAGGCCGGGGGCGGCGGGGACGAACGAGCCGCGCAGCACGCCCGGCGCGGACGGATCGCGCGCCAGCCGCAGCGTGTCGGCCGCGCCGCCGGGGCGGGTGACCACGAGCGGAGGCACCGCCGCGCCCGCCTGCCCGCGCGCATCGTAGACGGTCACCTCGCGGCGCACGCCCACGCCGCCGGCCGCGGCGGAGAGGCGGATGGCGAGCGGCTCGGGGCGCGCAGACGAGAGCCAGTCCACCAGCGAGCGCCAGAACTCGCGGTGCTCGGCGACGCGCCCCGCTTCCATCCTCCACCGCCACGTCTCGCCGATCCCCAGCGCGGCGGCCCGCCCGGCGCCGAGGGGGCGCAGCGCCAGCAGCGGGCCCGCCGGTGCCCGCGCCGCCACCGCCGTCGCCGCGCCGACCGCGGCGAACGGGCGGGCGGACGCATTGACCCGGTCCCCCGGGAGCGGCGCCAGCTCGGGCGGCGCGGACCAGCGGATGGCGGCGCCGTCCACCGTCGCCGCCGCGCCGGCGGGGCGGACCAGGCCGAAGCCGGCGGCGCCCGCGCGGTCGCCCTGCAGCAGCACGCCGCCGCCGCGCGACGCCCACTCGGCCAGCGCCGCCGCCTCGCCGCCGTCCAGCGGGGCGCCATCGAGAACGATCACCGCATCCACCTGCGCCAGCCGCGCGGCCGTGATGGCGCCGCCGCCGCCCTGCACCGCCAGCCCGCGGCCGAGCGCGGTGCCCGTCTCCACCCGCGCGCCGCTCTCCTCCAG
>DASSME010000074.1:0-11483 GCA_035689035.1 Longimicrobium sp. | reverse complement strand
GGCGCGGTGGCGCGCGGACGGGGCGCTGGAGTTCCTGGGGCGCGCCGACGCGCAGGTGAAGGTGCGCGGCTTCCGCATCGAGCCGGGCGAGATCGAGGCGCGGCTGCGCGAGCACCCGGGCGTGCGCGAGGCGGTGGTGGTCGTCCGCGAAGACACGCCGGGCGACCGGCGGCTGGCGGCGTACTGGACCGGCGAGGCGGTGGAGGTGGAGGCGCTGCGGGCGCACCTGGGCGAGCGGCTGCCGGCGTACATGGTCCCCGCGGCGTTCGTGCGCCTGGAGCGGTGGCCCCGCACTCCCAACGGCAAGCTGGACCGCCGGGCGCTCCCCGCTCCCGCGGGCGACGCGTACGCCGCCGGCGAATACGAGGAGCCTGAGGGCGAGACCGAGCAGGCCGTGGCCGAGATCTGGGCCGAGGTGCTGGGGCTGGAGCGGGTGGGCCGCCACGACCACTTCTTCGAGCTGGGCGGGCACTCGCTGCTGGCGGTGCAGGTGATCTCGCGGCTGCGCCAGGTGCTGGAGGTGGAGGTCGCGCTCGGCGAGCTGTTCACGCGGCCGGTGCTGAGGGACTTCGCGCGCGAGGTGGAGACGGCGGCGCGCGCCGAGCTGCCGCCGATCGAGCGCGCGCCCCGCGACGGCCGCATCCCCCTGTCGTTCGCGCAGCAGCGGCTCTGGTTCCTGGAGCAGATGGGGGGCCTGGGCAGCACCTACCACATGCGCATGCGCCGGCGGCTGCGCGGCGAGCTGGACCGGGCGGCGCTCAAGCGCGCGCTGGACGCGATCGTGGCCCGCCACGAGGTGCTGCGCACGGTCTTCGCCGAGGTGGGCGGCGTCCCCGAGCAGCGGATCGCGCCGGCGGAGGCGAGCCGCTTCCACCTGGTGGAGCACGACCTGGGCGGCGTGGCCGACGCGCGGGCGGAGCTGGGCCGGCTGATGGCCCAGGCGGTCCACGCGCCCTTCGACCTGGAGCGGGGGCCGCTGATCCGCGGCCTCCTCTGCCGGCTGGCCGCGGACGATCACCTGCTCCTGCTGACGATGCACCACATCGTCGGCGACGCCTGGTCCAGCCGGGTGCTCACCCGGGAGCTCGACGCGCTCTACGGCGCCTTCCGCCGCGGCGAGCCGGACCCGCTCCCCGCGCTCCCGGTCCAGTACGCGGACTACGCGGTGTGGCAGCGGCGGTGGGTCGAGGGCGCCGTCCTGCGGGAGCAGGCGGAGTACTGGACGCGGACGCTCGCCGACGCGCCCGAGCTGCTGGAGCTCCCCACCGATCATCCCCGCCCGGCGCGGATGGACCACGCGGGCGAGATCCTGGGCGTGGAGCTGGACGAGGCGCTCACGGCGGGGCTCAAGGCGCTGTCGCGGCGGCACGGGGCCACGCTGTTCATGAGCGTGCTGGCCGGGTGGGCCGTGCTGCTCGGCCGCCTCTCGGGGCAGGACGACGTGGTGGTCGGCACGCCCAGCGCCAACCGGGGGCGGCGCGAGATCGAGGGGCTGATCGGCTTCTTCGTGAACACGCTTCCCCTCCGCGTCGACCTCTCCGGCACGCCCACGGTGGCGGGGGCGCTGGCCCGGGTGAAGCAGCGGGCGCTCGAGGCGCAGCACCACCAGGACATCCCCTTCGAGCAGGTGGTGGAGCGGGTCGACCCCGTCCGCACCCCGGCGCACACCCCGCTCTTCCAGGCGTGGTTCGCGTGGAGCGAGCCCCGCGGCGAGGGGGCCGGCGGGGTGGGGGTGGCGGGGCCCGAGGTGGAAGAATCCGGGCGGACGCCCGTGAAGTTCGACCTGTCGCTCTCGCTCTCGGAGCGCGACGGGCGCATCCTCGGCCGCCTGACCTATGCGACCGCGCTCTTCGCGCGTGCGACGGTGGAGCGCTGGGCGGGGTACCTGCGGCGCCTGTTCGAGGAGATGGCCGCCGGCGGCGACGGCCGCCCCGTGGAGCGGCTGGCGCTCCTTCCGGCCGGCGAGCGGGCGCGGGTGCTCCAGGAGTGGAACCGCACGGAAACGGAGTACCCCGCCGGGTCGTGCCTCCACCACCTCTTCGAAGCGCAGGCGGAGCGCACGCCGCACGCCGAGGCGGTGGTCCTCGACGACGAGCGCCTGACCTACGCCGGGCTGAACGCGCGGGCCAACCGGCTGGCGCACCACCTCCGGGCGATCGGCGTGGGGCCCGACGCGCGGGTGGGGATCTGCGTGGAGCGGAGCCCCGAGCTGGTGGTGGCGCTCCTGGCGCTGCTCAAGGCGGGCGGGGCGTACGTGGCGCTCGACCCCGAGCTCCCCGCCGAGCGGCTGCGCCACATGCTCGACGACAGCCGGCCGGCGGCGCTGCTGGCGCACGCGGCTCTGGCGGGGCGCTTCGCCGCGATGGACGTCCCCGTGGTCGCCGTGGACGCCGACGCGCCGCTCTGGGCGGGCCAGCCCGAGACCAACCCGGAAGGCGTGGGGGTAAGCCCGGAGCACCTGGTCTACGTGATCTACACCTCGGGGTCCACGGGCCGGCCCAAGGGGGTGATGAACGTCCATCGCAACGTGGTCAACCGCGTCGCCGGGATCCAGGCGCGGTGGCGGCTGGAGGCGGGCGAGTCGGTGCTGCAGAACGCCTCGCTCGGCTTCGACGTCAGCGCCTACGAGATCTTCTGGCCGCTGATGCTGGGCGCCCGCGTGGTGATGACCCGCCCCGACGGGCACCGCGACCCGGCGTACCTGGTGGAGACGATCCAGCGCCACGGCGTCGGCACCGCCAGCGTCGTCCCCTCCATGCTGCGCCTCTTGGTGGAGACCCCCGGCGTGGAGCGCTGCACGACGCTGGCGCGCGTCCCCTGCGGCGGCGAGGCGCTCCCGGCGACCCTGGTGCGGCGCCTCCACCAGCGGCTTCCGGGCGCCACCCTCTTCAACCGCTACGGCCCCTCCGAGGCCGCCACCGCGGTGACCGGGCCGGTGCGCGTGACCGACGAGAGCACCGCCATCGTCCCGATCGGGCGCCCGATGCCGAACGCGCGCGTCTACCTGCTCGACCGCGCCGGCGAGCCGGTGCCGGTGGGCGTGGCCGGAGAGCTGTGCATCGGCGGCGCGGGGGTGGGGCGCGGCTACCTGGGGCGGCCGGACCTGACGGCCGAGCGCTTCGTGGCGGACCCGTTCGCCGGCGAGGCGGGCGCGCGGATGTACCGGACGGGCGACCGGGCGCGGTGGCTGGCCGACGGGGCGATCGAGTTCCTGGGCCGCACCGACTTCCAGCTCAAGGTGCGCGGCTTCCGGGTGGAGCCGGGCGAGGTCGAGGCGCGGCTCAAGGAGCACCCGGCGGTGCGCGAGGCGGTGGTGGTGGCGCGCGACGATGCGCTGGGCGGCACGCGGCTGGTGGCCTACTGCGTGGCCGGCGGGGCGGCCCGGGCCGAGAGCCTGCGCGCGCACCTGGGCCGCGCGCTCCCCGACTACATGGTCCCCGCCGCGTTCGTGCTGCTGGACCGGCTGCCGCTCACGCCCAGCGGCAAGCTGGACCGCGCGGCCCTCCCCGCGCCGCCCGACGAAGCCTACGCGCGGCGGGGCTACGAGGCGCCGGCGGACGAGGCCGAGCAGGCGCTGGCCGAGATCTGGGCCGAGGTGCTCGGCGTGGAGCGGGTGGGGCGGTGGGATCACTTCTTCGAGCTGGGCGGGCACTCGCTGCTGGCCGTGCAGGTGATCTCGCGCGTGCGGCAGGTGCTGGAGGTGGAGGCCGCGCTGGGCGACCTGTTCACCCGCCCCGTGCTGGCCGACTTCGCGCGCGGGCTGGAGACGGCGGCGCGCTCGGCGCTGCCGCCGATCGAGCCGGCGCCGCGCGGGGGCCGGCTGCCGCTGTCGTTCGCGCAGCAGCGGCTCTGGTTCCTGGAGCAGCTGGGCGGCCTGGGCGGCACCTACCACATCCGCACCCGCCGGCGCCTGCGCGGCGAGCTGGACCGGGCGGCGCTGGCGCGCGCGCTGGACGGGATCGTGGCGCGGCACGAGGCGCTGCGGACGGTCTTCACGCAGGTGGACGGCGTCCCCGAGCAGCGCATCGCGCCGGCGGACGCCGGGTTCCACCTGGTGGAGCACGACCTGGCCGGCCACGCCGACGCGGCGGCCGAGCTCGCGCGGCTGACCGCCCACGAGGCCCGCACGCCCTTCGACCTGGAGCGTGGGCCGCTGATCCGCGGGCGGCTCTTCCGGCTGGCCGCGGACGACCACGTGCTGCTGCTGACCATGCACCACATCGTCAGCGACGGCTGGTCCAGCGGGGTGCTCATCCGCGAGCTCTCCGCGCTCTACGCCGCCCACCACGAGGGCCGCGAGGCGCACCTTCCCCCCCTGCCGGTGCAGTACGCCGACTACGCGGTCTGGCAGCGGCGCTGGGTGGAGGGCGAGGTGCTCCGGGAGCAGGCGGAGTACTGGGCGCGGACGCTGGCCGGCGCGCCGGAGCTGCTGGAGCTCCCCACCGACCGCCCGCGGCCGGCGAAGCAGGACCACGCCGGCGCGCGCTTCGACGTGGTGCTCGGCGAGGAGCTCACCGCCGGGCTGAAGGCGCTCTCGCGGCGGCAGGGGACCACGCTGTTCATGACGCTGCTGGCGGGGTGGGCGGCCGTGCTGGGCCGCCTTGCGGGGCAGGACGACGTGGTGATCGGCACGCCCACCGCCAACCGCGGCCGCGGGGAGATCGAGGGGCTGATCGGCTTCTTCGTCAACACCCTGGCGCTGCGCGTGGAGCTGTCGGGCGCGCCGACCGTGGCCGAGCTGCTGGGGCGGGTGAAGGAGCGGGCGCTGCGGGCGCAGCAGCACCCCGACATCCCCTTCGAGCAGGTGGTGGAGCGGCTCGACCCCGCCCGCACCCTGGCGCACCACCCGCTCTTCCAGGTGATGTTCGCCTGGCAGAACACGCCCCAGGGGGCCGGGCTCTCGCTCCCCGGGCTGGAGCTGGAAGGCGGGGGCCCCGGCTCGCTCCAGGCCGAGGCGAAGTTCGACCTCTTCCTCGCGCTGCAGGAGGCGGGCGGCCGCATCGGCGGGATCGTGACCTATGCCACGGCGCTCTTCGACGGCGACACGGTGGAGCGCTGGGTGGGCTACCTGCGCCGCGTGCTGGCCGGGATGGCGGTGGACCCCGGCCAGCGGGTGGAGCGGCTGGCGCTGATGGCGGCGGACGAGCGCGCGCGGGTGGTGGAGGCGTGGAACCGCACGGCGGCGGAGTACCCGCGCGAGGGGTGCGTGCACGAGCTCTTCGAAGCGCAGGCGGCGCGCACGCCCCACGCGGTCGCCGCGGTCCACGCGGGCGAGCACCTGGGCTACGCGGAGCTGAACGCGCGCGCCAACCGGCTGGCGCACCACCTGGGCGGGCTGGGCGTGGGGCCCGACGTGCGCGTCGCGCTCTGCGTGGAGCGGAGCCTGGAGATGGTGGTGGCGCTGCTGGCGGTGCTCAAGGCCGGGGGCACGTACGTCCCCCTGGACCCGGAATACCCGCCCGGGCGGCTGCGCCACATGCTCCACGACAGCGCGCCGGCGCTGGTGCTCACCCAGGCGCGCCTGCGCCCGCTGCTGGCGGGCGCGGCCGTCCCGATCGTCACGCTCGACGCCGATCGTTCCGCGTGGGCCGGGGCGCCGGCCGGGAACCCCGGCCGCGGCGCGCTGCGGGCGGATCACCTGGCGTGCGTGCTCTACACCTCGGGGTCGACCGGCCGGCCCAAGGGGGTGATGATCTCGCACCGCGCCGTGGTCAACCGCCTGGCCTGGATGCAGGCGTTCTACCGCCTGGAGCCGCACGACCCGGTGCTCCAGAAGACCTCGCTGAACTTCGACATCTCCCTCTGGGAGGTCTTCTGGCCGCTCTCGGTGGGGGCGCGGCTGGTGCTGGCGCGCCCGGGCGGGCAGATGGACGCGGGGTACCTGGCCGACACCATCCGGAGCGCGCGCGTGGCCACCGTGCACTTCGTCCCCTCCATGCTCCAGCTCTTCGCCGAGCACCCCCAGGCGCCGGGGTGCGCCCCGCCGCTGCGCTGGATCACCTGCAGCGGCGAGGCGCTCACCCCCGCGCTGCTGCGGCGCTTCCGCGAGCGCTTCCCGGCCATTCCGCTGCACAACCAGTACGGCCCCACCGAGGCCGGCGAGGTGACGGTGTCGGCGTGCCTGCCGGGCGGGCGGGCCGACGTGCCGATCGGCGAACCGGTGTGGAACACGCGCGTCTACGTCCTCGACGCCGCCGGAGAGCCGGTGCCGGTGGGGGTGGCGGGCGAGCTGTACCTGGGGGGCGACCAGCTGGCGCGCGGCTACCTGGACCGGCCGGAGCAGACGGCCGAGCGCTTCGTGGCCGACCCGTTCGCGCGCGAGCCCGGGGCGCGCCTCTACCGCACCGGCGACCTGGCGCGATGGACGCGCGACGGGGTGCTGCGGTACCTGGGGAGGACCGACCACCAGGTGAAGGTGCGCGGCTTCCGGGTCGAGCTGGGCGAGATCGAGGCGCGGCTCGTGGAGCACCCCGGCGTGGACGAGGCGGTGGTGGTGGCCCGCGAGGACGCGCCGGGCGAGAAGCGGCTGGTGGCGTACCTGGTCGGCGGCGAGGGTGCGGACGCCGAGGCGCTGCGCGCGCACCTGGCCGCCGCGCTCCCGGAGTACATGCTTCCCGCGGCGTACGTGCGGCTGGAGGAGTGGCCGCTCACCCCCAACGGGAAGCTGGACCGCAGGGCGCTCCCCGCCCCGGACGCCGGCGCCTACGCGACCCGCGCGTACGAGCCGCCGGAGGGCGAGACCGAGCAGGCGCTCGCCGAGATCTGGGCCGAGGTGCTGCGCGTGGAGCGGGTGGGCCGGCACGACCACTTCTTCGAGCTGGGCGGGCACTCGCTCCTGGCGGTGCGGGTGGTCTCGCGGGTGCGGCAGGTGCTGGGGGCCGAGGTCGCGCTGGGCGAGCTGTTCACCCGGCCCGTGCTCCGCGACTTCGCGCGCGGGCTGGAGACGGCGGCGCAGGCCGAGCTGCCCCCGATCGAGCCCGCGCCCCGCGAGGGCCGGATCCCGCTGTCTTTCGCGCAGCAGCGGCTCTGGTTCCTGGAGCAGATGGAGGAGCTGGGGAGCACCTATCACATCTCCACGCGGCTGCGGCTGCGCGGCGAGCTGGACCGCGCGGCGCTGGCGCGGGCGCTGGACCGGCTGGTGGCCCGCCACGAAGCGCTGCGCACCGTCTTCGCCCAGGTGGACGGGGTCCCCGAGCAGCGGATCGCGCCGGCCGAGGCGAGCCGCTTCCACCTCGTCGAGCACGAGCCGGCCGGCCAGGCGGTCGCGGAGCCGGAGCTGGGGCGGGTGATGGCCGACGAGGCTCGCGCACCCTTCGACCTGGAGCGCGGGCCGCTGATCCGCGGGCGCCTGGTCCGGCTGGCGGCGGACGATCACCTGCTCCTCGTCACCATGCACCACATCGTCAGCGACGGCTGGTCGATCGGGGTGCTCACCCGCGAGCTCTCCGCGCTCTACGAGGCGTTCCGGCGCGGCGAGCCCGATCCACTCCCCGCGCTCCCGGTGCAGTACGCGGACTACGCGGTCTGGCAGCGGCGCTGGGTCGAGGGCGAGGTGCTGCGGGAGCAGGCGGAGTACTGGACGCGGACGCTGGCGGGCGCGCCGGAGCTGCTCGAGCTCCCCACCGACCGCCCCCGCCCGCCGAAGCAGGACTTCGCCGGCGACGCGCTGCCGCTGGTGCTGGAGGCGGAGCTGACGGCGAGCCTGAAGGCGCTCTCGCGGCGGCAGGGGACCACCCTCTTCGCCACGCTGCTGGCCGGCTGGGCGACGGTGCTGGGCCGGCTCTCGGGGCAGGACGACCTGGTGGTGGGCACGCCCACCGCCAACCGCGGGCAGCGCGAGGTCGAGGAGCTGATCGGCTTCTTCGTGAACACGCTGGCGCTGCGGCTGGACCTGTCGGGCGCGCCCACGGTGGCCGAGCTGCTGGGGCGGGTGAAGGAGCGGGCGCTCGCGGCGCAGCATCACCAGGACATCCCCTTCGAGCAGGTGGTGGAGCGGGTCGACCCCGTCCGCACCCTGGCGTACCACCCGCTCGTCCAGGTGACGTTCGCGTGGCAGAGCGCGAACCAGGCCGGCGGGCCGCCGGGGCCGGGGGTGGCGGGGCAGGACGCGGGCGGCGCGGGGGGTACGGCCGCGGGGGCCTCGCGGGCGAAGTTCGACCTGTCGCTCTCGCTGCGCGAGGCGGGAGACCGGATCGCGGGGAGCATCACCTTCGCCACGGCGCTCTTCGACCGCGAGACGGTGGAGCGCTGGGCGGGCTACCTGCGCCGCGTGCTGGGGGAGATGTCCGCGGACCCCGGCCAGCGGGTGGAGCGGCTGGCGCTGATGCCGCCGGACGAGCGCGAGCGCGTGGTGGAGGAGTGGAACCGCACGGAGGCGGACTACCCGGGCGCGTCGTGCATCCACCAGCTCTTCGAAGCGCAGGTGGAGCGCACCCCCGGGGCGGCGGCGGTGGTCTGCGAGGGCGAGCGCCTCACCTACGCCGGGCTGAACGCGCGCGCCAACCGGCTGGCGCACCACCTCCGCTCGCTGGGCGTGGGCCCGGGCGCGCGGGTGGCGCTGGCGATGCCACGCTCCGCCGCGCTGGTCCAGGCGGAGCTCGCCGTCCTCAAGTGCGGCGCCGCCTACGTGCCGCTGGACCCCGCGCACCCCGGCGAGCGGCTCCGCGAGGTGCTGGACGACAGCGCGCCGGCGGTGCTGCTGACCATCCGCGCGCTCGCGGAGCGCTTCGGGGGCCTGGCGCTTCCGGTGGTGGCGCTCGACGACGACGTGCCCGCGTGGGCATCCCATCCTGCGGCCGACTTGGCGGTGCGGGGGGTGACGGCGGAGCAGCTGGCGTACGTGATGTACACGTCGGGCTCCACGGGGCGGCCCAAGGGCGTGATGGTCCCGCACCGCGCCGTCCTGCGGCTGGTGTTCAACAACCGCTACGTGGAGTTCGGGCCGGACGAGCGCGTGGCGTTCGCCGCGAACCCCGCGTTCGACGCCACCACCATGGAGGTGTGGGCGCCGCTGCTGACCGGCGGGCGCGTGGTGGTGATCGGGCCCGAAGTGGTGCTGGACCCCGCCGCCCTGGCGCGGACGCTGGAGGACGAAGGCGTGACGGCGCTCTTCGTCACCACCGCCGTCTTCAACCAGTACGCGGCCGCCATCCCCCGGGCGCTCGCCGCGCTCCGCCACCTGATGACCGGCGGCGAACGGGCGGACCCGGCCTCGTTCGTCCGCGTGCTGGCCCACGGTGGGCCGGTGCGGCTGATCCACTGCTACGGCCCCACCGAGACCACCACCTTCGCCATCACCGGGCTCGTCGATCGGGTGGACGCGGAGGCGCGCACCCTTCCCCTGGGCCGGCCGATCGGGAACACGCGCGTCTACCTGCTCGACGCGGCGGGCGAGCCGGTGCCGGTGGGGGTGACGGGCGAGCTCCACGTCGGCGGGGCGGGGGTGGCGCGCGGCTACCTGGGCCGGCCGGCGCTGACCGCCGAGCGCTTCGTTCCCGACCCGTTCGCGGCGCGGCCGGGGGCGCGGCTGTACCGGACCGGCGACCTGGGGCGGTGGCTCCCCGACGGCACCATCGAGTTCGTGGGCCGCAACGACTTCCAGGTGAAGGTGCGCGGCTTCCGCGTGGAGCCGGGCGAGATCGAGGCGCGGCTCCTGGAGCACCCGGCGGTGCGCGAGGCGGTGGTGCTGGCGCGCGAGGACGCGCCGGGCGACAAGCGGCTGGTCGCATACGTGGTCGGCGGCGAGGCCGCGGGCGCCGAGGCGCTGCGCGCGCACCTGGCCGCCGCGCTCCCCGAGTACATGGTCCCCGCGGCGTACGTGCGGCTGGAGGAGTGGCCGCTCACGCCGAACGGGAAGGTGGACCGCAGGGCGCTCCCCGCCCCGGAGGGAGACGCCTACGCGGCGCGCGCCTATGAGCCGCCGGCGAGCGAGACCGAGCAGGCGCTGGCCGAGATCTGGGCCGAGGTGCTCGGGGTGGAGCGGGTGGGCCGCCACGACCATTTCTTCGACCTGGGCGGGCACTCGCTCCTGGTGGTGCGGGTGATCTCGCGCGTGCGGCAGGTGCTGGAGGTGGAGGTCGCGATGGGCGACCTGTTCACCCGGCCCGTGCTCCACGAGTTCGCGCGCGGGCTGGAGACGGCCGCGCGGTCGCAGCTGCCGCCGGTCGAGCCGGCGCCCCGCGGGGGCCGGGTGCCGCTGTCCTTCGCGCAGCAGCGGCTCTGGTTCCTGGAGCAGATGGGAGGGTTGGGCAGCACCTATCACGTCCCCACGCGCATGCGGCTGCGGGGTGAGATCGACCGGGCGGCGCTGGCGCGGGCGCTGGACCGCATCGTGGAGCGGCACGAGGCGCTGCGCACCACCTTCGCGCAGGTGAACGGCGTCCCCGAGCAGCGGATCGCGCCGGCCGGGGCGAGCCGCTTCCACCTGGCCGAGCACGACCTGGCCGGCGAGCCGAACGCGGAGCGGGAGCTCAAGCGCCTGGCCGCCGAGGAGGCGCGCGATCCCTTCGACCTGGAGCGAGGGCCGCTGATCCGCGGGCGCCTCGTCCGGCTGGCCGCGGACGATCACCTGCTCCTCGTCACCATGCACCACATCGTCAGCGACGGCTGGTCGATCGGGGTGCTCACCCGCGAGCTCTCCGCGCTCCACGACGCGTTCCGCCGCGGCGCGCCGGACCCGCTGCCGCCGCTGGGGGTGCAGTACGCCGACTATGCGATCTGGCAGCGGCGCTGGGTCGAGGGCGAGGTGCTGCGCGAGCAGGCGGAGTACTGGACGCGGACGCTGGCGGGCGCGCCGGAGCTGCTGGAGCTCTCCGCGGACCACCCGCGGCCGCGGAAGCAGGACTTCGCCGGTGACTCGCTGCCCCTGGTGCTGGACGCGGAGCTGACCGCGGGGCTGAAGGCGCTCTCACGCCGGCGCGCGACGACGCTGTTCATGACGCTGCTGGCGGGTTGGGCGACCGTGCTGGGCCGGCTCTCGGGGCAGGACGACGTGGTGATCGGCACGCCCACCGCCAACCGGGGCCAGCGCGAGATCGAGGAGCTGATCGGCTTCTTCGTCAACACCCTGGCGCTGCGGCTGGACCTGTCGGGGGCGCCGACGGTGGCCGAGCTGCTGGGGCGGGTGAAGGAGCGGGCGCTGGGGGCGCAGCACCACCAGGACATCCCCTTCGAGCAGGTGGTGGAGCGGGTCGACCCCGCCCGCAGCCTGGCCTATCACCCGCTCGTCCAGGTGATGTTCGCGTGGCAGAGCGCGAACCAGGCAGGCGGGCCGCCGGGGCCGGGGTCGGACGCCGGTGCCACGGGGGGCGGCGCCGTTGGACCCTCGCAGGCGAAGTTCGACCTCTCGCTCTCGCTGCGCGAGGCGGGAGACCGGATCGCGGGGAGCATCACCTTCGCCACGTCGCTCTTCGAGCGCGAGACGGTGGAGCGCTGGACGGGTTATCTCCGCCGCGTGCTGGGGGAGATGGCCGCGGACGACGGCC
>DASSME010000073.1:0-10889 GCA_035689035.1 Longimicrobium sp. | reverse complement strand
GCGGCGCACGGGGCTCCCCGTCACCTACGTCGACGAGCGGATGACCTCGGTCGCGGCCGAGCGCACGGTGCGCGGGATCGGCCTCAAGCGCAGCGAGCGCGAGCAGAAGGAGCGCATCGACGCCGCCGCCGCCGCGCTGATCCTGGGCGCCTGGCTCCGCCAGCGCCCGCGTGGGCCGAACGGCTGATGCACGCCGTCGCACGAACCCTCATCGGCAGATTGGACCGGATGCCGTTCCGCACCTCCGCACCCCGGCGCCTCGCCGCCTCCATCGCGCTCCTCGCGGCCGCGCTCGCCACCGCCTCGTGCGCGACGGACGGCGGCGGCGACCCGCACGGCCCGCCGGTTCGCGTCACGGTGCCGTCGGGCGCGAACCTCACCGTGGTGTCGGACTCGCTCGCCACGCGCGGGATCGTGGAAAACGCGAAGAAGTTCCGGCGCTTCGCGGACTCGAAGGACGCGGGGACGAAGCTGAAGCCCGGCATCTACGAGTTCCGCGCGGGGGACCGGTGGAGCCTGATCGTGGACAAGCTGGTGCGCGGCGACGTGGTGAAGGCGCGCATCGTGGTGCCCGAGGGGTGGACCACGCGCCAGATCGCCGCGCGCCTGGCCGCCGCGCTGGGCGGCGACGCGGACTCGATCCAGGCGCGCCTGAACGACCCGGCGGCGGCACGGCAGTACGGCGTCCCAGGCCCCACGCTCGAAGGGTACCTCTACCCGGCCACCTACGTCTTCCCGCTCGGCACGCCGGTACAGAAGGCGATCGGCGAGATGGTGAGCCGCTACAAGCGCGCCTGGACGCCGGCGATGCGCCAGCAGCTGGCCGCGCAGGGGATGAGCGAGCGCGACGCCGTGGCGCTGGCCAGCATCGTGGAGCGCGAGGCGCGCGACTGGCACGAGCGGCCCACCATCGCCGCCGTGTACCGCAACCGCCTGCGCAAGAACATGCGCCTGCAGGCCGACCCCACGGTGCAGTACGCGCTGGGCCAGCAGCGCGCCCGCCTCCTCTACCGCGACATCGCGAAGGTGGCGGGCGATCCCTACAACACCTACACGCACGCCGGCCTGCCGCCGGGGCCGATCGCCTCGCCCAGCCAGGGCGCCATCCAGGCCGCGCTGCAGCCCGCCGCGGCCGACTACCTGTACTTCGTCGCCCGCCCCAACGGGACGCACGTGTTCACCCGTACGCTGGCCGAGCACAACGCCGCCAAGCGCGCCGCCCAGGCCGAGACCCGCGCCCTGCGCGGCCAGACGGGCTCCGCTCCACCCCGCGCGCGATGACCGCCGGCGACCTCGCCCCCCGCCTGTCGCTGATCGTGATCACCGACCCCGACTGCGGCGCGGGGCGTTCCATCGTCGACGTGGCCCGCGCCGCGCTGCAAGCCGGCGCGCCGTCCCTCCAGCTGCGCGGCAAGGACCAGCCGGCGCGCGAACAGGTGGAGCTCGCCCGCGCGCTGCTGGCGTCGACGCGCCCTGCCGGCGCGCTGCTGTGGGTGAACGACCGCCTGGACGTGGCCCTGGCCGCGGGCGCCGACGGCGTGCACCTGGGCCAGGACGACGTTCCGCTCGAAGCCGCGCGCCGCATCGTCCCCTCCGGGTTCCGGATCGGCATCAGCGCCGAAACGCCGGAGCTGGCGCGGGCGGCCGAGCGCGGCGGCGCGGACTACGTCGGCACCGGCCCTGTGTACGCCACCGGCAGCAAGGCCGATGCGGGCGACGCCGTCGGCTGCGAGCGCATCCGCGAAGTCGCCCGCGCCGTCCGCATCCCCGTCGTCGGCATCGGCGGCATCTCCGCATCCAACGCGGCGGACATCATCCGCGCCGGCGCCACCGGCGTGGCCGTCATCAGCGCCGTGATGCGCGCCCCGGACCCCGAGGCGGCGACCCGCGCTCTCCTCCGCGCCATCACCGAACCGGCCGACGAGCCTCGACGTATCCCCCGCACGTAGTCCCCCCTCCCCCGCGAAGCGCCCGCGAAGCGCGGGGAGGGAGTGGGGAGAGGGGGCAGCCGCGGCCGCGCCGATCTCGGAACCGCGCACCATCACCGCGGCCGAGCCCAAGCCGGTAGTCCGCGCAGGCGGACTTCGTGTAGTCGTTGCAGCGAATTCATTCGCCCCCACTGCATCCCCCTCGAATGACACCCAATCCACATCCTGCCCCGCAACCTGTTCTGCTACAAACCCTTTCCTAATCCACGCGACACTTCTCAGACCGGCCGTTCGAGCATAGATTCCAACCCTGAGGTATCCACCCTCCCCCAGGGCCCGGTTCCGGGCACCATCCTGAGGCAGCCGGTCCGGGCGGGTCTCCCCCGCACAAATCATCCAGAGAACTTGGATCCGATCCACCACGCGTCGCCCACCCGGCGAGCGTGCACCCGCGCGCGCATCCGGCGCACGCGGGCACGGCAGCACACGCAGCGCGCAGCACCAGCCTGGCACACCGCCCGCCACCACGCCCTTGACCCGTCGCCACACCGCGGCGCTCGCCGCACTGCTCCTGGGCGCCCTGTCGCGCCCCGCCGGCGCCCAGCTGGCCGCCAACGTCACGCCCGCGGGCGACGACGGGGCGATCTCGCGCCTGGCCTTCACGCTCGACTCCATCGCCCGCCGCGCCATGTACGACCAGTCCATCCCCGGGCTGAGCGTGGCGATCGTCAAGGACGGGCACGTGGTGCTGGAGCGCGGCTGGGGTATGGTGGAGCGCGGGCGGCACCAGGCCACGGCCAGCACGCCCTACCAGATCGCCTCGGTCAGCAAGCAGTTCACCGCCTCCGCCATCCTCCGGCTCGCCGAGCGCGGCCAGCTCTCGCTGGACGACGACGTGACCCGCTACGTGGAGGGCCTTCCCGCGCGCTACCGCACCATCTCGCTGCGGCAGCTGCTGAACCACACCGCGGGCGTCCCCAACTTCACCGAGTGGTTCCGCGAGTTCCGGCAGGTGCTCACCCCGGCGCAGCTGGTGGATTCGCTGGCCGCGCGCCCGCTGCTCTTCACGCCGGGAACGGGCTTCCACTACAGCAACTCGGGCTACTACCTGCTGGGGCTGGTGATCGAGCGGGTGACCGGGCAGAGCTACGACGGCTACCTGCGCGAGCAGTTCTGGGGCCCGCTGGGGATGAACGACACCGAGTACTGCGGCGACTCGCGCACCCGCCCCGTCCCCGCCGGCTACGTGCGCACCCGCCGCGGCGAGCCGGTGCAAACCGCGCCGTGGGACCCGTCGGTGCTGTACGCCGCCGGCTCGCTCTGCAGCACCGCGGCCGACCTGGCGAAGTGGGAGGTGGCGCTGGGCGAGGGACGCGTGCTGTCGACGGAGAGCTACACGGAGATGACCACCCCCGGCGCCGCGCCCGATGCCAGCATGCGCATGGCGTACGGCTACGGGATGATGGTGGACACCACCGACGCCGGCCCCTACCTGCACCACGACGGCGCGGTGGCCGGCTTCCGCAGCCAGGTGGCGTGGTACCCCGAAGAGCACCTGGCCGTGGTGGTGCTGATGAACCAGGGCCTGGCCGCCCCCGAGCCGATCGAGCGCGACTTCACCCGCGCCGTGCTGGGCGTGACCGCGCGCCCCGCCCCGCGCCGCGCACGCACGTGGCCAGCGGCGGCACCTTCACCCCGCCCCTCCCGCTTAAGCCCTGACCGGGGCGACGGCGGCCGCATCGCCACAGCCTCTCCACGCGTTGGAGAGGCTTTTTCGTTGATCAGATTTCCTGATCGTGGCACATCGCCCATCCCCGCGGACGAGCCTCGCGCAGTTTGCGCGGCTTCCTGTGGTTGTAGACCGCGGCTTCAGCCGCCCCGGCTCGTAGCGACGACGAACGCCACCCTTGCCTGAATAGCACGATCGGTCGTATCATCCATCCATGGGCAAGGGAACCCTCACGCGAGAGCGAATCATCGGGCGGGCGGTGGAACTCGCCAGCGTCGACGGGCTGAACGGGCTCACGCTCGGGCGGCTGGCCGACGGCCTCGGCATGTCCAAGAGCGGGCTGTTCGCGCACTTCCGCTCCAAGGAAGAGCTGCAGCGCAGCGTGCTCGAGGCAGCCATCGCCTCGTTCCGCCGCTTCGTCTACGAACCCGCGGCCGCGGAGCCCCGCGGAGAGCCGCGCCTGCGGATGGCGTTCGACCGGTGGCTCGCATGGCAGCACGACCGCGACGACATGCCCGGCGGCTGCCTGATGATGCAGGCATCCATCGAGCTGGACGATCAGCCCGGCCCGCTGCGCGACCTGCTGGTACAGGCCGAGCGCGATTGGCGAGCCACGCTGGTGTCGTTCGCGAAAGGGGCCGTCAACCTCGGACACTTCCGCGCCGGCGTCGATCCCGCGCTCTGCGCCTTCCAGTTCGAGGCGATCGTGAGGGGCGCGGCGCACGACCGCCGGCTCCTGCGCGACCCGCTCGCCTTTGCCCACGCCCAGGCCGCGTTCGAATCGCTGCTGAGCTCGGCGCGCCCTACCACACCCTGACCGCGGAGGAAGCGATGTCCACGACCGCCACCGTCTCCATCCCAACGAAAAGCACGACCGATCGTTCTTTGAGTTGGAAGCACCGCTTCGTGCGCCGCTGGTTCGCGGCACTCGCGCGCGTGTCGCCGCGCCTGGCCGGGTGGCACGCCGCGCGGATCTTCTTCACCCCGCACCGCCGCACACGGAGCGCGCCGGGCGTCCTGGCCGGCGTTCGCCCCGACGGTTTACGCGTCCGCGTCGATGGCAAGGCGGTGGTGGGATGGAGCTACGGCCGCGGTCCCGCAATCCTCCTGGTCCACGGCTGGGGCGGCTGCGCGCGGGATTGGGCCGAGCTCGCGCCGCGGCTGATCGCGTCGGGACGCCGCGTGGTGCTGGTCGACCTTCCCGCGCACGGCGTGTCCGGCGGGCGGCGCACCGCGCTCCCCGACATGGTGCGCGCCATCCACTCCATTGCCTGCGAGCTCACCTTCGGGCCGGACGACGGCTTCCTCCCCTTCGAGGCGGTGGTGGCGCACTCGTTCGGCGGCGCGGCGGCGGTGCTGGCGGCGCGCGAGGGGCTGCTGGCGCGGCGGATGGTGCTGGTGAACCCGGTGGGCGACCCGATGTCGTTTGCGGACCCGGTGGCGCACGCGCTGGGCCTCACCCGCGAGAGCCGCGCGGAGATGCGCGAGCGCATCCGCCTCCGCGCCGGCGGCGACCTGGCGCGCATCGACGTGGTCCGCGCCGCGGCCGAGCTGGCGATCCCCGGCCTGGTGATCCACGACGCGGACGACGCCACCGTCCCCTGCGCGCAGGGCCGCGCCATCGCCCGCGCCTGGCCCGGCGCCCGCTTCGCCACCGCGCGCGGCCTGGGCCACCGCGGCGCCCTCAAGGACCCGGCGATCCTCGCCGCAATCGCCTCCTTCATCACCGGCCAGCCGGCGGAGGAACCGGCGCTCGCCAGCACCTGACGTGACCATCCCCACCGGCGAAATCGTCCATCGGGCCAGCCCGTCCGAACCGCGCGCAGTGTTCCCCTCCCCCCGCGAAGCGCGGGGGGGAGGGGCCGGGGGAGGGGGGCCCCGCCGCGGCCGCGAAGATCCCTTCTTCGCCGCTGGGATACAGCGGCTGCAAATCGAAACCGGCCCCTCCCGCGGATGTCGCGAGAGGGGCCGGTCGAATCCCTGCCGGCGCGGCGCGGCGCCGCGAGACGCGTCAGTCGCGCGCCTCCAACTCGTACTTGGCCAGCATGCGGTGGATCGTCTTGCGGTCGATCCCCGCGGTGCGGGCGGCCTGCGAGATGTTGCCGTTGTGGCGCTTCAGCAGGTCCTTCAGGTACTCCTTCTCGAACACCGTGATCGCGTCGGTCTTGGCGTCGTGGAAGGGGAGGTCGGCCGAGAAGGTGATGGCCGGGCCCTTCCCGTTCACCGCGCGCCGCACCGAAAGCTCCTCGGGCACGTCCTCGGCGGTGATCTCCTGGCCGGGAAGGCACATGCTGACGATGCGCTCCACCACGTTCTGCAGCTCGCGCACGTTGCCGGGCCATTCGTAGTCCTGCAGCAGGCGCACGGCGTCGGGGTGGAAGCGCAGGTTGTCGCGCCCGTAGTCCTGCGCGTAGCGCTTCAGGAAGTGGTTGGCGAGCGCGGGGATGTCTTCGCGCCGGTGCCGCAGCGGCGGCAGCTTCACGGGCACCACGTTCAGGCGGTAGAGCAGGTCCTGGCGCAGCATCCCGTCACGCACCGCCTGCTCGGGGTCGCGGTTGGTGGCGCTCACCCAGCGCACGTCGATGGCGATCTCGGCCTCGCCGCCCACGCGGCGGATCTTCCGTTCCTGGATCACGCGGAGGAGCTTGGCCTGCAGCTCCATGCTCATCTCGCTGATCTCGTCCATGAAGAACGTTCCGCCGCTGGCCACCTCCAGCAGCCCGCGCCGCTGCTGGTCGGCCCCGGTGAAGGCGCCCTTCTCGTGGCCGAACAGCTCGCTCTCCAGCAGGTGGTCGGGGAGCGCGGCGCAGTTGATGGCCATGAACGGGCGGGCGCTGCGCCGGCTGTTGCCGTGGATCGCCCGCGCGATCAGCTCCTTCCCCGTGCCGCTCTCACCCGAGATGAACACGCTGGCGTCGGTGGGCGCCACGCGGCTCACGACGTCGAACACGCGCTGGATGCTGCCGCTGTTGCCGATGATGTTCTCGAACGCGTACTGCTTCTTCAGCTGGTCGCGCAGGTTCGCGTTGTCCTGCACCAGCCGCACCTGCTGCGCCGCGCGGCCGATCAGGATGCGCAGCTGCGTGGCGGTGAACGGCTTGGGGATGTAGTCGTACGCGCCGGCGCGGATCGCCTCGACCGAGCTGTCGACGGTGGCGAAGCCGGTGATCATCACCACCAGCGTCTCGGGCGCCAGCTTCTTGATCTCCTTCAGCAGCGCCAGCCCGTCCATGTCGGGGAGCATCAGGTCGGTCAGCACGATGTCGGGGCGCTGGCGGCGGACCACCTCCAGGGCGTTCCGGCCGCGCCCCTCGGTGAACACGTTGTAGCCCTCGCTGCTCAGGATCTGACCGCAGCTCTTCACCAGCAGCTCCTCGTCGTCCACGATCAGCACGTCGATCGGGACCTCGGCTTCGGCGGCTTCGCTCATGTGCGTTGGCTCCAGGGGCGCGGGTGGGGCGCGCGCTCCACGGCAAGAGGGACGAGAATTGTCCCCGGGTGAACGATTGGGGCTATGGATGCCTCAGCCTTTCCGGGGCGCCGCATCCACAACGTGGGGCCAATATGTCACACCTGGGTCGCGAGCGCCATAGTCTTGTTTTGTCGTCGACCGGTTCGAAAAGCCCCGGGGATGGAGAACGATTCGTATCTTCGACATCTGAAACGACTTAGCCGTATCCTCCCCACACAGATCGAAACCGAGGCGACGACCGCGCGGGGGCGCGCCTTCGCGGACACTCGCGTGCAGATCCGCGCGCACCCTGGCCCGCGGCGACCTCTGCTCCTCCCGCGCGAGGGGTGGCGAAAGGAGGGCGAGCCGATGTGCCACCTCCGCACCACCCCTTCTCCGCACTTCACCCCGCCATCCCCGCACTTCGCTGCACGGTGGCCAGATCCCCGCGCCACCGTCCGTTTCCCCGCGTGACCCACACGAAACGCCCCCATCCCCCGATCGCGGACGATGATGACGAAGACACTCGCGGCCCTGCTCGCCGCATCGGCGCTGGACGCGTCGCTGGCGGCGTGCAACAGCGCCACCCTGGCCGGGCCCGGCGGCGACTGCGCGGCCGCGCTCGCCCCCTCGGCCCGGCAGATCGAAGACGACGCGGCGGCGCGCGGTCTCTCCGGCGGTTTCGTGCTGGTGATGAAGGGTGACCAGGTGGTGTGCGACCATCACTTCGGCGGCGCCGACAGCGAGAGCCACGTGCCCATCGCCTCGGCCAGCAAGTGGCTCACCGCCATCACCCTCCTCACCCTGGTGGACGAGGGCAAGCTCAGCCTCGACGAGCCGATCTCGGCCACGCTGCCGGACTTCCAGGGCGCCGCGGGGCAGATCACCCTGCGCCAGCTGCTGTCGCACACCTCGGGGCTCCCTTCCACGCAGATGTGCCTGGCCGACCGTCGCGGGTCACTGAAGGAGTGCGCCACCGACATCTCGTACGGCCCGCTCACCAACGCGCCCGGCGCCGAGTTTCGCTACGGCAGCGCCTCGTTCCAGGTCGCGGGCCGCCTCGCCGAGATCGCCGCGGGCGAAAGCTGGAACGAGCTCTTCAAGCACCGCGTCAGCGAACCGCTGGGCATTCCCTTCACTGGCTGGTTCGGGACCAACCCGCTGCTGGCCGCCGGCGGCTGGTCCACGGGCCGCGAGTACGCGCGCGTGCTGCGGATGGTCGCGGCACGCGGCAGCCATGGCGGCCACCGCATCCTCTCCGACAGCGCGATCGCGTGGATGGCGCACGACAACGTCGGCGCGGCGCCGATGGCCCTCACCCCCCGCAACGACGCGCACGGCTACGGCCTCGGCGCCTGGCGCGACGCGGTGGACGCCGGCGGCGCGGCCACGCAGATCAGCAGCCCCGGCGCCTCCGGCTTCTATCCCTGGGTCGATCTCCAGCGCGACATCGTGGGCATCGTCTGGCTCCCCGCGCGCGGCCCCGACGACGGCTTCTGGTTCGCCGCCACCCAGCTCGTCCAGGCCAACGTCCGCCAGGCGTACGACGCCGGACAGATCTGAAGCCTCTTCGCCTCTTCCACACCGCAGCAACGGCCGCACGGATCATCCGCGCGGCCGTTCTCGTTTTCCGCGATCCAGCCATCTACCGAACACGGCGCGGATACGACGCAGGAGTGCCGGACCGCGCCGCGGTTCTCCGTCTCCTCCGTTCTTCTCCGCTGCTCCGTGTGGCCCGCCGTTGCCGTTCAGCCTCGCCCGGTCAGCGAGGCGTCACGCCGGTTCCTGCACAGGAGCAAACCCGGTCGGCGCAAAATGATTTTCCCTCGGCCCCTCCGCCGCGTTATCTTACCTTCCGATCCCGAACACACGCGCCCATCCCGACCCGGAAACGCCCCGGATGCACCCCGTCGCCGCGCCCCTCGTCGCGGGATTCAGGCTGCACACGCGGCTCTTCCTCAACTGCCTGGCGGGCCTGGACGACGCCGCGGCGCAGACGCGGCCGAACGAGCACACCAACAGCATCGCCTTCATCGCGCTGCACCTGGTGGACGTGCGGCACTACACCGTGGCCGGCGCCGGCGGACCGGCGCAGCCGCACCCGTACGCGGAGCTGCTGGCCGAAGTGCAATCCATCGAAGCACTTGCCACGTATCCGCCCCTCGCGGAGATTCGGGTCGCGTGGACCCGCGCCTCGGCCGCCCTCGAAGACGCGCTCCACGCGATCGGCGGCGACACGCTGAACGCCGAATGGCCGCAGCGTCTCCCGGTGCACGATCCCAGCGTGGCGGGCGGGCTCGCCTTCCTGCTCACCCACGAGGGCTACCACATCGGGCAGATGGCGCTGCTGCGCAAGTACCTCGGCCGGCCCGCCATGGCCTACACCTGACGCCACACCCGCGTTGACCGACACCGCCCCGCACACCCCGGCCCCGCCCGCCGCCCCCGCCCTGCACTCGCTCGACGGGGCGGGGCTGGAGCGTTTCCTCCTGCGCACCCGCGCGGGCGCCGCCATCCCCGACGACGTGGACCTGGGCGCGCAGCTCACGCAGATCCTGGAGCGGGCGCGGGCGCTGGTCCCCGCGCGCGCCGGCTCCATCCTCCTCGACGACCCGCTGCGCAAGGTGGCCGACCGCGCGCAAAACGACCTCTGCTTCGTCACCGTCTTCGGCCCCGCGGCCGACCGTCTGCTCGGCGCGCGCCTGGGAGCCGGCCGCGGGATCGCCGGCAAGGTCTACGTCAGCGGCCGCCCGCACCTGGCCGCGGACGCCGCCACCGATCCCAGCTTTTCGCCCGAGTTCGACCGCGCCACGGGCCAGGCCACGCACTCGGTGGTGGCGGCGCCGATCGCCATCGGCAGCACCGTGTGCGGCGTGATCGAGCTGGTCGACCGGCTGCAGGGCGACCGCTTCGACGAGCGCGACCTGGCGCTCCTCGAGATCTTCGCCGGCTACACCAGCTCCACGCTGCAGAACGCGCTCGACGCCAAGCGCGCCGCCGAGCTCGCCCGCCGCGACGACCTCACCGGCCTCTCCAACGACCGCTGGCTCTACCACCGCCTGGTCGAGATGATCGCCGATGCCGACGCGGGCGGTCAGCCGCTGGCGCTCATCTTCTTCGACCTGGACCGCTTCAAGGGCGTCAACGACACCCACGGCCACCTGGTCGGCAGCCAGGTGCTGCGCGAGATCGGCTTCCTCCTGCGCCGGCTGGTCACCGACCCCGGCGCGCTCCTGGCCCGCTACGGCGGCGACGAGTTCGTGGCCTGCCTCCCCTCCGCCGCCCTGGCCCAGGGGCAGGCCGTGGCCGAGGAGATCCGCGCCGCCATCGAGCACTCCGTCTTCATCGACCAGGCGTACGGCGACGCCATCCCGGCGCTGCACCTGTCCGGCGTCGTCAGCGCCTCTCTCGGCGTGGCCGAGTACGCCCCGCGCGCCGGCGGCGACACGCCCTACACCTCGGCCCGCGCCCTGCTGCAGCGCGCCGACACGGCCATGTACGCCGCCAAAGCCGCCGGCCGCAACCGCGTCATCACCGCCGCGGACGAGGATTGATCTACCGCGGGGTTCGGGCGTGTCCCTCCGCTGCGCTCCGGGCCGGGCTGCGCGCGCCGTAGGCCGCGGCGCGCGCGGATATGTCGCACGGGCACAACGACAAACGCCCGCCCCGATCGTTGACGATCGAGGCGGGCGTTTGCAAGAAAAGGCCGGCGGCGCCGTACTCTCCCACCGGGTGGCCCCGGCAGTACCATCCGCGCAGCGGGTTTTCACTTCCGAGTTCG
>DASSME010000072.1:0-15853 GCA_035689035.1 Longimicrobium sp. | reverse complement strand
GACCAACAGCCAGGGTTTCGGATGACCTACCTGATCACCTGCGTGGTCGACCCCCGCCGCGAGTCGGCGCGAGCCGGCCTGCGCGCCGACCACCTGCAGTACGTGGGGAGCCGCAAGTCCGAGATCTCGTTCGGAGGCGTGGTGGAGGCGCCCGACGGGTCGCTGCTGCGCGTCCTCTTCTTCGTGGAGGCGGCGACCGAGAAGGATGCATGGGCGTTCGCCGCGGGCGATCCGTACGCGGCGCTGTACGAGACCATCACCGTGACGGCGTTCCAGACGCGAATCCCCGCGTCCCGGTGACGTCCGCCCCGATGTGAACCGGATCGGGCCGCGAGCCGATCCCGGTCGTCGCGAACCCGCAGGATACCTCAACCAAGGGAGATCTCCGCAATGGACCACAAGTACATCGTCCTCGGCGCCGGGCCGGGGGGGTTGCAGATGGGGTACTACCTGCAGCAGAAGGGTCGCGACTACGTCATCCTCGAACGGAACCAGTCGGCGGGCTCGTTCTTCACCGAGCACCCGCGGCACCGCAAGCTGATCTCCATCAACAAGAAGTACAACTTCTTCGAGGAGGAGCAGTTCAACATGCGGCACGACTGGAACTCGCTCCTCTCCGACGACCCGAAGATGCGGTTCACGGAGTACTCGGACGAGCTGTTCCCGCACGCCGACGACATCTGCCGGTACTTCCAGGACTACGCGGACCACTTCGGGCTGAACATCGCGTACGGGAAGACGGTGGCCCACATCTCCAAGGACGAGGACGGACGCTTCCACGTGCGCACCGCGGAGGGCGACGAGTACCGCTGCGAGGTGCTCATCTCGGCGCTGGGCACCGTGAAGGCGTGCGTTCCCGAGGAGATCCCCGGCATCGAGCTGACGACCCCCTACGAGACCCACTCCATCGACCTGGAGCAGTACCGCAACAAGCGGGTGGGGATCCTGGGGCAGGGGAACTCCGCGTTCGAGACCGCCGACCACCTTTCCGGCACCGCGGCCACGGTCCACCTCCTGGCCAAGACGCCGGTGCGCTTCGCGTGGGACACGCACTTCGTGGGAGACGTGCGGGCGATCAACAACAACCTGTTCGACATGTACCAGCTCAAGTCGCTGCACGCCGTGCTGACGCCGCGGATCACGGAGATCCGCCGGCTCCCGGACGGCGCGCTCGAGACGAGCCACGAGTACGACTATCCCCACGCGAACCCGCCGGGGACGCTGAAGCTCACCCGCGAATACGACTACATCATCCGCTGCACCGGGTGGAAGTACTCGAGCGACGAGCTGTACGACGAGAGCATCCGTCCGGAGACCTACCGGAACGGCAAGTACCTTCGCCTGACCACCGGCTGGGAGTCGGCGAACGTCCCGGACCTGTTCTTCGCCGGCGGGGCGATGCGGAGCAACGACAACAAGGCGTCCTCGGGGTTCATCCACGGCTTCCGCTACAACGTCCGCACCCTGCACAACCTCCTCGAGGAGCGCTACGAGGGGGTCGAGTACCCGCGCGTCGTCTTCGACCCGTTCGACTGGAGCACCTTCGTCGACTGGATGTACCAGCGGTTCAGCGTCGCCGACTCGATCTTCCAGATGTACGGGATGCTCTGCGACGCGGTGCTGATCGAGCCGGACGGGAGCCGGGCCGAGGTGCTGGAGGACCTGCCGCTGTCGCTGGCGCGCGAGCGCGACTTCGGGGACCGCCACGTCCTGCTGCTGACGCTGGAGTTCGGGTTCCACAACTTCACCGAGCCGAGCACTTCGTTCTTCGGGCCTTCGGACCCCACCAACACCGACTGCGCCGCCTTCCTGCACCCGGTGGTGCGGCACATGTACCGGGGCGAGGTCTCGGAATTCCACTTCGGAGACTCGCTCCTGGCGCGGTGGGACCGGCCGCACGGGAGCGGCGGGGCGGTCATGTCGTACCACTACAAGTTCCAGCAGTGGGCGATCGAGCGGCTGGGCCTGGCCGTCGAGCTCCCGGCGGCGGTGGCGACCGGTGGCGCCTATCACGCCTGGTCGCCCGAGCAGATCGAGGCCTGGCGGGGCCAGCAGCCCGAAGAGGTGGAGATGGAGGTGCCCTGCCGCCGGCCGTTCTGACCGGCCCGCGGCAGCGAAGCCCGACCGTGACGGACGGCTCCTGCGCGGATGCCGATTCGAATACGACCCTCCCGCGGCATCCGCCGCGGGAGGGTCGCTGTTTGGCGGGGCGATCCTGAACGGTCAACGTGAACGACGGCGGCTCTCGCGAGGGCCGCCGGGGCTTCATATATTCGGCGGGATCTCATCCGTCTGCCCACGCCGCGCGCTCTCCGGGGCGCGCACCGCCGCCTCCGCCGGTCCACGGTTCGCGCGGGCGTGGCGGCTTCACCACCTGCGATGCACACGGGATGTCCGACCTTCACCGACCGGCAGCGAACCGCCCGCCCGCGGCAGCCCCGGGGGCGATCACCCTCCAGCGGCTGGTGGAGGCGTACAAGGACCCTCACCGGCTCTACGACGATCTGCGCGAGCGGAACCAGGTCAGCTTCGACCCGGCTGCGCGGTGCTGGGTGGTGACGGGGCACGAGCCGGCGCGCAAGATCCTGTCGGACGGCCGGTTCGTGTCCGAGGTGGCGCTCGCGATCCCCGAGATGCGGCGCAGCCCGCGGCGGACGTTCGCCAGCGACGCGATCCAGAAGCAGATCATCTTCGTGGAGGGCCCCAAGCAGGCGCGGGTGCAGCGGGCCGTCCTCACCGAGCTCGCCCGTCGCTCGGACGCGCTCACGCCGCCCCTGCAGGCGTGCGCCGCCGCGCTGGCCGGGCGTGCGCGCGAACGGGGAGACTTCGACCTGGTCCGCGACTTCGCCGTGCCGTTCACCATGGAGGCGATCTCGCTGATCCTGGGCACGCCGGTGGGCGACGCCGAGGAGATGGCGCGGCTGGAGCGCTGGTCGACCTCGTTCGCCGACATCACCAGCGGCTACCTTCACGCCAAGATGGAGGACGTGGTGCTGCTGGGGGACTACTTCCGGAAGCACGTGGCGGCGCGCGGGGGCACGCCGTCGGACGACCTCATCGGCGCGTACATGCGCGACGGCGGGCTCGACGACCAGGACGACCTGGTCATCCAGTGCATGATGGCCTTCGCGGCGGGGCGGGTCACCACGCAAAAGCTGCTGGCGGACGGGATCCCGCTCCTGATCCCGGAGTGGAACGCGTGGCGGGAGCTGGTCCGGACCACGCCGTCCGCCCTCCGCCGGCTGGTGGAGGAGGTGCTGCGCGTGGTCACCCCGACGCGCTACGTGGTCCGCTACGCGACCGAAGACGTCCCCCTGACGGACGATTCCGGGGCCGAGATCCGCGTCAAGCGTGGCGAGCGGGTGGTGCTCATCCTGGAGGCCGCCAACCGGGACGCGGACGCGTTCCCTTCCCCGCACGCGCTGATCGCCGACCGGCAGCCCAACCCGCACGTGGCGTTCGGCTTCGGGCCGCACCGCTGCCCGGGGGCGTCCATCGCCCGCGTCGAGATCGCGATCGCGTTGCAGGCGTTGTTCGACGCCCTGGGCGAGCTTCGGCCGCACCCGTCGCAGCCGCCCGCCTGGGATCCGAACCCGAACATCGGTGGCTACGCGTCGTACCGCTGCCTCTGCGCCTGATCCCAGGCCTGCAGGGAAGCGCGGTCGGAGCGTCGCGTCGTTCGTATCGGGCCGGGCGACGAACGATAGAACAGCCGGTTCTCACAGAGTGCACAGAGTTCCACAGATAAACTGCGGGTTCTCCGCGTGATGACTGATCCGCAAATCCAATCGCTGAACAGAAATCGCTGAAAGGCTCTCACGGAAGAACGGAGAACTTCATTGCAGTCCTCCGTTCCTCCGTGTCATCCCTCCCACGCACCCCAGACTACCCTACGCGCTGCTAAGTTGCGTTTTAACTGCAACTTACGCCAGCCATCAGAATCCGGAACCGGGAAGGGGTGGTTGAAGCGGCCGAGTCCGAACCCCCCGACCGCTTCCAAGATCAGATCCGACCGCTTGGCTCGCACCGCCTGTCCGGGGCGGAGTTCGGCCGCAAGCTCGATCAGGAGCCGCAACGGGGCAAATTTCACCCGGTTACGGCCGCCGCGCTAACTCCATTCCTATTCACGCTCTATGAGCGCCGTGCCAAGTACGCGAGCGCCGGAATCGCGCCGTTCGCGCTGGTGCTAGGATGGCTCGGCAGCACGAGGGGCTTTGCAATCACCGCAGTGGAACATGCCTGATAGCGGAAACCACGGCGGTGGGTGGCGTGGGGCGCGTCGTCAGGAATGTTCCACGCCGCACGTTCACCTACAAGCGCATTAGCGGACTAAACTATCCGACAAAAAAGGGGGGGGAGGCGGACACACCAACAACCTCTGTCTCTCGAAGAGCACCCCGGCCGCGAGGCCGGTCCGCAGAGCTAGGGGTCTCAACCGAGACAGCCCGGCCACCGAAACCGGTTCGGGATCAACCGGAACGAAACGAGAGGACCCATGAGCTTAACGCGCATACGACCATCTGTTCTTGGCGCGGCAGTGTTCACCCTCGGTATCGCGGCGTGCGACTCGCGCGAACTGCTTGCGCCCGATGGGCGTTCGCCCGCCACCGCGCGCAGCTACATCAGCGAGCCTCAGTCACTCGGGAGCGGGTTCCTCGCCGCTCCACCAAACACTTCGCCCGCCAGCGTCGGCGGCATCGGATGGGCCCCGTTGCAGGCGTTCCCCGATTCCGCATGGATCGTGGTGAACGTTAGCGGCAACATCAGTCTCGCCTACAACAAGGCGCCGTGTGACTCGTGGGCGGAATCGATGCCGTTGTGGGCGTGCATGACAGGCGACCCGTTCGATGGGTTCGGCGCGCAGCCGTGGGATGGGGGCACGGTATCGATCCGGGCGTACTACGACGGTGGCGGCGGTGGCTATACGCCGGTCAAGCTGCGGGGAACCGGGGGGACGGGCGCCGTCGGGCTCTTCTTCGCGCCGGGCGCGGGCTCGCTGACGGGGCGGTTCAACATGCGGGGGCTGTGGGCGTGGGACCCGACCTTCGGCACCGGTCCGTGGAGCTACAACATCGCGGGCGGGTACACTGTCGCCGCCACTGCGGTACCGGCTCCGTTCCAGGTGACGGAGAGCGCGCCCGACGCGGATGGCGTAGTGACGTACACCGTCGCGCCGCTGTACGGGCTTCAATTCACGACCCCGGTCAACGGCTGGCCCGATGGTGCGACGTTCTGGGCCTTCTATCCAGGCGACTCACTGCCGGACCGGCCGGACCGCAGTTGGCCAGGGTGGCAGATCACCGAGTGCCAGTTCAAGCTCGTGTGCCAGTGGAAGCCGCCGGTGGCCGGTCGCATGCAGGTGCTTGCGCACCTGGAGGATCAACCCGCATATGCGCGGAGCAAGCCAGCGCCGCCGCCCGCGTCAATCCAGGTCACGTGCACCCCTACCACCGTCGTTCGAGGCGGCAGTATCGTGTGCGAGGCGAACGCCAGACCGCGCGGCAGCCTACAGGTCACGAAGTGGTGGTTTGACGATGGGAACGGCCATCTTCTTCGGCCCTCCGACCCCCAGCAGGACAGCGCGGATTTTTGGGGCGGTCGGATGGCGGTGAGCGGCACCGTGCACGTCGAAGGGGAGATCGACGGGCACTCTGCGCCGGGTGATTCCGCGCAAATCACGGTCGTGGCGCGGCGGCCTTGGGGGCTCGCCTATCCGGCTCGACCAAGTGACACCTATACGCGTGACTCACTCCAGTACCCCCCTGTCATGGCTTACGGCCAAACGATAGGGAACGGGGTGCTGGGCAAGTTCAGGGGTGCATCGTTGAAGTGGATCCCCGCATTGGGGACCGGTCCCAACGAGGGGGTGATGTATGTCCAATCGATCCAGTGGGATACCGCTCGATTGTTTATCTGGATCAATGCGGGACTGCAACCGACTGACCCGTGGTATCAGGCACAGGTCGGTCCGACACGCAACCGCCCCAACGGCTGCGGAACAGCGTTCCTTGAACGTGAAGCCGCGCAGGTACCCGTGCACGAAGGAACGCACTACAACATTGACCGTGTGTTTTTCGAGGATTCGACGACTTTCGCACCACTTGAACCTGCTGTTGAGTTCAAGGGTAGCCAATTAGGTCGGATACGGGCGCTGATCGATTCCATCTACGCCCGGCGCGAAGTGCTGCAAAACGCGCTGGACGCGGTCGACAAGGGAATTCAAGACTGTGATCCATATCCGCTTCCCACCCACTGAGGATGACACCCATGCGCTACAGACCAATGCTGGTCCTCTGCGGACTATTGGCTGCAACTTCGGTTCGTGCACAGGCAAACCCGGATAGCGTGAAGATGCGCAACGACTGCCGGCTTGCCGCGCAAGTTCTCACGACGGGACATCCAGCACCCCGGTTGGAATGGGCGCGAGGCTTCATCGGGTACTGCGGAAACGGAGCGTGGGCCGTGGCGACGCGTGGCGCCATTCTGCGCCTGCGGACCTCCTCGGATGATGCCGAGTTGGGGCGTCAGTGGCGATTCGTCTGGATGATCCGGGACGCCGACCTCTTCGCCACGGTCGTGGACATCGCACGCGATCGTAGTGCGAGCACCACCGCGCGGCTGTGGGCGCTGAAGACGCTGGCGACGTACATCGATCCCGGTGGGAACTACTTTCTCAATCCACCTGCTCGCGCGAACGGTGCGGAGCCCAGGTGCATCGCGGGTCGGTTCGCTGGTGCAATGCATTCCTATGCGGGAAAGCCGTTGCCGGCGAATTTCGCCGCACAGGTACGGGACGCGGCTCAGCCGTTGGCCGCCGATGCCACGCAACCGGACCAGATCCGGAACGCTGCCCGTTGCGTCAACGCCGCTCCCGTGTATGCAGAGGCCATGGCCGTCGATTCAGGCGACGATTGACCGGTCACCCGGCCGACGATGGCCGCCGGAGACGCGCCCGGCGTGACGAATGCAGAGCCTGCCGGGGAACCTTTCCGGCGGGCTCTGCATTCGTCTGCGCCGTGTTGGCGATGCGCCACGTGGGATAGGTTAGGGGATAGGTGGACCGCGAAAACGCGGCGTTTCGGCGCGGGGACTCCGGTAGGCCCTTCCGGAACATCAAGGAATTTACAAGGGTTTTCGGCACCCGCGCCGATTCCTTCTGTGACTCCGTGAGACCGTGGAAGCGGAGTTGGCAAGTCTCTGAATTTCCGGATCAGGTAAAGGCGATCCTGGACCTGTTCGTGAACGAATCAGGCGGATCGGGCGCGTGATGCCCGATCCGCCTGATGCGTTGGCGTGGGCGGCGCCGGGTCAGAGCGTGAGCCGGGCCCCGGATGCAAGGAACCGCTGGAAGCCCGCGGCGTCCACGGCGGCGGCGGCCATGCGGCGCACCGCCTCTTCCAGGTCGGCGTCGCAGGTGGCGGTGGAGATGCGCAGGTAGTGCTGGCCTTCGCTGCCGTGCACGCTGAACGATCGCCGGTCCATCGTGGCCACGCGGTACTCGTGCAGCAGGAAAAGCTGGAAGAGCGTGGCCGGGCTCGAGTCGCGCCGCACCTCGTCGGGGAGGCGCCGATGGGCGTCGATGGCACCCAGGCGTTCCACCGCCCCGGCCACGTTGGGGAACACGTAGAACGCTCCCCTGGGCGTGTGGCAGCGGATCTCCCGGATGGCGTTGAGGCCGGCGACCACCAGGTCGCGCCGCCGCTGGAAGCCCTGCACCATCTGCTCGATCGCGGGGGCGCTCAGCGGCGAGGTGAGCGCCTCGACGGCCGCCCACTGGTTGTACGGCGAGATCGACGCGAAGTGGTTGATCGCGAGCCGGCGGTGCATGTGGGCCTCGCGCACCGTCGGGTAGACGGCCCACCCCACCCGGCCGCCCGTCCACCCGAATGTCTTGCTGCACCCCGAGGCGATGATCGTCCGGCGCTCCATCCCCGGGATCGAGGCGATGGAGACGTGCTCGTGCCCGTCGAAGGTGATCGCCTCGTACGACTCGTCGGAGTAGACGCGGACGTTGGGCCCGGTGCGTTCCAGGATGAGCCCGGCCACCTCTTCGAGCTGCGCCCGCGTGGCCACGCTCCCCGTGGGGTTCGAGGGGAAGTTCAGGAAGATCAGCGCGGTCCGCTCGCCCAGCAGCGGCTCGAGCACCTCGCGCGTGAGGCCGAAGCCGTCTTCCTCGCGCAGCACCGCCGGCACCGGCGTGGAGCAGAAGTACGGGATGAACGACTCGAAGAGCGGGTACCCCGGCGACGGATAGACCACCTCCTGCCCGGCCTCGGCGTAGGCCAGGTGCGCGAACCCGATCGAGGGGCGGTGGCCGGGATACACCACCACGCGGTCGGGGTCGATGTCGAGCCCGCGCCGCTCGCCCACCCACCGGGCCACCTCGCGGCGCAGCTCCGGGATCCCCTGCGGGTCGCAGTAGGTGGTGAGCCCCCGGTCGATCGCGCGCTTCAGCGCGTCGGCGATGTGGGCGGGGAGCGGGTGGTCCGGCTGGCCCAGGTTGCAGCGGATCACCCGCTCGCCGCGCGACTCGACCTCGGCGACGCGCTCGCCCAGGCCGAACGCCGCCTCGGTCCCGATGCGGTGCGCGCGCCTGGTGAAGAGCCCGGTGCGGGCCGTGGTGCGCTCGGTCACGGGGTGCGAATCGCGTGGCGTGGAGAGGCGCGCCGGCGCGCCGTGCCCCGCCGCCGGACGGCTCCCGGCGCCGGATCGGCGAAGCCCGGGAAGGCGCTCCCCCGGTTGAGGGCGCGCCCCTGCTTCTTCACGCATTCGCAGCGGCCTTGCCCCGCCGCGCTGATACCGATGTCCACCGAACTCCTGGGATCGAGCTCCACGCCGAGTCGCTCGGCGATCCGTTCAAGAACGTCGCAGCACGCCACCTTCAGACTCACCGGCCCATCGTCCAATCCTCCGCCCTGCCCCGCCCCACCGTCCGCGCGAGGCGGATCACGCCGGGAGCGGCGAGGCTTCCTCCACGCGCGCCGGCGCGGGGCGGGCGGCACGGGGCCGCCACGGCTCGCGCATCAGCCCCAGGGCCCAGCAGCCGGCCAGGAGCACGAACTCGTAGGCGAGCACCGGCCAGGGCATGGTGGGCATCTTCCGGAGCGCGGCGCGCGCGGCCAGGGGGTCGGCGCCCGGGCCGTCCAGCCGGTACTGCGCGGCGCTGAGCGGGCCGAACAGCACCCGCAGCGCCATCCCCGGCTCGCGCAGCAGCATCCGCCGCACCGAGGGGCGGCAGCCGATCGCCTGCGCCGTGGTCTCCATGAAGCGGTAGAAGTCGGTGAGCGTCAGCATCCGCTCGGCGTCGCGCACGAAGTGCTTGAGGTCGAACTCGGCGTGCATCTCGGCGTCGCGCCGCATCTCGGCCTCGGAGGGGAGCGCGCGCGCGCCGCTCAGGAGCAGCGCCAGGTAGCGCGCCTGCATCTCGGCGATCGGGGGCACGCTCCCGAAGGCGGGGCGCGCGTAGCCCACCCAGGCGATGTCGAGCCCGCGGCCGGGGATGAGCATGCGCTTGTAGAGCGCGCGCGGGTTCTTCACCGCCGCGACCAGCTCCGGGTGGTGCTCCTCGAGGTACGGGTAGGCCGGGGTGAACCCCGTGCAGCAGACGATCAGGTCGCAGACGAGCTCGGTCCCGTCGGTGAAGACGACCCGGTCGCCCTTCAGCTCGGCCACGCCCCCCGTGCGGTACTCGGCGCCGTGGTGGACGATCGCCTCCACGAAGGCGGTGCTCTTGGTCGCGAAGCGGTTGAACGGCGACTCGCGCCCCGCCCGGTTGATCTCCGAGGCCTTGCGCAGCACCGCCAGGTCCTGCGGGCCCGTGGCCAGCGCGTCCTCGATCCTGACCTTGAAGCGCACCAGGGGGTGCGCCACGACCGAGCGCGGCAGCGCGTGGTGGCAGCGGTTGGTGTCCAGGTCGGTGGGGAGCCCGCGGTAGAAGCGCGGGATCACGTACCCGGGCCCGCTGCGCACCGCGATGGTGCACGCCACGCCGCCCTTCGCCGCCATCAGCGCGATGTCGGAGCCGCTCTCGCCCATCCCCGCCACCAGCACCCGCTTCCCCGCGAAGTCGCGCTGGTCGCGGATCTGCGACGAGTGGCGGATCTCGCCGTCGAACCGGCTCGCGTCGGCCCACTCGGGAAGGCGCGGCCGCTGGTTGTTCCCCCCGCAGATCACCACGTGGTCGAAGTGCAGCTCCGTTTCCCCCGCCCCGCCGGCGGCGCCGGCGGGCGCGGCGCGCAGCCGCCACCCGCCGTCGCTGGCGCGGCGGAGCGAGCGGACGGCGGTGCCCAGGCGGAAGTGGCGCTCCAGGTCGAAGTGGCGGGCGTACTCGTCCAGGTACGCCAGGTACTCGCCGCACTGCCACACCACCCCCCGCTCCACGTCACGGTGGGGGATGAACGAGCCGAAGCTGGTCACCACCGAGCTGGAGGTGAGCTGCAGCCCCGCGTAGGCCTCGTTGTAGACGCCGCCCAGCCGCCCGCGCTGCTCGAAGCCGGTGACCTCGAACCCCTTCTCCTTCAGCTCCTTCACCGTCACCATCCCCGCCGGCCCGCCGCCGATCACCGCGATCCGCTTCCGGCGCCCTTCCGCGCCCCCCGCGGCCGCGCCGCGCCGGCGGGTGGCCGCGTCACTCACCGCGCTCATGCATCTCCCCCGGCGGCGCGCGCGGCGCCGTGGACCTGCCGCGGGAACGACTCCGTCTCCATCAGCTTCGACCACGAGACCACCTCGTCGGGGCGGCGCTGGGTCCAGCGGTCGCGCTCGGCGTAGATGTCGGCGGGGTCGGACTGCACCACGAAGTGCCCCGCCACCACGCTGTGCGCCGGGAGCGGCGCCCCCCGGGCGGCGGCCTCGGGGGTGTCGAAGCGGAAGACCACGAAGGGATCGCCCTCGATGTCGAGCACCACCCCGGTGCGGGCGCGGACGGGGAGCGTCTCGCGGTACGACGAGCGGCGGACGGCCACGGTGAGCCCGCCGGCGCGCAGCCCCTCGACGAACGCCGCCAGGCTCGCCGCGGGCGCGGGGTCGGCCGGCACCGCCGCCGCCGCGCGCGCCAGCGACTCGCCGAGCGCGGGCTCGCTCACGCGCGCCGACCAGGCGACCTGGCCCGGGCGGATCCGCCGCGTGTTGCTCCACTCGGTGAAGAGCGGCGGGTTGGAGGCGAGGAGCAGCGCCCCCGCCTGCGCCGCGTACGGCGTCCACAGGAGCTGCTCGGCGGCGGCCACCGGGTCGGCGAAGAGGAAGAGGCGGAACGGCTCGCCGTCGAGGAGCAGCTCCACGCCGCAGCGCGCCTCGTGCGGGAGCTCGAGCGCGTACATCCGGCGCGTGGCCTCGACCGCGTGCCCCGCGGCGCGCAGCGCGGCGATCGCCGGCGCCAGCGCGCCCTCGTCCACCGCGAAGCCGGGCTCGGGCGCCCGCAGCACCTCCACCCCGGGGCAGAAGCAGATCAGCGAGTGCCACTTGTTGGTCATCGTCGCCAGGGGGCGCAGCCGCCGCCCCTCCAGCGGGCCCGAGACCGCCAGCCCGTCCACGCGGAACCCGGAGCCGGTGCGGCGGTCCACGTAGCGGCCGTCCCGGTCCCGCTCCAGCTCCACGCGGGTCTCTCCGTCATCGTCCAGCACCGGGTGGAAGGTGCCGGTCAGCGCGCTGTCGGCGCCGGCCGAAAGGGTGACCAGGTCGTGCCCGTGGACGGTGGCCGCCAGCAGCCCGCCGGCGCGCGCCAGCTCGCGCAGCGGGAGCGCGGCGTGGCCGCCGGGGGTGAACAGGCTCACCACGATGTCGTGCTCGGGAAGGCGCTCGTCGCGCTGCACCTGCATGGTGCGCAGCACCAGCGGCTCGATCCCCGGCTGCGCGAACCAGGCGTCGGTGCCGTGGCCGTGGCGCGCGTCGGGGTGCTGCGGCGGGACGGGCCACACCATCACCCCGGTGTCGGGGTGCAGCGCGTGCCACTCGGCCCAGGTGGCCTGGAAGCTCTCCACCCGCTCCAGCGACCGGCCGGCGCGCGGGCCCATGAACGCCACGCCCATCCCGTGGCTCCACACGCTCTTCGTCTGCTCGTCGTACACCGACAGCGTGCCGCCGAAGAGCCCGCCGGTGCCGAAGGTCACCCGCTCGCCGTCCAGCTCGCCCACGTAGACGGCGTTCGAGTTGCAGATCTCGCAGTGCATCACGGCGTACCAGCGGCCCGCGATGGTATCGTTCATCGCGTGCAGGTTGTCGAGCATCCACGCGGGATAGCAACGCGCCACCCCGCCCAGGCGCACGCCCACCACCCAGTCGTCCGGCCGCATGTACCCCGCCTCGGCCGCGGGGACGAAGCGGGGGTCGGTCACCACCGGAAAGGTGTCGTGGTCCACCAGGAAGGCGAGCGACGGGTCGGCGCCCTCCAGGAAGTGGTCGCAGCGCACGGGGGGGATCGTCTTCGGGTCGTTGGCCACGTCGGTCATCTGCCGTCTGGGTTGGTGGTTGGGGCGGCGCCGTCGGGGTGCGGTCCACCCGTGAACGCCTCGACGCCCCCGTCGGCCTGGTGCGAACCGCCTTCGGCGTGCCCGATGAACCGTTCGAGCAGCGCGTTGAACCGGCCGGCGTCCGCCAGGTGGCACAGGTGCCCGCCCGGGAGACGGTGAACGCGCGCGCCGGCCACCGAGGCGGCGATCGTCTCGGCGATCCGGGCGAGGAACCCCGCCGTCCCCTGGCCGATGACCACCATCACCGGGCGGTCGAAGGCGGCCAGCCGGCCCGGATCCCCCGCGCAGCGCACCGCGGCGAAGCTGGCGCGCAGCGAGGCGCGGAACCGCCGCAGCCGCGCCCGGAGCGCCGGGTCCTGGTCGCGGGCGGGGTCCAGCGTGATCCCGGCGCAGGCCAGGAACCGTTCCAGCTGCGCGTCCCTGATCTCGCCCGCGAGGCCCAGGTAGAACTCCGCGGCCGCGCGCGCCTCGGGGTCGGCCGCGCCGTGGCCGGGGAGCACCCAGAACGCGGGGGGCTCGATCACCGTCAGCCTCGCGATCCGCTCCCGGTGCGCCAGCGCGATCTCCAGGGCGATCTGGGCCCCGTATGACCAGCCCACCAGGTGAAAGCGCCCGGGCCCGAGGGCCGCGCCGATGCTCTCCATCGTCCGGGCGGCCTCCATCGCCACCGAATAGCCGCGGGGCAGCGCCCGCCCGTGGCGCCCGCGCTCCACGCACAGCAGCTCGGGGGCGTGGACCGGCCGCAGGGCGCCGAAATGCCCGGTGCACAGCCGCCAGCTCCCCGCCCCCATCAGCACGTCTCCGAGAAAGACGAGGGGGGGCGAGGGAGCCCGGGCGCTCGGGCACCCGGGTCAGCTCTTGGTGGCCACCACGATCCCGTGCGGCGTCCACCCTCCGCACGGAATCCGCTGGATGTCGCGGAAGCCGGCCTTGCGCAGGCACTCTTCGTAGTCGCCGTACGGGTAGATCATCCCGCCCTCCACCGGCACGCTCACGAAGTACACCGAGTCCAGCGCGCCCATCAGCGGCCCCTCGCCGTCGTCGTCGGTGATGGAGTTGAAGATCACCACCCGGCCGCCCGGCTCCAGCGCGGTATACGCCTTCTCCAGGAGCATGGTCACCACGTCCAGCGGCCAGATCACCATCTGGTGGATGAACAGGAAGCAGTCGTGGCCGGTGGGGAAGTCGTGCTTCAGGATGTCGGTCTCCCGCACGCTGATGCGCCCGTCGAGCTGCGCCTCCTCGATCCGGCGCCGCGCCACCTGGGCGTTCTCGGGGAGGTCCAGGAGCGTGATGTTCATCTGCGGATAGTTCTCCGCGATCTGGCACGCCACCGTGGCCTCGCCGCCGCCCACGTCCACGGCGCTGCGGACGTCCGAGAAGTCGTAGTTCTCGAAGAGCAGCGGGAGCGAGAGGCGCGACCACGAGCCCATGTAGTTGTAGAACACCTGCTGCAGCGGCGTCTCGGCCAGGCGGCGGTACAGGTCGGCGGCCTGCCCCGGGATCCGGCGCAGCCCCACGTTCTTGTCGGCCTTCAGCGACTCGACGAAGTCCTGCTGGCCGGGGTACACGATGTGGGCCTCGAACCCCACCACGTCCTTGAGGATCTCCCACTGGTCCTGCTCGAACCACTCGCTGATCACGGGCGAGTTGCGCAGCCGTCCGTCTTCCGCCTGGATCAGGCCGAGCGACTTGAGCCCCAGCAGCAGGCACTTGGTGGGGCGCTCGCCCAGCCCCAGGTGCTCGGCGAGCTCGTCACGGGTCGCCGAGGCGCGCGACTCGAGGAACTCGAACACCCCCAGCTCGGTCCCGGCGCGCAGGTACTGGAAGGCGGCGTGCCCGAACAGGATGAGCGTGAAGAGCTGGTTCTCGGAGTTCTGCAGGCTCGGCTGCTGACGACGGACCAGGTGCTGAATGCCGGACACTCTCGCCTCGCTTGTTCAGGTGCGGATGGGATGGGGATACGCCTTCAGGCCAAGCTGCGTCATCTTCCATGCGTTTGCATCGCGAAAGGAGCGCACTTCGCTCCCGTCCGGTGCCGCCGCGGGTCCCGGTGACCCGCGCGGCGCCGCGCCCATGATGGGACTCTCCGCTTGCGCCGAGGGGCTTTTCTGGCTGTTCAGGGCCGGAGCCGACACCGAGCGGCACGAGTCACCGGCCCGGTGGAGCACGCGGGACCGGGCGACGATGGGCCCGGCGCGGCCCGGGTCCGTTTCTGGTGGAAAGCGGCGAGGCGGCGCGGGCGAAACGGCGGAGTCCGGAGATCGACCGTGTGCCCGCAAAATACGCAGCCCGGAGAAAAGCCGTCAACCCTGGCCAGGAAAGAGCTCCCCCCGGATACGGCCCCCCTGCGCCGCGCTTCATGCGCCCCGATTCCAGCTGAAACCAGGCTCCCAGCTATCTTCCCGGCCTCACCCGGGCCGGCCGGCCGCACGGTTCCGCGCGCGTGGAACGGCGTCCGCTTCCCGCATCACCGCGCGGAATGCGCCACCCCGGGAACCGGACCGTCACGTCGAAACCGGATACCCGGTGGCAGCGCCAGCGCTGCTTCATGGCTCTCCCCCGAGACCCCTTCAGCGATGTCCGTTCACCGAGGTCTTTCTTCGTCCGCTCCCCACCGATTTCGACGGACGTCTCCACCGCTACGCGAGGCTCGGAACGGCCACGTCCTCGCGCAGGCGGGTCGCGACGCGGTGCAGGTCGTCGTCACGGACGTTGAAGCGATCGATCTCGCACAGCTCGATGATGAGCCGCGCGGCGTCCACGTCGTAATCCTCGGCCGCGGCCACCACCCTGGGAAGGAAGTTGGAGTGGAACCCGGCGTACCCCGACACCACGTCCAGCGGCGTGATCGCCGGACGCGCGAGGAGGGGGCACTGGCACGCGTCTCCCGCGCGGACCAGGCGGAGCACGTCGATCCCGGTGTGATATCCACGCTTGTCGAGCGCCGCGGCCAGGAGCTCGGTGGGGGCGTTCCCCGAGCTCCGCCCCAGCCCCCGCAGCGAGGCGTCCACGAAGCTGGCGCCCTGGTCGGCGGCGAAGAGACTGTTGTAGACCGCCATCCCCAGGTTGTCGTGGCCGTGGAACCCGAAGCGGACCCCGCTGCGCCGCCGCAGCGCGTCCAGGTACGCCAGCACGTCTTCGGGGAACATGCTCCCGGCGGAATCCACCAGGTACACCACCTCGGCGCCGAACGACTCGGCCAGCGCCGCCGCCTCGGCGAACTCCTCCGGCGGCACCGCGTACGACTTCATCAGGTTCGCGGTCGCGAACAGCCCCCGCCGCCGGGCCCGCTCCAGGTAGGGGCGCGCGTCGGCCACCCCGGTCACGTCGGTGCCCACCCGGATGAAGTCCATCCCGTGGTCGGCCGCCAGGTCGATGTCGTC
>DASSME010000071.1:0-3553 GCA_035689035.1 Longimicrobium sp. | reverse complement strand
GAATGACGGGGTAGCACCACCAGTGTTGTACCGGCCTTGGCTCCCGGATGCGCGCCTTCTCTACATGCCCCAGCCCGCTCTGCCGTCAAGTTTCTGGTGTGATGGAAGGCGCCCCGCGTCTACAGGCGCTGAATAGAAAGTCCAGCCGCCAGCCTCGCTCACCGGCGGCTGAAGCCGCAGCAACAACTACGAAAAGCCTCGCAAACTGCGCGAGGCTTCAACAGCCTGGGCCTCGTGCAACCACTTCCATCCTCTGTGGTCGCGCGCAGCGTGGGGGACGACTCAGGATGACATCGTCCGATTTAAATCGTGGGGACAAGGATCACGCGGATTTCGTACGAGGATGAGGCAAGCAGTTGCGGAACGTGAAACGGCACGGCCGCCATCCCGCGCAGCCGTGCCGTTGCCGTTGAAGCCTCGCGCAGTTTGCGAGGCTTTTCGTAGTTGTCGCTGCGGCTTCAGCCGCCGGGTGAGAGCTTTCGCCGCCGGTATGGAGCCGGCGATCGGCGAGGGATCTACCGGTCCGTCGCCCGCCTTCGCGGCTGGCCTCGGACGAGGAGGACGGGGACCATCGAG
Source organism: Longimicrobium sp. (assembly GCA_035689035.1). Lineage (GTDB taxonomy): Bacteria > Gemmatimonadota > Gemmatimonadetes > Longimicrobiales > Longimicrobiaceae > Longimicrobium. Next base: position 2,977 of record DASSME010000071.1, on the reverse strand, counting down.
CGGTGGCGGACCTCGTTGGCCACGCTGCCATAAAGCAGGTCGCTGATGAAGCGGTGGCCGTGCGTGCTCATGGCGATCAGGTCGCACCCCTCGCGGTCGGCGATCTGCACGATCTCGCGGCTGGGGTCGCCGCCGGCCAGCACGGCGTCCACCTCGATCCCCGCGTCGGCCATGCGCGCGGCCACGGACTCGAGGTACTGCCGGTCGCGCGACATCTCCTCGCTCTCGCGCAGGTCCAGCTGGCGCCAGGTGCGCGCCACCCACCCGTCGGCCACGTGCACCAGCAGCACGCTGGCGCCGCACACCCGCGCCAGCCGCGCCACGTGGTCCAGGATCGCCTCGTCGTACGCCGTGTTCTCCAGCGGCACCAGGATGCGGTGGTACATGGCCGCTACCCTCCCAGCCAGCCGCGCAGCGTCTGCGCCAGCAGGTACGCGTTCAGCCCGGCGATCAGGATCGCCACCGAGTAGGCCAGCGTCTTCAGCCACCAGGGATTGACGAAGTCGCCCATCTTCTTGCGGTCGCTGGTGAAGCGGACCAGCGGGAACACGGCGAAGGAGAGCTGCAGGCTGAGGATCACCTGGCTCAGCACCAGCAGCTTGGCCGTGCCGCTCTCGCCGTACAGCACCGCCACGATCACCGCGGGGATGATGGCGATGGCGCGCGTGAGCAGCCGCCGCATCCAGGGCCGCATGCGCAGGTCCAGGAAGCCCTCCATCACGATCTGCCCGGCCAGCGTGCCGGTGAGCGTGCTGTTCTGCCCGCTGGCCAGCAGCGCGAAGGCGAACACCGCGCTGGCGCCCGTCACCCCCAGCAGCGGCGTGAGCAGCTTGTACGCGTCCTGGATCTCGGCCACGCCGGTGTTGCCGGTGCGGTGGAAGGTGGCCGCCGCCACGATCAGGATGGCCGCGTTGATGAAGAGCGCGAAGGTGAGCGCCACCGTGCTGTCGATGAAGGCGTAGCGCACCGCCTCGCGCTTGCCGGCGGCGTTGGTCTCGTACCGCCGCGTCTGCACGATGCTGGAGTGCAGGTACAGGTTGTGGGGCATCACCGTGGCGCCCAGGATGCCCATGGCGATGTACAGCATCTGCGGGTTGCGCACGATCTCGGCGCGGGGGATGAAGCCACTGGCCAGCGCGGCGAGCTCGGGCCGCGCGATCAGGATCTCGAACAGGAAGCACCCGCCGATCATCGCCACCAGCGAGATCACCAGCGCCTCGAGCATGCGGAACCCCCTGCGCTGCAGCATCAGCACCAGCAGCACGTCGAGCGCGGTGAGCACCACCCCCACGGCCAGCGGGATGCCGAAGAGCAGGTTCAGCGCGATGGCGCTGCCGATCACCTCGGCAAGGTCGCACGCCGCGATCGCCAGCTCGCACAGGATCCACAGCACGTAGCCGGTCGGCCTGCTGTAGTGGTCGCGGCACGCCTGCGCCAGGTCGCGCCCGGTGACGATCCCCAGCTTGCTGGCCAGCCCCTGCAGCAGCACCGCCATCATGTTCGACAGCAGCACCACGGAAAGGAGGGTGTAGCCGAAGGCGCTGCCGCCGGCCAGGTCGGTGGCCCAGTTCCCCGGGTCCATGTAGCCGACGGCCACCAGGTACCCCGGCCCCAGGAACGCCAGGAACTTGCGCCACGGCGTTTTGCCGGTGACGGGTACGGAGCGGTACACGTCCGCCAGGCTGGGCGCCACCCGCGCCCGCCGCCACCCGCGCTCGGGGTGCTCCCCCTCCGGCGCGTCGTCCCCCGCCGCATCGGGCGGCGCCGGGCGAGGTTTTTCACGAAACATCAGCATATGCTTTCATAGGCTCTTGGATGATTTTTAAACTCACTTAAAATTCTACCATGTGAGTACCCGCTCCGCAAGTGCGGCGTCCGCGGGCGGGCGGCGCGCGCCTGCGCCGAGACCGGACGACGCGGCGCAGAAGCAGGAAGTGAGCCGAGGCGGGGCTCTCTCCCCGCGCGCCGCTTCGCGCGCGCCACCCCTCCCCCAAAAAACTACCTTGGGGGAGGGGCTGTCCATCACCCTGCAACCTCTGCCCCGGACGGCGGTCCGGCGTGGCCGGGAGTCTTTCGCCGCCAGGGTGCCCGTGTGCACTCCGCGCAGGCGGACTTCGTGCCGTTGTTGGCGCGACGCCGCGACTTCAGTCGCCCGGTGCGAGCCCCAACCTGCTGTGCCCTCCAGCACGCAGCACCCAGCACTCAGCACTCAGCACTCAGCACTCCCTGCTCCGGCACCGGCCCGACCTCGCCGCCGAAATCCACCCCCTTCCGCTCGCGGCCCAGCCAGACGACGACTGCGGCGAAGGCGAACACCGTGGTGGCCATCATCGCCATGCTGACGGCGTAGCTGCTGGCGGCGGCGAACACCGCCTCCAGGTACACGACGGAGCTGGCGATCAGCACGCCGCACTGGTAGGCGAACCCCGGCAAGAAGCCGCGCACCCCGCCCGGCGCCAACTCGGTGATGTGCGCGGGGATCACGCCCCAGGCGCCCTGCACCATGAACTGCATCAGGAACGCGCCGGCCACCAGCCCGCCCAGCACCGGGCTGAACGCCCACAGCGGCACCACGCAGATCCCGCCCGCCAGCGACAGCACGATCGCGCGGCGCCGGCCGATGCGGTCGCTCAGCATCCCCACCAGCAGCCCGCCGCAGATGGCGCCCACCATCGAGAACGCGGTGAGCGCGGCGCGCTGCTGCGGGGTGAAGCCCCAGTCGCGCTGCAGGAAGGTGGGATACATGTCCTGCGTGCCGTGGCTGGCGAAGTTCATCCCCGCCATCATCACCGTCAGGTACAGGAACAGCTTCCACTGCCCGCCGATCGCCGCGCCCAGGCCGCTCCAGCTCTCGTGCCGGTGGCGGCGCCACGCCTCGCTCTCCTTCACGCGGTAGCGCACGAACAGCGCGAGCAGCGCCGGCAGCCCGCCGATGAAGAACAGCGGCCGCCACCCCCAGCGCGGGAACACCACGAAG
>DASSME010000070.1:0-19950 GCA_035689035.1 Longimicrobium sp. | reverse complement strand
GGCGTGGTGAACAGTGCCCGCACGTCGGTGTGCAGCCCCGCGCGCCGCATCCGCTCGATCAGCTTGATCGCCAGGAGCGAGTGCCCGCCCAGCTCGAAGAAGTGGTCCCACCGCCCCACCCGCTCCAGGCCCAGCATCTCTGCCCAGATCTCGGCCAGCGCCGCCTCCACCTCGCCCAGCGGCGCCTCGTAGCTCCCCCGCGCGTACGCATCCCCCTCGGGCGCAGGGAGCGCCTTGCGGTCCAGCTTCCCGTTCGCGGTCAGCGGCAGCCGCTCCAGCGCCACGAACGCCGCCGGCACCATGTACTCCGGGAGCTCCCGGCGCAGGTGCTCGCGCAGCACTCCCGCCTCCACGTCGCCCACCACGTACGCCACCAGCCGCTTCTCGCCCGGCGCGTCCTCGCGGGCCAGGACCACCGCCTCGCGCACCTCCGGGTGCTCGGCCAGCCGCGCCTCGATCTCGCCCAGCTCGATGCGGAAGCCGCGGATCTTCACCTGCTCGTCCAGGCGGCCCAGGTAATCGAGCGTGCCATCCGCCAGCCACCGGACGCGGTCGCCCGTGCGGTACAGCGTTCCGGCGCCGAACGGATTCTCGACGAACCGCTGCGCCGTCAGCTCGGGGCGGTTCAGGTAGCCGCGCGCCACGCCGCCGCCGCCCACGTACAGCTCGCCCGGCACGCCCACGGGGAGCGGCCGCAGCGCGGAATCGCAGACGTACAGATGCAGGTCGGGGATACGCACGCCGATGGGGCTGCCGGAGCCGCCGAACACGTCCGCCTCCGTCAGGGGGCGATAGGTGACGTGCACGGTGGTCTCGGTGATGCCGTACATGTTCACCAGCCGCGGCGTCCCGGCGCCGCGGCGCTCCACCCACTCGCGCAGCGAGGCGGGCTCCAGCGCCTCGCCGCCGAAGACCACCACGCGCAGCGCCAGCTCGCCGCCCCGCTCGCCGTCCACGCGGATGAACTGCCGGAACGCCGACGGCGTCTGGCTCAGCACGGTCACGCCCTCGCGCCGCACCAGCGCGTGGAAGGCCTCGGGGTCGCGGCTGACCAGCTCCGGCACCACCACCAGGCGCCCGCCGTACAGGAGCGCGCCCCACAGCTCCCAGACCGAGAAGTCGAAGGCGTACGAGTGGAAGAGCGTCCACACGTCGCCCGGTCCAAAGCCGAACCAAGCCTCGGTGGCGGTGAAGAGCCGCGCCACGTTGCGGTGCTCGATCAGCGCTCCCTTGGGCGCGCCGGTGGAGCCGGAGGTGTAGATGACGTACGCCAGCGAATCCGGCCCCGCGCCGCTCCGCGGGTTCTCGGCGCTCTCCGCCGCGATCTCCTCCGCCGCGCCGTCCAGGCTCACCACCTCCACGCCCTCCCGCGCGGGGAGCGCGCCGCGCAGCGTCTCGCGCGTGAGCAGCACCGGGGTGGCGGAGTCGGCCAGGATGAAGGCCAGCCGCTCGGCCGGGTAGCCGGGGTCCAGCGGCACGTACGCGCCGCCGGCCTTCAGCACCGCCAGGATGCCGACCACCATCTCCAGGCTCCGCTCCAGGCAGATCCCCACCCGCACCTCGGGGCCGACGCCCCGGCGGACGAGGTGGTGCGCCAGCCGGTTCGCGCGCTCGTTCAGCTCGCGGTAGGTGAGCGACTCCGCTTCGAAGCGCACGGCCACGTTCTCCGGCGTGCGCGCCGCCTGTGCCTCGAACAGCTCGTGGATGCAGCGGTCCGCCGGGTACTCCGCCTCGGTCCGGTTCCACTCCTCCACCACCAGCGCGCGCTCCGCCTCGCCGAGCAGCTCCAGCCGCGAGAGCCGCACGTCGGCGTCGGCGGCGACCTGCTCCAGCACCCGCGCCAGGTGGCCGAGCATCCGCTCGGCCGTGCCGCGCTCGAAGAGGTCCGTTCCGTAGCTCAGCGCGCCGCGCAGCCCCTGGGCGGTCGTCGAGAGCGTCAGGGAGAGATCGAACTTGGCGATCTCCATGGCCGCTCCGATTCCGCGCACCTCCAGCCCCGCCAGCGCGTCTCCCCGGCCCTCGGCGTTCTGCAGCGTGAACATCACCTGGAAGAGCGGCGCGTGGCTCAAGCTGCGCTCCGGCTGCAGCTCGGCCACCAGCTTCTCGAAGGGCACCTCCTGGTGCGCGTACGCGCCCAGCGTCGCCTCCCGCACCCGCCGCAGCGTCTCGCGGAAGCTGGGATCTCCGCCGAGGTCGGTGCGCAGCACCAGCGTGTTGACGAAGAAGCCGATCAGCTCCTCCACCTCGCGCCGCGTGCGCCCGGCGATCGGGCTGCCCACGACGATGTCGTCGCTCCCGCTGTACTTCGACAGCAGCACCTGGAAGGCGCCCAGCAGCACCATGTACAGCGTGGCGCCCTCGCTCAGCGCCAGCGACTGCAGCCGCTCCAGCAGCTCCACGGAGAGCTCCACCGGGACCGACGCGCCCCGGTACGTCTGCACCGGCGGTCGCGGGTGGTCGGTGGGCAGCTCCAGCAGCTCCGGCGCGCCCGCCAGCCGCTCCTTCCAGTACGCCAGCTGCCGGTCCAGCGCCTCGCCCGCCAGCTGCTCGCGCTGCCACACGGCGTAGTCGGCGTACTGCACCGCCAGCTCCGCCAGCGGCGACTCACGCCCCTCGCGGTACGCCGCGTACAGCGCCGACAGCTCGCGGAAGAGCACCCCCGTGCTCCACCCGTCGCCCACGATGTGGTGCATGGTGAGGAGCAGCACGTGCTCCTCGCTGCCCAGCCGCAGCAGCGCCGCGCGGAAGAGCGGGCCGGCCGAGAGGTCGAACGCACGCCGCGCCTCCTCGCCGGCCCGGCGCCGGACCGCCGCCTCGCGCTCCGCCTCGCCCAGCCCCGACAGCTCCTCCACCGGCAGGGCGAACCCGCCGAAGGGCGCCACCACCTGCACCGGCGAGCCGTCCGCCTCGGTGAAGACCGTCCGCAGCGCCTCGTGACGCCGGACGATCTCACCCAGGCTCCGCTCCAGCGCCCGCTCGTCCAGCGCGCCGCCCAGGCGCCATGCCACGGGGATGTTGTAGACGGCGCTTCCCGGCTCCAGCCGGTCGATGAACCAGAGCCGCTCCTGCGCAAAGGACAGCGGCGCCGGGCCGCCACCCTCGCGGGGGAGGATGGCGTCCGGCTCGTGCGCCGGGGCGGCCTGCTGCCGCAGGATCTTCTGCAGCAGGGCCCGGCGTTCCGGTGACAGCTTGTCTACTCGTCCGAGTACTTCGCTCATCGAGCCTTCCACCTCTCCAGTATGACAGCAGCGGCAGCCACGGGGGGTAACGGTCGGGACGGGATATCAGACCGCGCCGAGAAGCCGCATCACTTCGTCGTCGGACAGCCCCTCCAGCTGCTCCAGCGCATCCTCGAGCTCCGACTCCTCCACCCGCGCCAGCACCCGCTTCTCCACCTGCACCGCCAGGCCGGCCACCGAGGGGCTCTCGAAGAGCGCGCGCAGCGGTAGCTCGACGGCCAATACCTCCCGGACGCGCGAGACCACGCGAGTGGCCAGCAGCGAGTGCCCGCCCAGCTCGAAGAAGTGGTCCCCGCGGCCTACCCGCTCCGCGCCGAGCACCTCGGCGAAGATCTCCGCCAGCGCCTGCTCCGTCTCGTCCACCGGCGCCTCGTAGCCGCGCGTGGCGAACGCGTCGCCACCGGGCGCGGGGAGCGCCCGCCGGTCCACCTTCCCGCTGGGGGTGAGCGGCAGCGCCTCGAGCCGCACGAACGCCGCGGGGACCATGTGCTCGGGGAGCCGCTCGCCCAGGTGCGCCCGGAGCAGCTCCGCCCCGGCCTCGTCGCCGACCACGTACGCCACCAGCCGCTTCTCGCCCGGCGCGTCCTCTCGCGCCACGACGACGGCCTCCCGCACCGCCGGGTGCTCCACCAGCCGCGCCTCGATCTCGCCCGGCTCGACGCGGTAGCCGCGCACCTTCACCTGCGCGTCGGTGCGCCCGGCGAACGCCAGCGCCCCCTCCGGCAGCCAGCGGCCCAGGTCGCCCGTGCGGTACAGCCGCGCGCCCGGCTCGCCCGAGAGCGGGTCGGGGACGAAGCGCTCCGCGGTCAGCGCCGGGCGGTCCAGGTATCCGCGCGCCACCCCCACGCCCCCCACGTACAGCTCGCCAACCACGCCGATCGGCACCGGCCGCATCCGCGCGTCCAGCACGAACACGCGGGTGTTGGCCGCCGGCGCGCCGATCGGCGTCACCCGCTCGCCACGCGCCGTGCCGGGCACGTCGTGGAGGGTGGCGCAGATGGTGGTCTCGGTGGGCCCGTAGCCGTTGACGATCCGCAGCCCGGGGACGCTGCGCCGGATCTCGGCCAGCAGCGGCTCGGCGATCGGCTCCACCCCCACCAGCAGGCGGTGCAGCCGGGTTCGCCCGGGCGACCGGGAGACGCGGTCACGCAGCTCGGCGAGGAAGTACGGCGGCAGGTAGGCGCTCTGGACCTCGCTCGCCTCCATCCAGTCGAGGAAGGCGCCCGCCTCCGGCCGCACCTCGTCGCGCGGGATGCAGAGCCGCCCGCCGGCCAGCAGCGCGGAGAAGATCTCGTAGACCGAGACGTCGAAGCTGGTGCTGGTCCACAGGCTGCACCCGTCGCCCTCGCCGATCGGCGCGCGACGCTGAGCGTCCGCCAGCAGGCTCACCACGCCGCGGTGCGGCACCGTCACGCCCTTGGGGCGTCCGGTGCTCCCCGAAGTGTAGATGACGTACGCGAGGTGGTCGGGCGAGAGCCCCGCGCACGCGGGGTTCGTCTCCGGCGCCCGCGCCCACGCCGGGGCGGGTGCGTCGAGCTCGACCACCGGGACATCCACCCCCGCAAACGTGCCGGACAGCGACGACTGCGTGACGAGCGCCGCCGGCGCGCTGTCCTCCAGCATGTAGCGCAGCCGGTCGGCGGGGTACGCCGGGTCCAGCGGCACGTAGGCGCCGCCGGCCTTGAGCACGGCCAGCATCGCCACGACCATCTCCACCCCGCGCTCCACGCAGATCGCCACCCGTGCGTCCGGCCCCACGCCCAGCCCGCGGAGGTGGTGCGCCAGGCGGTTCGCGCTCCGGTTCAGCTCGTCGTACGTCCGCGCGGCGTCGTCGAAGACCACAGCCGCCGCTCCCGGCGTGCGCGCCGCCTGCGCCTCGAACAGCTCGTGGATGCAGGCGCCCGCGGGGTACGCCGCGCCGGTGCGGTTCCACTCCTCCACCACCGTGCGGCGCTCCGCCTCCGGGAGCACGTCGATGCTCCCGGCCGCCTGCCCGGGAGAGCGCTCCAGCGCCTCGACCAGCCGCTCCAGCGCCGAGTGCATCATCCGGCACACCCGCTCCGCGTCAGCCGGGGCCGCCACCTGCGCCGTAAGCGAGAGCGCCTCCCCCTGGTCGTTCACCGAGAGCGCCACGGGGTAGTTGGTCCGCTCCTGTACGCGAACGCCGCGCACGCCCTCGCCCGGCTGCCCCGCCTCGAAGGAACGCCCACTCCCGCCCACGTAGCGATAGTTCAGCAGCGAGGTGAACAGCGGCGCGGGTGCCGCCACCCCGCTGCAGCGCTGCGCCAGCGACAGGGAGGCGTGCTCGTGCCGCAGCAGCTCCGCCAGCAGGGCGTGCGTGCGCCGCACCACCGCCTCGACCCCCTCCTCGCCCACGCCGATCCGCACCGGCAGCGTGTTGATGAAGGGGCCCATCACCCGGTCCACGCCCTCGCCGCCCTGCATCCGGCCGAAGAGCAGCGTCCCGAAGACCACGTCCGCCTGGCCGCTCAGCCGCGCCAGCACCTGCGCCCACGCCAGGTGGCACAGGCTCGCCGCGCTGACGCCCAGCGCCCGCGCCCGGCGGCGCAGCCGCGCGGCGACGTCGCCCGCCAGCGGAAGCCGCGCCTCGCCGATCCCGTGGCCCTCGCCCCGCACGTCCAGCAGCCCGTACGGTGCCGTCGGCTCCTCCACGTCCCCCAGCATCGCGCCGAAGAAGCGCTCGTGCTCCTCGCGGCTCACCCCCAGGCGCGCCTGCGCCACGTAGTTGCGGAAGGGAAGCGGCGCCGGCAGCTCGGACTCCATGCCCCGCAGGTGCGCCGAGATCTCCTCGCGCTGCACCTCCAGCGACTCGTGGTCGCTGGTCAGGTGGTGCGCGAGCATCAGCAGCAGCCACCGGCCCCGCGCGCGGTCCTCGGCGATGCACGCCCGCCGCAGCGGCGCCCGCCCCAGCTCCATCCGGTACCGCCGGGGGTCGAAGCGCCGCCACAGCTCCCCGGCCGCATCCTCCGCATCCAGCTCCACCTCTTCCACCGGCAGCGGCGCGTGCCGCCAGACGACCTGCACCGGCTCGGAGAGCCCCTCCCAGGCCACGGCCGTGCGCAGGACGTCGTGCCGGTCGATCACCGCCTGCAGGGCCGCCAGGTACTGGTCCAGGCGCACGCGGGTGTCGAACTCCATCACGCTCGACAGGAGGTACGGGTCCCCCTCCTGGGACAGCAGGTGGTGGAAGAGGATCCCCTCCTGCAGCGGGGCCAGCGGGTAGATGTCCTGCACGTTCGCGGCGCCGCCCGGCACCGCCGCCACGATCCGCTCGATCTCCGCCTGGCTCAGCTCCACCAGCGGCAGCATCTCCGGCGTGATGGCGCCGCACCCCTCCGGGATCCCGTTCGCGGGGATCTCCAGCCCGGGAGACTCCCGGCCCACGGCCAGGGCCAGCTCGGCCAGCACCGGCGTGGTGAACAGTGCCCGCACGTCCGTGTGCAGCCCTCTGCGCCGCATCCGCTCGACCAGCTTGATCGCCAGGAGCGAGTGCCCGCCCAGCTCGAAGAAGTGGTCCCACCGCCCCACCTCGCCCACACCCAGCACCTCTCCCCAGATCTCCGCCAGCGCCGCTTCCACCTCGCCCAGCGGTGCCTCGTAGCTCCCCCGCGCGTACGCATCCCCCTCGGGCGCAGGGAGCGCCTTGCGGTCCAGCTTCCCGTTCGGCGTCAGCGGCAGCGCGTCCAAAAAGACGAACGCGGACGGGACCATGTGCTCCGGGAGCTCCCGGCGCAGGTGCTCGCGCAGCACTCCCGCCTCCGCGTCGCCCACCACGTACGCCGCCAGCCGCTTCTCCCCGGGGACGTCCTCGCGGACGATGACCACGCAGTCGGCCACTCCCTCGCTCCGCCGCAGCACGCCCTGGATCTCACCCAGTTCGATCCGGAACCCGCGCACCTTCACCTGGTGGTCGAGCCGCCCCAGGTACTCGATGGTGCCGTCCGCCCGCCACCGCGCCCGGTCGCCGGTGCGGTACAGGCGCGCGCCGCCTTCGGTCGAGAACGGATCGGGGGCGAAGCGCTCCGCCGTGAGCGCCGCGCGGCCCAGGTAGCCGCGCGCCACCTGCACCCCGCCGATGTGCAGCTCGCCCGCGACCCCCACCGGCACCGGCTCGCCCGCCGGGTCCAGCAGGTAGATGCGGACGTTGGGCATGGGCGAGCCGATCGGGGTGATGGCGGCCCCGTCCGGCCGGCCCGTGCACGGCCAGGCCGTGACGTCCACCGCGGCCTCGGTGGGGCCGTAGACGTTGTACAGCCGGGCCCAGGGCGCCTGGCCCCTGAAGCGGCGGACGAGCTCCGCGGCGAGCGCTTCGCCGCCGCACATCACCGTCCGGAGCGCGTGGCACGCGGCCAGCCCCCCCTCGTCCACCAGGGCCTGGAGGAGCGACGGAACCGCGTGGAGGGTCGTGATCTCCTCGCGCTGCATCAGCTCCAGCAGGTACGCTGGATCCCGGTGTCCCTCGGGCCGCGCCAGCACCAGCCGGCCGCCCACGAGCAGCGGGGGAAGCAGCTCCCGCAGCGAGGCGTCGAAGCTGTACGGCGTCTTGTGAAGCACCGCGTCGTCCGCGGCGAGCCCGGAGAGATCCTGCATCCAGCTCAGCGCGTTGATCACGGCGCGGTGCGGGACCCCCACGCCCTTGGGCCGGCCGGTGCTTCCGGAGGTGTAGATGACGTACGCCAGGTGCTTCGGCGTGAGCGTGCCGCGTTCCGGGCTCGTCACCGGAAGGTGGCCCCAGGCCGGTGCGGCCTCGTCCAGCTCCAGCACCGGCGCGCCCGTGCTCCCGATCCGGTCCCGGAGCCGCCGCTGCGACAGCACCACCGCCGGGTCGCTGTCGGCCAGCATGTACGCCAGCCGCTCCGCCGGGTATGCGGGGTCCAGCGGCACGTACGCACCGCCGGCCTTGAGCACCGCCAGGAGCCCCACCATCATCTCCAGGCTCCGTTCCAGGCAGAGCCCCACCCGTGCATCGGGGCCCACGCCCAGCGAGCGGAGGTGGTGGGCAAGGCGGTTGGCGCGCGCGTTCAGCTCCGCGTAGCTCAGCGCCTCTCCTTCGCAGACGACCGCGACCGCCCCCGGCCTGCGCGCCGCCTGCGCCTCGAACAGCTCGTGGATGCACCGGTCCGCCGGATACTCGGCCGTCGTCCCGTTCCACGCCTCCAGGACGAGCGAGCGCTCCGCCTCGCCGAGCAGCTCCACCCGCGAAAGCCGCACGTCCGCGTCCGCGGCGACCTGCTCCAGCACCCGCGCCAGGTGGCCGAGCATCCGCTCGACCGTGCCACGCTCGAAGAGGTCCGTGCTGTAGCTCAGCGCGCCACGCAGACCCTGGGCGGTGGTCGAGAGCGTAAGGGAGAGATCGAACTTGGCGCTCGCGAGCTCCGCTGCGACTCCGCTCACGCCGAGCCCCGGGAGAGCGGCTCCCCCGCCCTCGGTGTCCTGGAGGGTGAACAGCACCTGGAAGAGCGGCGCGTGGCTCAGGGAGCGCTCCGGCTGCAGCTCGGCGACGAGCCGCTCGAACGGCACCTCCTGGTGCTCGTACGCGCCCAGCGTTCCCTCGCGCACCCGCCCCAGCAGTTCGCGGAAGCTCGGATCGCCGGACAGGTCGGTGCGCAGCACGAGCGTGTTGGCGAAGAAGCCGATCAGCTCCTCCACCTCGCGCCGCGTGCGCCCCGCGATCGGGCTGCCGACGACGATGTCCTCGCTCCCGCTGTACTTCGACAGCAGCAGCTGGAAGGCGCCCAGCAGCACCATGTACAGCGTGGCGCCCTCGCTGCGGCCCAGCGCCTGGAGACGGTCGAGCAGCTCGCGAGGCAGGTCGAACCTCTCCCGCGCACCGCGGTGCGACTGCACCGGCGGCCGGGGACGGTCCATCGGCAGCTCCAGCAGGGCGGGCGCGCCCACCAGGCGATCCTTCCAGTACGCCAGCTGCCGGTCCAGCACCTCGCCCGCCAGCTGCTCGCGCTGCCACACCGCGTAGTCGGCGTACTGCACCGCCAGCTCCGCCAGCGGCGACTCCCCGCCCTCGCGATACGCCGCGTACAGCGCCGACAGCTCGCGGAAGAGCACCCCCGTGCTCCACCCGTCGCTGACGATGTGGTGCATCGAGAGGAGCAGCACGTGATCCTCGGCGCCCAGCCGCAGCAGCGCCGCACGGAAGAGCGGGCCCGCGGCGAGGTCGAACGGCCGTGCCGCCTCCTCGCCTGCGCGCCGCCTGACCGCCGCCTCGCGATCCGTTTCGCCCAGCCCCAACAGGTTCTCCACCGGCAGGGCGAACCCGCTGAAGGGGGCGATCACCTGCACCGGCGAGCCGTCCGCCTCGCCGAAGACCGTCCGCAGCGCCTCGTGACGCCGGACGATCTCACCCAGCGCGCGCTCCAGCGCCCGCTCGTCCAGCGCGCCCGTCAGGCGCAGCGCGGCGGGGATGTTGTAGGCGGCGCTCCCCGGCTCCAGGCGGTCCAGGAACCAGAGCCGTTCCTGCGCGAACGACAGTGGCAGCGCACCCGTGCGCTCGGCCGGCACCACCGGCGGCAGCACCGGCAGCCCCGCGCGGCGCATCTCCTCCACGCGCCCGGCCAGCTCCGCCACCGTGGGCCCCTCGAAGAGCGCCCGCAGCGGCAGCTCCACCCCGAACAGCTCGCGGACCCGCGCCACCACCCGCGTCGCCAGCAGCGAGTGCCCGCCCAGCTCGAAGAAGCTTTCCTCCACGCCCACCCGCTCCAGGCGCAGCACCTCCGCCCAGATCCCCGCCAGCACCTCTTCCACCGGCGTCCGCGGCGCCACGTACCGGTCCTCCGCCGACGCGTAATCCGGCGCAGGCAGCGCCTTCCGGTCCAGCTTTCCGTTGGGCGTCAACGGGATGCGCTCCAGCGCCACGAACGCGCTCGGCACCATGTACTCCGGCAGCGACAGCCGCAGGTGCTCGCGCAGCGCGTCCGCCTCCACCTTGCCGACGACGTACGCCGCCAGCCGCTGGTCGCCCGGCACGTCCTCGCGCGCCACGACCACGCAGTCGGTGACGCTCTCGTGGCCCCGCAGCTCGGCCTCGATCTCCCCCGGCTCGATCCGGAAGCCGCGGACCTTCACCTGGCCGTCCAGGCGGCCCAGGAACTCCAGCGTCCCGTCCGTCCGCCAGCGCGCCCGGTCGCCGGTGCGGTACAGCCGTGCGCCGGGCTCTGTGCCTAAGGGGTCGGGGACGACGCGCTCCGCGGTCATCGCGGAGCGGCCCAGGTAGCCGCGCGCTACCCCCGCGCCGCCGATCAGCAACTCGCCCGGGACGCCCGCCGGCTGCGGGCTCCCGAGCCCGTCGCAGACGTACAGGCGCACGTTCCCCAGCGGACGGCCGATCGGGTGCCCCTCCACGATCCCGTCCGCCGGCACCGGGTACGTGGAGGCCAGGATCGTCCCCTCGGTGGGGCCGTACAGGACGTGCGTCTCCGCCCCGGGGAGCGCTTCCCGCATCTCCGCCAGCAGGTCCGCCGCCACCCGGTCGCCGCCCACGAAGGCGCCCCGCAGCCGGCTGAACCGGGGCGTCTCGCGCTCCACGTGGACCAGCTGCCGCATCAGCGCGGGGACCGCGTGCACCAGCGTGGCGTCCGCGATCTCCGTCACCAGCGCGGGTACGTCCAGCACCCGCTCACGCCCGACCAGGCGCACCGCACCCCCCGAGGTGAGCGGCAGCAGCGCCTCGAAGAGCCAGATGTCGAAGGCGTACGAGGCCAGCGCCGGCATCACGTCGCCCTCGCCGACTCCGAACGCCTCGCGCGTGGCGGCCAGCAGGTTCGACAGCGAGCCGTGCTGCACCAGCACCCCCTTGGGGCGGCCCGTGCTCCCCGAGGTGTAGATGACATACGCCAGGCCCGCGCCGGACGCGGGCACCTCCGCCGCCGTGTCCGCCGCCGTCTCCGGAAGCGTGTCCACCCGCACGAGGGTGGCCCCGTGCTCCGGCAGCACCCCGGCCGTGTCTCCCGTGGCGACCACCACCGGAAGCGCCGCGTCGGCGATGATCCAGCCCAGCCGCTCCGCCGGGTACCCGGGATCGAGCGGGACGTAGGCGCCACCCGCCTTCCAGATCCCCAGCACTCCCACCAGCAGCTCGGGCGTGCGCTCCATGCACAGGCCCACCGGCGTCTCGGGCCCCACGCCCAGCTCGCGCAGGCGCCGGGCGAGGGCCGCGGCGCGCCGGTCCAGCGCGCCATAGCTCACGGCATCCCGGCCGTGCAGGAGGGCGGTGGCCCCTGGAGCGCGCCGCGCCCACTCGGCGAAGAGCGCGTGGGCCGGCGGGTCGGAGCTTTCGCGCTCCGTGCGGTTCCACGTCCCGAGCACCTGCTCGCGCTCCGCACCGCCGAGCAGCTCCAGCCGCGAAAGCCGCACGTCCGCGTCCGCGGCGACCTGCTCCAGCACCCGCTCCAGGTGGCCGAGCATCCGCTCGACCGTGGCGCGCTCGAAGAGGTCGGTGCTGTACTCCAGCGCGCCGCGGACGCCTCCGTCATGCGGGATGGCGGTGAGCCCCAGGTCGAACCGGGTGGTCTCCACCTCCGCCGGCACCGCCTCCATCCGCAGCCCCGCGAGGCCGGAGCCGGAGCGGTCGGCGTTCTGCAGCGCGAACATCACCTGGAAGAGCGGCGCGTGGCTCAGGGAGCGCTCCGGCTGCAGCTCGGCCACCAGCCGCTCGAACGGCACCTCCTGGTGCTCGTACGCGCCCAGCGTCCCCTCGCGCACCCGCCCCAGCAGCTCGCGGAAGGACGGATCGCCCGACAGGTCGGTGCGCAGCACCAGCGTGTTGGCGAAGAAGCCGATCAGCTCCTCCACCTCGCGCCGCGTGCGCCCGGCGATGGGGCTGCCCACGACGATGTCGTCGCTCCCGCTGTACTTCGACAGCAGCAGCTGGAAGGCGGAGAGCATCACCATGTACAGCGTGGCGCCCTCGCTCCGGCCCAGCGCCTGGAGATGGTCGAGCAGTTCGCGCGGCAGGTCGAACCTCTCCCGCGCGCCGCGGTGCGACTGCACCGGCGGCCGGGGGCGGTCCGTCGGCAGCTCCAGCAGCGCGGGCGCGCCCGCCAGCCGCTCCTTCCAGTAGCCGACCTGGCGATCCAGCACCTCGCCCGTCAGCTGCTCGCGCTGCCACACCGCGTAGTCCGCGTACTGCACGGACGGCTCGGCCAGCGGCGAATCGGCCCCCTCGCGATAGGCCGCGTACAGCGCCGACAGCTCGCGCAGGAGGACGCCGCTGCTCCACCCGTCGCTCACGATGTGGTGGATGCACAGCAGCAGGACGTGCTCCTCGTCCGCCACCCGCAGCAGCGCGGCGCGGAAGAGCGGGCCCTCGGCGAGGTCGAAGGGACGCGCCGCATCTTCCCGCCCGCGCCGCCGCACCTCCGTCTCGCGCGCCGTCTCGTCCAGCCCCGACAGGTCGTCGACGGGGAGCGCGAAGCCGGCGAAGGGCGCGATCACCTGCACCGCGCCTCCGTCCACCTCGCGGAAGACGGTCCGCAGCGACTCGTGGCGGCGGACGATCTCGCCCAGGCTACGCTCCAGCGCCGCGGCGTCGAGCGCGCCGGTGAGGCGCAGCGCGGCGGAGATGTTGTACGGCGCGCTCCCGCCCTCCAGCCGGTCGATGAACCAGAGGCGCTCCTGGGCGAACGAGAGCGGGAGGGGGCGATCACGATCGACCCGCACGACCGGCGGCAGCGCGCGCGCGCCGCCCTGCCGCAGCGCATCCACCCGCGCCGCCAGCTCCGCCACCGTGGGCCCCTCGAAGAGCGCGCGGAGCGGAACGACGACACCCAGCGCGTTCTGCACCCGGGCCAGGAGCCGCGTCGCCAGCAGCGAGTGCCCGCCGAGCGCGAAGAAGTCGTCGTTCACGCCGACGGATTCCGTGCGCAGGACCTCGGCCCAGATCTGCGCCAGGATCTCCTCCGTCGGCGTGCGCGGCGCGGCGGAGCGCGAGTCCGCCGCGGCCGGAGCGGGCTCCGGCAGCGCGCGGCGGTCCACCTTGCCGTTCGCCGTCAGCGGCACCGCCGCGATCGCCACGAACGCCGCGGGGACCATGTAGTCGGGGAGGATGGACTTCAGGTGCGCCCGCAGCGCCTCGGCCTCGATCGCGGCGCCCGCGCGCGGGACGGCGTACGCGACGAGCGCGCGGTCCGGGTCCTCGCCCCGCGCGGCGACGACGGCCTCGCCCACGGAAGGGTGCTTCGCCAGCGCGGCCTCGATCTCCCCCAGCTCCACGCGGAAGCCGCGCACCTTCACCTGGCCGTCCACGCGGCCGGCGGGCTCCACGGCGCCGTCGGGGCGGTAGCGGCCCAGGTCGCCGGTGCGGTAGACGCGGTCGGCCGGGTCACCCGTGACCGGGTTGGGGACGAAGCGCGCGGCCGTCAGCTCCGCGTCGTTCAGGTAGCCGCGCGAGAGATAGGGGGTGCGGACGGCGATCTCCCCCAGCTCGCCGATTCCGGCCAGCGTTCCCGACGGCGTGAGGACCAGCAGGTCCACGCCCTCGATCCCCCGGCCGACGGGAACGGCCGAGCCCACCTCCGCCAGGTCGGCGGGGAGGTGGAAGATGCCCATGGCCTGCGGCGTCTCGGTGGCGCCGTAGAAGTTGACGGCGTCGGCGTTGGGGGCGATGCTGCGCAGCCGCTCCACGTCCGTCGCGCGCAGCACGTCGCCGCCGAAGCAGGCGAGGCGCAGCGCGGGGAGCCGTGCATCTGCCGACCCCGTCGCCAGGATCTGCCCCATCGCGGGGGTGAGATGGGCAACGGTGATCCCCTCTTCCCGCATCCACCCCGCCAGCCACCCGGGCGTGCCGACCTGGTCGGGATCGGGGATGACGATGCTCCCGCCTACCGCCAGCGGGGCGAACACGTCGCGCAGGAGCGGGTCGTGCGCCAGCCCCGAGAAGAGGGAGAAGCGATCCTTCGCCCCGATCCCCATCTCCCGCGCGTACCAGCCGAAGAAGTGCGCCAGCGGGCGATGCGTCCCGGCGATCGCCTTCGGCGTGCCCGTGGTCCCCGAGGTGAACGCGACGTACGCCAGGTCGTCTGGCCCCACGGAGACCGCGGGCGCGGCCGATGGGAATCCACCGAGCCCGTCGTCGCTGCCGGCCGGCAGGACGACCGTCGTCCGCGCGGTCTCGGCGAGCGCGGCGGCCACCTCCGCCGGCACCTCGCCCGCGGCGGAGATCCGCAGCAGGGCAGCGGGTCGCGCCACGCCGGCCTGCGCCGCCAGGCGCGCGGCCGGATACGCCGGATCGAGGACGGCGAACGCCGCCCCCGCCTTCCACGTCCCCAGCAGCGCGCGGATGAGCGCCGCGGAGCGGTGCGCGTAGACGGCCACCACGTCGCCCGGGCGCACCCCGCCGTCGATCAGCCGGTGCGCGATGCGGTTGGCCGCCGCGTCCAGCTCGGCGTACGTCCACGTCTCCGCCGCATCGGAGATCGCCAGCGCTTCCGGCGATTCCGCAGCGTGGGCGGCGAACGCCTCGTGCACGGCCCCGCTCCAGGCCTCGGCCTCGATCGGCCGCGACGGATCGGGCAGGACGGCGCGGGCCGCTTCCGTCGCCAGCGACAGCGCGCCCACGCAGGTCTCCGGCGCGGCCGCGGCCTGGCGGAGCACGCCTTCGAGCTGCGCCAGGAGCGCGCGCATCCGAGGCGCGTCGAAGAGGTCGGCGGCGTAGACCAGGGTGACGTGGATCCCCCCGTCCCGCTCCCTCACGTACAGCGTGAGGTCGAACTTGCTGGCCACCTCGCCGCCCGAGCCAGCCTCGGCCTCCGCCACCTCCAGGCCGTCGCCGCGGAAGGCGCCGCGCTCGAAGTTGGCGAGGTTGAGCATCACCTGGAACACGGGGGCGTGCGCCAGGCTCCGCTCGGGACGCACCTCTTCCAGCACCCGCTCGAAGGGGAGATCCTGGTGTGCGTACGCGGACAGCGTGGTCTCGCGCACCCGCCCCAGCAGCTCGCGGAAGCTCGGGTCGCCCGAGAGGTCGGTCCTGAGCGCCAGCGAGTTGAGGAAGAGCCCCACCATCCGGTCGGTCTCCGCCCGCGTCCGCCCCGCGATCGGCGTCCCCACGACGACGTCCTCCTGCCCGGCCAGGCGCCCCAGGACCACGTCCAGCGCGGCGAGGAGGACCATGAACAGCGTGGCGCCCTCGCGGCGGGCCAGCGCGTGCACCTCCGCCGCCAGCTCGGACGAGACGACCAGGCGCTCGAGCGCGCCGCGGTGCGATTCCACCGGCGGGCGGGGGCGGTCGGTCGGCAGCGCCAGCAGCGCCGGAGCGCCCTCCAGCCGCTCCTTCCAGTAGCCGACCTGGCGGTCGAGCACCTCACCCCGCAGCTGCTCGCGCTGCCACACCGCGTAGTCCGCGTACTGCAGCGCGGGCTCCGGCAGCGGCGACGGCTCGCCCCGCGAGAAGGCGCCGTAGAGCGCGGAAAGCTCCTCCCGCAGCACGCCCAGCGACCACCCGTCGCCGATGGCGTGGTGGAGGTTGAGGAGGAGGCGGTGCTCGTCGTCGGCCATGTGGACGAGCGACGCGCGGAAGAGCGGCCCGCGCGCCAGGTCGAAGCGGTGCCGCCTGGCTTCGGCCGCCAGGCGGCCGGCCTCGGCCCGCCGCTCGCCCTCGGGGAGGTGCCGCAGGTCGGCGACCGGCAGGTCGAAGCTGGCCGGCGGCGGGGCGATCCGCTGCACGGGGACGCCCTCCACGGCCGGGAGCGTCGTGCGCAGCGGCTCGTGGCGGCGCACCAGCTCGGCCAGCGCGCGGCGGAGCGCGTCGGGGTCGAGACGGCCGGCGACGTGGTACGAGAACGGGATCGCGTACGCCGGGCTCCCCGGGTCCAGCGCGTCCACGAACCAGAGCCGCTCCTGCGCGAACGTCACCGGCAGGTCGCCGTCGCGCGCGGCGGGGGCGATGGCGCCCTCGACGGCCGCGGCGCCGGTGCCACGCAGACGCTCGATCTCGGCCGCGAGCCCGGAGAGGAGCGACCGCTCGAAGACGGCGCGCAGCGGGAGGTCCACGCCGAATACCTGGCGGACGCGCGCGGCGACGCGGGTCGCGACCAGCGAGTGCCCGCCCAGCTCGAAGAAGTGGTCCTCCACCCCCACCCGCTCCACCCCCAGCACCTCCGCCCAGATCCCCGCCAGCACCTCCTCGGCCGGCGTGCGCGGCGCCACGTACGCCTCTTCCGCCGCCCCGTACTCCGGCAGCGGGAGTGCCTTGCGGTCCAGCTTCCCGTTCGGCATCAGCGGCAGCGCCTCCAGCCGCACGAACGCCGCCGGCACCATGTACTCCGGCAGGCTCCGCCGCAGGTGCTCGCGCAGGACCGCCGTCTCCACGTCGCCCACCACGTACGCCACCAGACGCTTCTCCCCGGGCACGTCCTCGCGGGCCACCACCACGCAGTCGGCCACTCCCTCGCTCCGCCGCAGCGCGCCCTCGATCTCCCCCAGCTCGATCCGGAAGCCCCGGATCTTCACCTGGTGGTCGAACCGTCCGATGAACTCCAGCGTGCCGTCGCCGCGCCACCGCATCCGGTCACCCGTGCGGTAGAGCCGCCCCCCCGGCTCGGGCGAGAACGGGTCGGGGACGAAGCGCTCGGCGGTCAGTGCCGGGCGCGCCAGGTACCCGCGCGCCACCTGCACCCCGCCGATGTACACCTCGCCGGGGGCGCCCACGGGGAGCGGCTCCCCCGCGGCGTCCAGCACGTAGACGCGGACGTTGGCCGTCCCCGCGCTCAGTGGGGGCGGGCGGGTGCCGTCCGTCGCCTCGACCACCGACATGCGGATGCTGGTCTCCGTGGGCCCGTAGCCGTTGAA
This sequence comes from Longimicrobium sp., assembly GCA_035689035.1. GTDB lineage: Bacteria > Gemmatimonadota > Gemmatimonadetes > Longimicrobiales > Longimicrobiaceae > Longimicrobium. Next base: position 2,893 of record DASSME010000070.1, on the reverse strand, counting down.
GAAGCGCCGCCCCGGCGCCCAGCGGGCCACCAGCTCCGCGCCGCACGCCTCGCCGCCCACCATCACCGCCCGCAGCGCGGGGAGCGGCGCCCATGGGGTGGCCCCCAGCGCGCTGGGGGTGAACTTGGCGTGCGTCACCTGCTCGCGCTCCAGCAGCGACACCAGCTCGTCGCCGGGGATCAGTGCCTCGCGCGGCGCCATCACCAGGGCGGCGCCCGTGGTCAGCGCGGTGAAGATGTCCATCACCGACGCGTCGAAGTGCAGCGGCGCGAACAGGAGCACGCGGTGCCCGAGGGCGATCTCGTAGATGCGGGAGAAGGCCGTCACCGAGTTGCACACCCCGCCGTGCGGCACCAGCACCCCCTTGGGCAGCCCCGTGGAGCCGGAGGTGTAGATCACGTACGCCAGGTTGCGCGGCGTCACCCCGACCACCGGCGGCGTGGCGGGGAAGCGCGCCAGGTCCTCGCCCGCCTCGATCACGGTGCGCCCGGCCGTCCAGGGGCGCGCGGCCTCCGCGCCGCCGGCGACCACGACGCGCACGGACGCCTCGTCGAGCATGAAGGCGATGCGCTCGTCGGGCGCGGCCAGGTCCGCCGGCAGGTAGGCGGCGCCCGCCTTCATGATCCCCAGCAGCGCGGCGATCATGTCCAGCGACGGCTCCACGCAGAGCGCCACCCGGTCCTCCGCGCGCACCCCCAGCGCGATCAGCCGGTGCGCCAGGCGATTGGCGCGGCGGTCCAGCTCGCCGTACGTCAGCGCGGCACCCTCGAAGACGGCCGCCACCGCGCCGGGCGTGCGCTCCGCCTGCGCCTCGAAGAGCTCGTGGAGGCACCGGTCCGCCGGATACGGGGCCGCCGTCCGGTTCCACGCCTCCACCACCAGCGCGTGCTCATGCTCCGGCATCAGCGCCAGCCGCTCCACCCGGCGCGAGTCGTCGGCCACCATCTCTTCCAGCACGCGCCGCAGGTAGCCCACCCAGCGCTCCACCGTCTCCCGCTCGAAGAGCGCGGTGGCCCAGGTCACGCTCCCCGCGATGCGGTCCCCCGCCTCGCGGAGGGAAAGCGACAGGTCGAACTTGGCGTGCGCCTGCGTGGACCCGCCGCCCACCTCGCCCAGCTCCAGCCCGGGAAGCGACAGCGCCTCTCCCATGGGCGCGTTCTGCAGCGCGAACAGCACCTGGAAGAGCGGGGTGTACGACAGGCCGCGCGCGGGCTGCACCAGCTCCACCACCTGCTCGAAGGGGATGTCCTGGTGGCGCTGCGCCTCGAGCGCCCGTTCCTTCACCCGCTCCAGCAGCCCGGCCACCGTCGGCGCGCCCGACAGGTCCACGCGCAGCGCCAGCGTGTTGACGAAGAACCCGATCAGCCCCTCGATCTCGCGCCGCCCGCGGCCGGCCGTGGGCGTGCCGATCACCAGGTCGTCCTGGCCCGAAAGCCGGCCCAGCACGGCCGCCCATCCCGCCAGCAGCGTCATGAACAGGGTGGTGCCGTGCCGGCGCGACAGCGCCTTGAGCCCCGCCGTGAGCTCCGCGTCCAGCTCCAGCGGGAACCCCGCCCCCGCGTGGTCCGCCTCCGCCGGCCGGGGGCGGTCCGTGGGCAGCTCCAGGAGCCCGGGGGCGCCCGCGAGCGTCCGCGTCCAGTACTCCGCCTGCTCCCGCAGGAGGTCGCGCTCCATCCAGCGTCGCTGCCACGCCGCGTAGTCCGCGTACTGCACGGGGAGCGCGGCGAGCCGCGCCTCCCTCCCCTCGCGGTGGGCGGCGTACAGCGCCGAGAGCTCCTCGAAGAGCACGCCCATGGACCACCCGTCGGCGACGATGTGGTGCATGGTCAGCAGCAGCACGTGGTCGTCGGCCGCCAGGCGGACCAGGCGGCCGCGGATGAGGGGGCCGCGCCGCAGGTCGAAGGGCGCGTGCGCCTCCTCCGCCATCACGCGCCGCAGCTCCGCGTCCGGGCGGCCCGCCAGGTCGAGCTCCACCAGGTGGAACCCCACCTCCGCGCGGGCGATGCGCTGCTCCGGGGTCCCGTCCACCTCCGTGAATGTGGTGCGCAGGGCCTCGTGGCGGGCCACGATCCCGTCCAGCGCGCGCGCCAGCGCCGACCGGTCCAGCGCGCCGCGCAGCCGCAGCCGCTCCACCGCGTGGTACGCGCTCCCCAGGCCGCCCATCTGCTCCAGGAACCAGAGGCGCTGCTGCGCGAAGGAGAGCGGCAGCGCGCCCGTGCGCTCGACCGGCACCACCGGCGGCAGCACCGGCAGCCCCGCGCGGCGCATCTCCTCCACCGCCTTCGCCAGCTCCGCGACCGTGGGTCTCTCGAAGAGCGCGCGTACCGGCAGCTCCACGGCGAACAGCTCGCGGACCCGCGACACCACCCGGGTGGCCAGCAGCGAGTGCCCGCCCAGGTCGAAGAAGCTTTCTTCCACGCCCACCCGCTCCAGGCGCAGCACCTCCGCCCAGATCCCGGCCAGCACTTCCTCGGCCGGCGTCCGCGGCGCTACGTACCGGTCCGCGCCGGCCGCATACTCCGGCGCCGGCAGCGCCTTGCGGTCCAGCTTTCCGTTCGGGGTAAGCGGAAGCGTCTCCAGGAAGACGAACGCGGACGGCACCATGTGCTCCGGCAGGCTCCGCCGCAGGTGCTCCCGCAGCTCGTCCGCCCCGGCGCCGCCGGCCACGTACGCCACCAGCCCCCGGTCGCCCGGCACGTCTCCGCGCGCCACGACCACGCAGTCGGTGACGCCGGCGTGGAGCCGCAGGACGGCCTCGATCTCGCCCGGCTCGATGCGGAAGCCGCGCACCTTGACCTGGTGGTCGACCCGGCCGATGAAGTCGAGCCTCCCGTCCGCGAGCCAGCGCACCCGGTCGCCCGTGCGGTACAGCCGCGCGCCGGGGACGGCGGAG
>DASSME010000069.1:0-14359 GCA_035689035.1 Longimicrobium sp. | reverse complement strand
GGGGACAGGGGACAGGGGACAGGGGACAGGGGACAGGGGACAGGGGACAGGGGACAGGGGACAGCGGGCGAAGCCTCTCTCCTGGTGCGGGCTCCGGTGGTACCGATCGGCGGCGATGGGCGGGTACGGCGAGGCAGGCAGGCTGTACCCTGTCCCCTATCCCCTATCCCCTGTCCCCTCCAGTCGTCCAAATCACGCCGTCGAAGTCCGCGGCTGTTGCCGCTGGAGCAGTTCCGCTGTTAGCTGTAGATGTGAATCACGTGAAACCGGGCCTCAACGACCGACGACGGGCGGCACGCACACCGCCGCGACGGATACAAATCACGGAGCGACACCGAACATGACGCTCGACCTGCGGGACCTGGGCGCGATCCAGATCGACGCCCTGCGGGAGGTGAGCAACATGGGCGCGGGGCACGCGGCCACGGCGCTCTCGCAGATGACCAACACGCGGATCATGATCAACGTTCCGCGCCTGCAGGTCACCCCGCTCGAAGACGTTCCCGAGATCATGGGGAACCCCGACGAGGTGGTCGCCGCCGTGCTGATGCACATGCTGGGCGACCTCACCGGCCGGACGCTGCTGATCTTTCCGCGCAACGCCGCCATGCGCCTCGCCGAGATCCTGCTGCACCGGCAGCCGGGGTCCAGCCACGTGTTCGGCGAGCTGGAGCAGAGCGCCATCAAGGAGGCCGGCAACATCCTGTCGGCCGCCTACATGAACGCGCTGTCGGACTTCATGGGGCTGATGCTCCTTCCCTCGGTCCCCTCGCTGGTGATCGACCTGTGCGGCGCGGTGCTCACCACGGCCTACACCAACTTCGGGCACGAGCGCGACTTCGTGTTCTGCATCCAGACCGAGTTCCTGATGGACGGTGACGAGGTGGTGCAGGGCCAGTTCCTGCTTCTCCCGGACGTGGAGAGTCTCGAGATCATCCTCCAGGCTGTTCGCCTTGCCTGAACTGCAGGACCTTTCCGCCCCCAACGCCCAGGAGCCGCGCCCACCGCACTCGGAGCGCGACCTGCGCATCCTGCGCGGCTTCGCCCAGCGGATCGACGCCGCGGACGCGGGCGCGCACAACAACCTGGGCGTCCTCTACTTCAACAAGGCGCTGTACGAGGAGGCGATCCAGCAGTTCCAGCGCGCGCTGGCCATCGACCCCAAGATGGTGGTCGCCCAGCGGAACCTGGAGATCGCCTACTTCGCCACGGGCTACTACGACCGGATGATCTCGGAGCTGCGCGAGCGGCTGCGCGAGGATCCTTCGGACGCCGAGGCACGCACGCGCCTGGCCCAGGCGTACCTGAACACCGGCGACCACGCGGGCGCGGTCGCCGAGCTCAAGCGCGTCCTGGCGCAGGACCCCGACGACCTGGGCGTGCTGATCCAGCTGGGGCAGGCCGAGAAGGCGGGGGGGAGCTTCGAGGCGGCGATGACGTGGTTCCTGCGCGCGCTGGACCACGATCCCGACAGCGCCGTGCTCCACTTCTACGTGGGCGAGCTGTACTACAACCGCGGGCTGAACGACGAGGCGCTGCGCGAGCTGACCCGCGCCGTGGAGCTGAACCCGGACCTCCCCGACGCGCACTACGTCCTCGCCTTCGTCTACGGCGACATGCAGGACATGCCCCGGGCCAGCGCCGCCAGCCGCCGGGCGATGCAGCTGAACCCCCACTTCGCCAAGGCGCAGGCCAACCTCTCGCTCGACCGCTACAGCGCCGCCCGCTACCAGGAGCTGGTGGGCGGCCGGGTGCGCCGCCCCGAGGTGGCGCAGGGCGAGAAGCTGGCGCACTACAACCTGGGGATCGCCTTCCGCCAGAAGGCGCTGTACGACGAGGCGCTGCGCGAGTTCACCCGCGCGCTGGAGCAGGGCGAGGAGCCCGCGCTGGTCCGCCAGGCGATGGCGGAGGTGCACCTGCTGCAGGGGAAGGCCGGCCAGGCGCTGGACCTGTACGACCGTCTGCTCGCGGAAGACGAGCGGAGCCCCAAGCTGTGGAACGAGCGCGGCGTGTGCCTGCACCAGACGGGCGACGTGGACGGCGCCGAGAGCAGCTACCGCCGCGCGCTGGAAAGCGACCAGGGGTACGCGCTCGCCTGGAACAACCTGGGCGTGGTGCGGCTCCACCGCGGCGACGAGAAGGGCGCCGACGAGGCGTTCACGCAGGCGGTGGCGCTCCGCCCCGGGTTCATCGACGCGTGGTGCAACCGCGGGCTGATGTACCTGCGCCGCGGCCGCCACGGCGCCGCGCTCGACGCGTACCGCGCCGCGCTCAAGGCCAGCACCGACGCGGCCGGAGCCTGGAACGGCATCGGCGCGGTGCTGATGGAGACGCGGCGCTACGAGGAGGCGCGCAACGCCTTCGTCCGCGCGGTGGAAGCCGATCCCAACTTCGCCGAGGCGCGCTACAACCTCTCCTTCGTCCTTTCCAACCTGGGCGACTTCGAGGGCGCGCTGCGCGAGACCAAGCGCGCGCTGGAGCTGAACCCGTACTACACCACGCCCCGCTACAAGCTGGCGATCGACGTCCAGTTCGAGTACGCCGAGGTGCTGGCGCCCGAGCTGGACGCCGCCGAGCGGATCAGCGGCGAGGCGGGGGTGGAGAGCTTCACCTTCGAAGACGGCGCGCTCGACCAGATCTTCGCCGAGCTCGCCCCTTCCGCGCCCGCGCAGGCCGCCGCGCCCGCCCCCGCTGCCGACGCCTTCGCGCTCGCCGAGGACTACCTGTCCAAGGGGCTGCTCGACCGTGCGCTGGGCGAGGTGCGCCGCGTGGCCGTCGCCGGCGCCGACCCCGTGCAGGCCGCGCTGCTCACCGCGCAGATCTTCCTGCGCCAGGGGCTCGAGGGCGAGGCGCTGGAGCGCTTCGACAGCGCCATCGCCCGGCTGGAAGGCGCGGCGTGGAACGGCGACCACTCGCGCGCGTGGACCGGGCGCGCCCGCGCGCTGCTGCGCCTGGGCCGGCCCGTGGAGGCGCGCGAGGCGGCCGAGACGGTGCGCGAGCACGACGCCGACCGTGTCGACAACCTGCAGGTGCTGGGCGAGGCGCTGCTGGCGCAGGGCGCCGCGGCCGACGCGGTGCGCGTCTTCAGCCGCGCCGTGGAGCTGGCGCCGAAGGACGCCACGCTGCTGCGCAACCTGGGGCGCGCCGCCGTGGCCGCCGGAAAGCCGGACGACGCCGAGCGCGCGCTGCGGCTGGCCATCAAGCTCGACCCCGACTTCGTGGCCGCGCGGCTGGAGCTCGGCCGCCTCTACCTCGACCGCGGGCGGACGGACGAGGCGGTGGCCGAGGCGAAGGCGGCGCTGGAGGTGCTCCCCAGCTACTTCGACGGGGCGCTGCTCCTGGCGTCCGCCCTGCGCGCCGGCCAGCGTTTCGGCGAGGCGGTGCACACGCTGGTGGACCTGCTGGCCGGCGACCCGTACCACTTCGACGCCCTGCTCCTGCTGGGCCAGGTGCTGATGGACGACGGCCGCCGTGCCGACGCGCGGACGGCCTTCGCGCGCATCCTCAAGTTCGACCCCGACCGCGCCGACGCGCTCTTCCACCTGGGACTCGTCGCCGCGGCCGAGCGGCGCTTCCGTGAGGCGATCGAGCACTGGCGCCACGCGGTGGAGGCCGACCCCGACGGGCCGTTCGCGGCCTCGGCGCGGCAGAACATCGACACCGCGCTGGACATCGCCAGCGTGTTCCAGACCGCGGCGGCGCCCGCGGGCGCGGACTGAGGGAGCCCGCAGATGGCGATCGAGGGACCCCTTCGCGAGCTGGCGCTGAGCGACGTGTTCCAGCTGCTGGACCTTTCGCGCAAGACCGGCGTGCTCACCATCCGCAACGAGGCCCGCCAGCGCCCCGCCATCGTCCGCTTCGACCGCGGCGCCGTGGTCAGCGCCGCGCTGGGCGAGGACCACGAGCGCATCGGCCACCTGCTGCTGCGCGCCGGGAAGGTGACCGAGGCGCAGATCGAGCAGGCGCGCGCGCACCAGACCCGCACGCCGGGGCGCCCGCTCGGCGAGATCCTGGTCGAGCTCGGGGTGGTGAGCGCGCAGGAGGTGCGCCGGCAGCTGCGCTTCCAGATCGAGGAAGCGGTCTTCACGCTGGTGCAGTGGAAGGACGGCTACTTCCGCTTCGAGGAAGGCCCGCCGGTGCAGAACGGCGGCGTGGGCGTGCGCGTGCCCACCGAGAGCCTGCTGATGGAAGCGGCGCGGCGGGTGGACGAGTGGAGCACGCTGGAGAACAAGATCCCCCACATGGGAGTGATCCCGGCGCTGGTCTCCGACAGCCCCGACGGCCCCACGCTCGACCTGCACCCCAGCGAGTGGGAGGTGCTGGCCGAGATCGACGGCAAGCGCACGCTCAAGGAGATCGCCACGCAGCTGGGCCGCGCCGAGTTCGAAGTGGCCAAGATCGTCTACGGCCTGGTGACCACGGGGATCGTGGAGATCCTGGAGGAGCCGGCCGAGACCGCATCGGCGGCCATGGCGCGCCCGCTGCGCGACGCGCTGGGCGAGGCCAAGCTGGCGCTCAGCGACGGCCACGCCGACCGCGCCCGCCGCCTGCTGGACGAGCTGTCGCACGCGCACGCCGACCACCCCGAGGTGTGGCTGCTGCTGGCCACCGCGCAGCGCCGCCTGGGGCGCTGGACCGAGGCGGTGGCGTCCCTCGCCCGCGCCTCGGCGCTGGACCCGCTGAGCGCCGTGACCCACTACGACCTGGGCTTCGCCGCCGCGCACACCGGCGACATGCACCGCGCGCACGAGGCGTGGTCCACCTATCTCCGCCTGGAAGACGGGGACGTGGTGCGGCGCGACAAGGCCACCAAGGCGATGGCCGCGGCCGAGGCGCTGCTCAGCAGCATGGGCGACGAGGCCGCATGAACGCCACCCCCCAGCAGGTGCGCCAGTGGAGCGACGAGGTGGCCGCCGACCCCGGCAGCCCCGCCTTCCGCCCGCTCGCCGAGCACTACCGCGAGGCCGGCCGCGCCGACGCGGCGCTGCGCCTGGTGATCCGCGGGCTGGAGCGCCACCCCCACGACGTGGAGGCGCACCACCTCCTGGGCGTGCTCTACCGCGAGGGCGGCGAGACCACCAAGGCGTTCGACGAGTGGGACATCGCGCTCGCGCTGGACCCCGAGCACTTCCCCAGCCGCCGGGCGATCGGGATGCTGCTGGCCGAGCGCGGCGAGTGGGACGCCGCCGAGCGTCACCTGGAGAAGGCGCTGGAGGGCGACTTCACCGACCAGGAGATCCGCGCGCTGCTGGAGGAGATCCACGCCCGCCGCCGCGACGGCCGCGCCCGCCGCGGATCTCCGGCCGCTCCGGCCCCGGTGGAAGCGCCGGCCGCGCCGCCGGCGCAGCCCGCCGCCGCTCCCGCCGCTCCCGCTGCGACTCCGTCGGCCGCGCCCGCCGCGCCGCCGGTGGAGGTCGGAGGATCGGACGTCGGCCACGCGTTCGACGCGTTCGAGGCGGAGCTGGGGGCGCTGGGCGGCGAGCGGGGGATGATCGGCGCCGTGGTGCTCGACCCGCAGGGCTTCGTGGTCGCCGGGACGATGCACGTGGGCGGGCGCGACCGCGGGCCCGAGATCGCCGCCGTCCTTTCGCCGGCATCGTCCGAGGCCGAACGCGCGGTGCGGCACCTGAAGATGGGCGGGTGGAAGGGGATCCTGGTGGAGACGGCGGACGCGGTGGTGCGGCTGTCGCCCACGCCCGACGGCGGGATGGTGGCCGTGGCCGGGCGCCGCGACGTGCCGATGGGGTGGGTGCTGCGCGTGGCGGCGCGGGTGCGCGACGCGGCGATCCGCTTCCTGCGCGCCGGCGGAGGCGCCCCGTGAGCGCCTACGGCGAGCTGCTGGACCGCGTGAACCGCGTGCCCGGCGTGCGCGGCTCCATGGTGGTGGCCCTGGAAGACGGGCTGATCGTGGAGGAGGACCTGATGGTGGGGGTGCCCGGCGCGGCGGTGGCGGCGCTGGTGGCCTCCATCTTCCGGCGGGCCAGGAAGTCGCTGCAGGGCGCCGATTTCGGCGATGCGCAGCTGGTGCAGGTGGAGGCCGACGAGGGGCTGCTCTTCGCCGCCGCGCCGCCGCAGCTGGGCGACCTGCTGCTGGTGGTGGTGGCCGAGAGCTGGGTGAACGTGGGCCTGGTGCGGCTCGAGGCGGCCAGGGTGGTCGAGGCGCTGGGATGAGGCGCGGCGACCTGGCCCAGTTCGTGGGCACGCTCGCCGCACCGGTGGAGCGCTTCGCCCGCGAGGCGGGGCTCAGGCTGGTGCTGCTGATCAACGAGAGCGGGCAGGTGCTGGCGCAGCGCGGGTTCGCCCGCGCGCTGGACGTGATGGGGGTGGCCGCGCTCGGCGCCGGCATCCACGCCTCGAGCCACGCGCTGGCGGTGATGCTGGGCGAAGGCGGGTTCAGCCACCTGCACCAGGGCGGCGCCGCCACCCAGGTGTTCATCGGCCCCTTCCGCACCCCCGCCGAAGACCTGATCGCCATCGGCGTGTTCGGCGACGACAGCTCCATCGGGCTGGTGCAGGTGTTCTTCGCGGAGTTCGTGCGCGAGGTGGCCGCGCTGCCGGGATGGAGCGAAACCCGGCCCACGGCCGACGCGCGGCAGTTCGAGCGCGACCTGGAAGCCGGGCTGGAGACCGTATTCGGCGGTGAGGCGGAGGGCGCCGCCGCCGGGCCGGGCGCGTAGGCTCGCCGAGAAAACGGCGGCGCGCGCGCCCCGGAACCTGAGCGTGTGAAGGGAAGCGGAAGAACGAATGTCCCTGGTCAACTACTCGACCCGCGAGATCACCTCCAAGATCGTGTACTACGGTCCGGGGCGCTCGGGGAAGACCACCAACCTCCAGTACATCTACGGCCAGGTGCCCGAGGAGCGGCGCGGGCGGATGGTGTCGCTCGCCACCGAGACCGACCGCACCCTGTTCTTCGACTTCCTGCCGCTGGACCTGGGAACCATCTCCGGTTTCCAGACAAGATTCCAGCTCTACACCGTCCCCGGGCAGGTGTACTACGACGCGACGCGGAAGCTGGTGCTGCAGGGTGCCGACGGTGTCGTCTTTGTAGCGGACAGTCAACGGGCGCAGGCGGAAGAAAACGTGGAGAGCTTCCGCAACCTGCAGGTGAACCTGCTGGAGCAGGGGGTGGACCCGCGGCAGATCCCCATCGTGCTGCAGTACAACAAGCGCGACCTGCCCGATGTGATGAGCCTGGAAGAACTTGACGACCTCCTGAACTACCGCGGGCTCGCCCGCTACGAGGCACGGGCGCTGGCCGGCACGGGCGTTTTCGACACGCTGCGGGGGATCAGCGAGCAGGTGCTGCGGCGGCTTTCGCAGCGCTTCGGGCGCAACGTGACCGCGGCAAAGTAGACAGCCGGCGGCGGACGGCTCGCGTGAGTTGTCCCCGCGCTGGCCGTGTTGGAGCGGGCTCGTTTCAGGCCTTGGCATAGGCGGATGGAGGGTGTTATCGTAGAGACACGAGCTGTGCACTTCGAGCTCTTGGCTCCTCCACCCTCACCGCCGCGTCCATCATGTACAGCCCCTCGGTAGAGCTCACCCGGCACGGCGTCATCATCCACACCGGCGGCGACCCCGAGCCGTACGAAGTATCGGACGTGGGCGACCTGCTGCACCTGTGGCACTGGCGGCTGGAGGGGGTCGACCCCGAGTTCACGCTCGGCGACCTGGCGCGGCTGGTGAGCAGCGCCGGCGACCTGGACGTGCTCTCGGTGCTGCTGAACACCCCGCTGCACGAGGTGCTGGAGCCCGCGGGCGCCGAAGGGCCGAACCCCGATTGGCCGCTGCGGTACCTGGAGGTGTGCAACGTGGCGCTCCCCACCCGGTACCACCCCGATCCGCACCACCCCGACGTGCCCTTCCAGATGATCGCCGACGACGGGTCGGTGATCGCCCACGAAGCGCAGGCGGTGCCCTGCGGCGGGCCGCTCGAGATCCTGATCGCGGTGAGCGACCCCGACGAGCTGACCGGATACGTCGAGATCTCGCGCGTGGTGGCGCCCGAGCGCCACGGTACCTGGGGTGGGCCCTACCACGTCATGCGCATGCTGCGCGGATGCGGAGCGGCGGGGCCGGGTAACGAGCCGGCATCCGAAGAGGGCCGGTACGACCTGTTCTTCGCCGCGTTCGGGGAGCTCGCGCACCTGCCGCTGCGCTACAATGCCGACGTGGCGTTCGAAGGGCGTGGCGAGGACGGGGAGGATTCCACCGGGCAGGTCGCGATCACGGTGGGCGAGTTCCTTCACGCGGTGTTCTGGGGGCTGGGCTTCAACGGTTCGCCCGAGCAACGCATCGCCATGCGCGACGCCGTGGGCCAACGGCACCCCGACTTCGCCGGAAACGGGGGCCATCCGCTGCTGCGGTGGAGTGCGCCGTGGGTGCACTGAGCGGACGGCGGAGCACCGGGCGCGGGAGAGAAACACGGCCAGCGGGCAGGGCGGAGCAGCGGGGGAGTGGGTTATCGGGCGGGCAACGCGGGTACAAAGCTCAAGGGGAAAGGGGAGAATCATGCGCAACGCAAGGCAGCGCAGCCGTGCACACCCTCGTCGTGGAGGCCGTATGAAGACGCCGCCGTGGCGCACCGTTCTTCCCGTCGAAGAAACAGGGCGCTTCACCCGTGAACAGCTGGAAACCGCGGTCAACGTGGTGATGGAGCGCCGGCGGGCCTACGCCGTCAGCCGGCCGCTGATGGTGCGCGAGCGGGGGCCGGGTTGGGGCGCCCCCCCGCCGCCGGCACCGCCCGGGGTGGGGACGCCCGAGCCCGAGCCGGAGCCGTACGTTCGCCCGCGGCGCGGGCGGGGGCGCAGGCGGCCGGAGGCGGGCCGGTGATGCCGGAGGGGTATGACCGCAGCGTGTTCATCAACTGTCCGTTCGACGCCGAGTACCAGCCGATCCTGCACGCGATGGTGTTCGCGGTGCACGACTGCGGGTTCCGGGCGCGCACGGCGCTGGAGGTGGACGACGGGGGCGAGGTGCGCATGGCCAAGATCAAGCGCATGATCCGCGAGTGCGGCTACGGGATCCATGACATCTCGCGGGTGCAGCCCGACCATGCCAGCGGGTTGCCGCGCTTCAACATGCCGCTGCAGCTCGGCCTGTTCCTGGGTGCCCAGGAGTACGGCTCGCGCGAGCAGAGGAGGAAGCGCTCGCTGGTGCTCGACACCGAGCGGTACCGGTACCAGGTGTTCTGCTCGGACCTGGCCGGGCAGGACGTGCGGGCGCACGGCAACGACCCCGCGCGCGCCGTGGCCGCGGTGCGCGCCATGCTCGCCACGGCGCTCGAAGGGAAGGCGCGGGTGCCGGGTGTGGCGGCCATCCTGGCGCGGTACACCGACTTCCTGGCGGAGCTTCCGGATCTTTGCGACGCGCTGTACATCGACTGCGGAGAGCTGCAGTTCGTGGAGTTCCGCTCGCTGATCGCCACCTGGCTGGCGCAGCACCCGCTGGGGTACTCGTCCGCCGGCCTGAGCCCCTGGGACGTCTACGTGCCGTACGACATGCCGCCGTTCGCCTACCCCGCGAAGGCGCCGGGGGTGCGGGGTTGATCCATCCCCCGCGGAACCCGGCGCTCGGGTCGGGCGGCGGCTCGCCGGCCACACGGGTCGGACGAAGCGAGGAAATGGGCATCGAGGGGCGGCAAGCGGCGCGATGCGGACCACGGCTCGCCATCGCAGCCCTGGTGCACCGGTAAGGAGACGCGGGGAACGGCTGGTTCGTTCTTCCGCGTCTCCGCGTTTCGTGGCGAGCTTCCGCGTTCTGGATCGAACGGCCAGCGCGCCTCATCCGCTTCGCATCCACCCGCGTGAGCGGCCCGTGACGGGGCCCCCGGCCTGACGGGCACCTAGCTTCAAGCCGCGTCCGGAGATAGGTTCCTTTCTCACACGCTCCTCGCACCGCCGCCGCCGATCCAGGGACGCAGCCCGCGCGCACAATGAGGTTCGAGCCGGACCCCCGCTTCACCTTCGAAAGCTTCGTCGCAGGCCCCGGCAGCCAGATGGCCGCGGCCGCGGCGCGCCGTGCCGCCGAGGCGCCGGGGACCAGCTACAACCCGCTGTTCTTCTACGGCGCGGCGGGGGTGGGCAAGACGCACCTGCTCCACGCGGTGGGCCAGCTGGCGCTTACGGTGCGCCCGGACCTGCACGTGCTCTACCGCACGGCCGACCAGCTGGTGGACGACATCTCCAGCGCCGTGAGCGGCGGCACGCTCGAGGCGTTGACCGACGAGGTGATGGAGAGCGACCTGATCCTGATCGACGACGCGCACCTGCTGGCGGGGAAGAGCCGCACGCAGGAAGAGCTGCTGCGCGTCTGGGACGAGATCGTGTGGACGGGCACGCAGATCGTGCTGGCCAGCCAGGTGGCGCCCGCCGACCTGCAGGGGGTGGGCGAGGAGTTCCGCGCCCGGCTGGCCGGGGGGCTGGTGGTGGACGTCACGCCGCCCGAGACCGAGACGCGGGTGGAGATCGTGCGGCGCGGGGCCGAGGCACGGGGCGTGAAGCTGGGCCAGGGGGTGGACGCGGCGCTGGCCGGCCTGCCGCTGGACGGCGCGCGCGAGCTGCACGCCGGGCTCGAGCGCATCGCCGAGGTGCAGCAGGCCGAGCGGCGCACGGTCAGGTCGCAGGAGCTGGCCACCGTGGTCGGGCTGGCCGAGCCCGAGGCGCCGGACGAGTTCAGCGCCTTCCTGCTCGACATCGCCAGCACGGTGGAAGCGCTGGTGGAGACCGAGCCGTGGCGCAAGCGGCTGGCCGAGGCGATCCTGCGCTACGAGGGCGAGGGTATCCGCACGCGGCGGCTGGAGCACGCGCTCGAGGCCGACAGCGCCCCCGACGTGGACGCGCTGCTGGCCGGCTTCGCGGCCGACCTGGAGAAGCTGAAGGCGATCGCCGCCGAGCTGGCGGGGCTGGACGCCGACGCCGCGAAAAGCGCCGTGCTGCACGACCCCGATCGGGTGGGCGAAGCCGAGGCGCTCCTGGTCGGCGCCCGCGCGGCGGCCGAGCGGGCGCGGCCGGCGCCGGCCCCGGTGGACCGCTGGTACCTCAACAACCCCGAGAAGGTGGCGTGGGAGTGGCTGGCGCTGGAAGACCGGCTGATCGAGGAGCTGGCCTGAGATGGCGATCAAGGGCAACCTGCGCGAGGCCGGCCTTCCCGACGTGCTGCAGCTGCTGGCGATGGGGCAGAAGACCGGGTGCCTGTCGCTGACCGACCGCAGCAACTTCGGCTACATCTACTTCGACCGCGGGCGGATCACCTACGCGTCGATCGTGAACCGGCGCGACCGGCTGGGCGACCTGCTGGTGAAGAACGGGCTGCTGCGCGCCGAGGACCTCTTCGCCGCCATCGACGAGCAGGCGAAGACCCCCGGCGACCGGCTGGGCGAGATCCTGGTGCGCCGCGGGAACATCTCGCGCGAGCAGCTGCAGCACTACATCCGCATCCAGATCGAGGAGGCGGTCTACTTCCTCTTCACCTGGAACCAGGGAAGCTTCCAGTTCGAGCCCGACCAGCGCCCCGAGGAAGGGGCGATGCTGGTGTCGATCAACCCCGAGAACCTGCTGCTGGAGGGGGCGCGGCGGATCGACGAGTGGAGCCTGATCGAGAAGAAGATCCCCTCGCTCGATCTGGTGTTCGACATGGACCGCTCGAAGCCGATCGAGGGTTTCGAGCTTTCCGACGAGCAGCGCAAGATCCTGCCGCTGATCGACGGCAAGCGCAGCGTGCAGGACATCATCGACGACAGCGGGATGGTGGAGTTCGACGTGGGGAAGGCGCTGTTCGGCCTGATCCAGGCGGGCTTCGCGCACCCGGTGGGGAGGCGCACGATCGAGGTGCAGCAGGTGCCCCGGGCGCGGATCGACGAGCACCGCAACCTGGGGATCGCCTTCTACAAGACGGGGATGTACGAGGAGAGCACGCGCGAGTTCCGGCGCGTGGCCGAGCTTCAGCCGACGAATCCGGACGCGCGCTTCCACCTGGGGCTGATCGGCCTGCGCAAGGGCGACGACCGCTTCGCGCTGCGCTACTTCCGCGAGGTGGTGGAGATCGGCGGGGTGCGGCCCAGCGCGCTGCACGACATGGCGCTGGCGCTGGAGCGGCTGGGACGGCTGCAGGACGCGCGCTTCGCCGTGGACGAGGCGGCGCGGATGTCGCCCAGCCGCCCGCAGGTCCACCTTTCGCGGGCCATCCTGCTGCTGAAGCAGGGCGACCCGCACGCCGCGGTCGAGGCGTTCGCGAAGTACCGCGAGGCGCTGGGCGAGAAGGGGAAGGTGCCGGCCGCGTACTACGCCTTCGCGCTGCTGGCCGAAGCGAGCGCCGGGCGGGTGGACGAGGCGTTGAAGCTGGGCGAGGAAGGGACGTCGGCGCATCCGCACAGCGCCGCCGTGCACCTGCACTACGGGGCGGTGCGCGAGCGGCGCGGCGAGTGGGAGCAGGCCGAGGCGCTGTACCGCCGCGCGGTGGAAGAGGACGGCGAGCTGCCGCAGGCGCACAAGGCGCTGGGCGACGCGCTCTACCGCCGCGGCGCCTACGACGAGGCGGCGGACAGCTACCGCCGGGCGATCGCGCTGAAGGGCGACCTGGGCGACGACGTGTACTTCCGGCTGGGGAACATCCACTACAAGCGGATGGAGCGTCCCGAGGCGGTGAAGCTCTGGCGCCGCGCGCTGGAGATCAACCCGCAGAACGCCGTGGTGCGCACCAACCTGGAGCTGGTGGAGAACGTGCTGCGATGAGCGGGTTCACGCCGCCGCCCCCGTACGTTCCCTTCGCGCTGCCGCTGGAGGGCGACGAGGAGGAGCTGGAGAAGCTGAAGCGCAAGATCGAGCGCGACCGCGGCTTCAACTGCTCGTTCTACAAGGACAAGTGCCTGCGCCGCCGGATCGCCGTGCGGATGCGGGCCCGGGGGCAGCGGACGTTCGCCGAGTACAGCGCGCTGCTGGACCGCGAGCCGGCCGAGTACGACCAGCTGCTCGACACGCTCACCATCAACGTCACCAAGTTCTTCCGCAACCTGGAGACGTGGGCGGCGGTGGAGGCACAGGTGCTCCCCACGCTCTTCGCGCTGAAGGGCCCGGTGAAGGTGTGGAGCGCGGGGAGCGCCAGCGGCGAGGAGGCGTACACCTGCTCGATCCTGCTGCACGAGTGGGCCGAGCGGCACGGAAAGCGCGCCGAGCTGGACCGCTTCCGCATCGTGGGAACGGACATCGACCGGAAGAGCCTGGAGAACGCGAGGCTGGGGGTGTTCCCCGACCTGTCGCTGACCGAGACGCCGGTCCACATCCGGGAGAAGTGGTTCTCGGCCGGGCCGCCGTACCGCATCCGCGCCGAGGCGCAGCGCAACGTGAGCTTCGTGCGCCGCGACCTGATCAGCGAGCGGGCCGAGGGCGGGCAGAACCTGATCTTCTGCCGCAACGTGGTGATCTACTTCGACCGCGAGATCCAGGAACGGCTGTTCAAGGACTTCTACGACGCGCTGGCGCCGGGCGGGTTCCTGGTGATGGGGAAGGTGGAAACGCTGGTGGGCGTGGCCCGCACGCTCTTCCGCTCGGTGAACAATCGCGAACGCATCTTCCAGAAGCCCGCATGAAGCCCCGGCCGATCTACGTGAAGGTGGCGCACCACGCGGTGGGCCAGGCCGGCGACCTGCTGGTGACGCTCGGGCTGGGGAGCTGCGTGGCCATCGTGCTGCACGACCGGCAGGCCCGGGTGGGCGGGCTGGCGCACGTCCTCCTTCCCGAGCCCGCGCTGGCGCGCGACCGCCACAACTCGGCCAAGTTCGCGGCCACCGCGGTGCCGATGCTGGTGGACGAGCTGGGCGCCCTGGGCGCGCGCGCCGCCCGGCTGGAGGCGCGCATCGTGGGCGGCGCCAGCATGTTCGCCACGCTGATGGTGCCCGGGTCGCTGAACATGGGCGAGCGCAACATCCGCGCGGCGCGCGAGGCGCTGAAGCGGGCGGGGATCCCGCTGCTGGGCGAGGCGGTGGGCGGCGACTTCGGCCGCTCGGTGCGCTTCAACGTGGCCGAGGGGAGCACCCTGGTGAGCTCGGTGGGGCGGCAGGATGTCGTCCTCTAGGCCGCCGTCGCCGCGTGGGCCCAGGCCGGGGCGCCCGCACACGGTGCTGGTGGTGGACGACAGCGCCTTCATGCGGCGGGTGATCACCGACATCCTTTCCGCGACCGACGAGTTCCGGGTGATCGGCACGGCGCGCGACGGGAACGACGCGCTGCGCAAGGTGCACCAGCTGGAGCCCGACCTGGTGACGATGGACGTGGAGATGCCGGGGCTGGACGGGCTGACCGCGCTGGGCTACATCATGAGCGAGACCCCGCGCCCGGTGGTGATGCTCTCCGCCTACACCACG
>DASSME010000068.1:0-19181 GCA_035689035.1 Longimicrobium sp. | reverse complement strand
GATGCTGTGAATTGCCCTGCGTTCCTGCCGTGGTCTTGGTACGCGCTCCATCACAAAGCGGGAGGCGCCGCGTGGCGTCTCCCGCTGTTCTCTGCCGACCCGTCACGGCGTGAGCCGGATCAGCACTCGCAGGTCTTGGGGCAGGTGTCGCACGCCTCGGTCGGCGCGGTGGGGCAGCGATACATCGTGATCGCGTTGCCGAGGACGGTGCCCTCCTCGTTTCGTTCGTCGACGGATTCGAACGTCTCCACCCGCAGCGCGTCGGTGTCCAGCGTCAGCTTCTTCCCGGCCATGATCGACCTCCGTGGTAGAAGGGGAACGACTCGCTGTCCATCGTGCCGACACTAATGTGCCCAACCGGCAAGGGCAACCACATCTTTGATCACGGTCATGCCGGGCCCGTCCTTGCTGGGCCTCGCGAAGACAGGCAATCGACCCCAGCGGCACCTCTCGACCCGCTCAATCGGCCTTGAACCGGCTCGCGCCTTCGGTGCCAGCAGACGCCGGTCACGCGGGGGCCTGTCGTTGGGCCCCGCGGATCTCGGCGCGGATCGAGGGCTGGATCCACGAAAGATCCTCGGGCGAGAGATCGAATGCGGCGAGAAACTCACGCAGGGCGCTCACGAAGTCGTCGGTCGCGTGGGCGTGCACCTCGGTGCCCGATCCCCGGCCACTCGACTGCCGCACGAGTTCCAGCACTCGCCCCGAGCGCATGCGGATCGCCGCGCCCTGACGGCCGCCATCCTCGAAGAACTCCACCTCGAACGCACGCGCGATCAACTCGGGCCTGACACGCGTGACCGCGATCTTCTCCGCGGACCCGCCCGGCCACGGCGTACGATCGATCTGCGAAAATGCGGGAGCGCTCATGCGGCAATCATCCTGCGAGGGGTGACGAGAGGGAGGAGAAGCTAGATCCCGTCCCCGACACATCGCAAGGCCTGTCCATTTGTGGCGATTTCCCCTGTGTCATCATCTGCCGAATCCGGATTCAAGGTGGTTGGATCACACCCGCTGAGAGCGTGACCCATCCGCCGAGCCGGTATGACGGCTGAGTTTCCGGATCGGGCATCAAGCGGCCGCCGCGAGCAACGAGAAGGCCGGCGAGACCTCCCGCCGGGCTTCTTCATCCGTCCGATCCTACCACCGGCCCCTACTTCAGCAGGTTCTTGGCGATGGTCTGGAGCTGCATGTTGCTGGTGCCCTCGTAGATCGTGCCGATCTTGCTGTCGCGGTAGAACTTCTCCACCGGGTACTCGCGGGTGAAGCCGTAGCCGCCGAACAGGTCGATCGCCGTGCTCGCGATGCGCTGGGTCACCTGGCTGCTGAACAGCTTGGCCATCGCCGCCTCCTGCAGGAACGGCTGGCCCACGTCCTTGAGCCGCGCCGCGTTGTACACCATCAGCCGCGCCGCCTCGAGCTCCACCGCCAGCTGCGCGATCTGGAACTGCACGCCCTGGAAGTCGCCGATCTTCTTCCCGAACTGCTCGCGCTCCTGAACGTACTTGATGGTGGCGTCCAGCGCGCCCTGCCCGATCCCGATCATCTGCGCGCCGATGCCGATGCGCCCCTCGTTCAACGTCTCGATGGCGGCCTTGTAGCCCTTGCCGACTTCGCCCAGCACGTTCTCGGCGGGCACGAACACCTCTTCCAGGATCAGCTCGGTGGTGGACGAGGCGCGGATGCCGAGCTTGTCTTCCTTCTTCCCCACGCTGAAGCCGGCGAACTCCTTCTCCACGATGAACGCCGTGATCCCCTTGTAGCCCTGCGCGGGGTCGGCGTTGGCGAAGATGATGAAGATCTCGGCCTCGCCGCCGTTGGTGATCCACAGCTTGCGGCCGGTGAGCCGGAACCCGCCGTCGGCCGGCACCGCGCGCGTGGCCAGGGCGAAGGCGTCGGAGCCCGACCCGGCCTCGCTCAGGGCGTAGGCACCCACCTTCTCGGCGCAGAGCTGCGGGAGGTACTTCGCCTTCAGCTCTTCGCTCCCCCAGCGCAGGAAGGCGTTGTTCACCAGCGTGTTCTGCACGTCCACGAACACGCCCACGCTGGCGTCCACGCGGCTGAGCTCCTCCACCACCAGCGCGGCGGTGAAGAACGAGCTGCCCGTGCCGCCCAGCTCCTCGGGCACCTCGATCCCCATGAGCCCCAGCTCGAAGAACTGCGGGATCAGCGAGGGGTCCATCTTCTGCGCCTCGTCCATCGCGTGGACGCGGGGGCGCACCTCGTCGTCGGCGAACTGGCGTACCAGGTCGCGGAACATCACTTCGTCTTCGCTCAGCACGGTCAGCGGGGCGCCGGCCGGGGCAAGGTCAACGGTAGCCATCGGTTGCTCTCGGGATCGTCGTCGGTGTCCAGCGGCCTCGGCCGCGCCGAAGCGGTTCAACGCCGATAACTTAGCACGCCGCAACCGAAACCACGAGGGGAGATTCCCGGCTCGCGCCGCGGCGGCCGCGCCGCGCGGCGGAGTGTCGCGAGGGGAGATGGACGTCCGGTGGGGAGGGCGGGCTACTCCCGCACCCGCAGCTGGGTGATGCGGCGGGCTTCGTCCCAGGAGACGATCGCCTCGCCCAGCTGCCGGATCTCGAGGTACGAGTCCGGGTCCGGGTCGTAGCGGTCGCAGTCGATGCGGAGGCGGCCGGGCGCGCCCGAGGTATGGGCCACGGCCAGCGCGATGTAGCGCAGGGTGGGGACGAGGTGCTCCATCTCCCAGTGCCGCTCCTGCAGCAGGCGCCAGCGTTCCTCGCCGTCGAAGGTGCCGCGGCGCTCCAGCGCCCAGCGCTGGTCCAGCAGCTTGCGGTCGGTGGACATGAGGCCGTCCAGCACGTCGCGCGCGACGCCGGGGAGCACCGGGAGGAGCGCGTCGGCCTGCGCCGGGGTCGGGAGCAGCAGCGGCCGGAGCTGGATGGCGCGCCGCCAGCTCCAGGCGCTCTCCTCGTAGCGGCCCGCCTGCGCCAGCGCCACCGCGGCTTCCAGGCGCGCGCTGGGGAGGTCGTCCAGCTTCGCCGCGTCCAGCAGCAGCTCGGCGCGCTCGTTCGGGTCCGTCGACCGCCGCGCCCGGCGCCGCAGCCTGGCCGCTTTCCGGCCGTCGCCGATCCAGCGGATGAGGCGACCGAGCACGGATCAGCTCCCCGCCGGGCGCTGGTACACCACGGTGCCGCCCACCACCGTCATCAGCACCCTGGCGTCGCGGATCGTTTCGGGGGCGATGGCGCGCAGGTCGCGATCGATCAGCACCCAGTCGGCCAGCTTGCCGGGCTCCAGCGTCCCCTTCTCGCCCTCCTGGAAGATCGCGTACGCGGCGCCGCCGGTATAGGCGCGCAGGGCTTCCTCCACCGTGATCTTCTGCTCGGGGACCCAGCCGCCGGGGTGGCGGTCGTCCAGGGTGCGGCGGGTGACGGCGGCGTAGATCCCCTCCAGCGGCGTGGGCGGGGCCACGAACCAGTCGCTGCCGAACGCCAGCGTGGCGCCGCCGTCCAGCAGGGTGCGGAAGGCGTACGTACCCTTCGCCCGCTCGGGGCCGATGAACTTCTCGGCCCAGCGGCCGTCGTCGATGGCGTGGTACGGCTGCATGCTGGGGATCACGCCCAAGCGCCCGAAGCGCGGGATGTCTTCCGGGCGCAGGTGCTGTGCGTGCTCCACGCGAAAGCGCCGGTCGCGCGGGCCATCCTCGCGCGCCACGCGCTCGAAGATGTCCAGGATCAGCGTGTTGGCGCGGTCGCCGATGGCGTGCACCATCACCTGCAGCCCGGCCTGGTCGGCGGCGTGGGTCCACGCGTACAGCTCTTCCGCCGGGGTGACGAGGAGCCCCGAGTCGGCCGGGGCGTCGTCGAAGGGCCGGTGCATCAGCGCGGTGTGCGACCCCAGCGAGCCGTCCACGAACCCCTTCAGCGAGCCGATGCGCAGCCACTCGTCGCCGCGGCCGCGGGCGGCCACCTCGTCGCGCAGCCGCTGCCAGGTGGAGAGCGGCACCGCGGCGCTGATGCGGGTGCGCAGCCGTCCGGCGTCATGCGCGCGGCGGAAGGCGGCCAGGTCGTCCCACCCGCCCATGTGCTGCACGCTGGTGACGCCCTGCTCGGCCACGAAGCGCATGGCCGCGTCCAGCGCGCGGTCCTGCTGCTCGCGCGTGGGCGGCGGGACGGCGCGGTCCACCAGCTCCAGCGCGTTGTCCTTGAGGATGCCGGTGGGCTCGCGCCCGGGGCCGCGCACGATCTCGCCCCCCGCCACGTCGGCCGTGGCGGCGGTGACGCCGGCGGCGCGCAGGGCGGCCGAGTTGGCCAGCGCCATGTGGCCGTCGAGCCGGCTGATCCAGACGGGGTGGCCGGGGGTGACGGAGTCGATCCACTCCTTGCGCGGCAGCTCGCCGCCCCAGAGCGAGTGGTCCCAGTTCCCCTCGGTGATCCACGCGCCCGGTGGCAGCGTGCGCGCGTAGTCGCGGATGCGGCGCGTGAACTCGGCGGGCGTGCGCGCGTCGCGCAGTTGCACACTGGCCAGCGCCGCCCCGCCGGTGATGAAGTGCACGTGCGAGTCGATGAACCCCGGCACCACCATCTTCCCGCCCGCGTCGACCACCCGCGTCCGCGGCCCGACGGTGCGGTTCACCTCCTGGTTGCTTCCCACGGCGACGATCCGCCCGTCGCGCGCCGCCACGCCCTGCGCGTCCGGCGCCCCTCGCACCCCCGTCCACACCTTCGCGTTCACCACCACGATGTCGGCGCACTCCGACACACAGGGCGAGTGCTGCGCGGCGGCGGGAAGGGTGACGACGATTCTGAGCACGAAGCAGGTCAGAGCGCCCACGAAGTGTCGTGTAGGCATTTTTTACCCACTGTAGGGGGAGGGTTTGCCTGGCGTAGGGGAAGGATGGGACAACTGAGCTGTTACTGCAGCAGTCTACTCATAGGGGGACATCGCTGCGAGCAAGTCTGTTGCAAGTTGCTCTTCGCCAACCCCAATCAACTGTGCGGGAAGCTCAGGGCGCGACCTTGGATAGATCCCGCGTCGGAGCAGATTGGCACGTGCGGTGTGCGTGAGGTAACTCAAGTACTGCTCTTTCGCGGCAGGGTAATCACCCATCCTCAGGAGATCGTGCCTAAGTCGGTGCGCTTTTTCTGCGCGTTCCTCGGAAACACTTGCCTCTGGGAGGGGAAGGTTGTCTCTCCACCGTTCAACAAGATCTGACCAGTATCCCGATCTCTCGCATAGAATCACACCATATCGAACTGCCCAGCCTAGCAAATCATGGCCGGTGCGAAGGTGCTCTTCGACTGTGGAACGCTCATAGCCCCTCACATCGATGTCGAACGGCGGAATAGGTACGTGAGGGATCAAGGTTTCGTACACGAAAAGTAGATCAATATCCGAACTCCTCACGACGTTCCGCACTGACGACCCATAAACGATGATGGCAAGTATCGATGGATCGTCGCAGAAGGTACCTAGAAAGCCGGCAGTCCACCGCCGCGCTTCAGCGCTTGGCCAGCGGCGGACTTGTGCGAGTGCACTACCAATGTCTACTGACTGCGTCGATACGCTCATGCTAGCTGTCTATCAGCTTGGTCACATGCCGGATGTACTCTTCAATCTCTCCTGCCAGATCCTCAGCGTCCAGACTCGGGAGAACGACATCACCGTACGAGGTCGCCTTTCTCGCCGCATTCAGCGTCTGCAGAAGCATCGAAATGTCTGGCAACCCGTGAGATTTAGCCAGCTTCGAAGCGGCTTCGGCTTTCGCATTGTGCATTGGCCGTACCTTCAATCCTACATGCGCAGCAGCGGCCATCACTCCATTTTCCAAACAGTAAAACCCGTAGATTGTGAGATCTGACCAATCCGTCGGATCTGGCCACGCTGCCAGAACTCGCTCGAGTTGCTCCTTCGCAAGTTCCAGGTGCCTTTCTGCGTCCGACATATCCTCACTCCCGTGCCGGAATGCGTGTGCGAGCCCCCCAGGTGATGTAGACTTGGCGAACCTCAGCCTCAGTCGGCCGCATCGCCCAGGTGCTGGCCGAGGTAGTAGTCGACCCGCTGCGATCCGTCGGGAGGGCCGTCGATCCTGATGCGCCGGACGGCCTCCGCGAACGTTTCGCTGGTACGCGGCAACTCGATGTATGCCGCCGCAAGCGGATCCTCGACGACCGCGCTTTCCTGCCACGTGATCGTGAGCCGCGTGTCCCGCGGGAGCGGCAGGGGTTCGTCCGGGTGGATCTCGCGGCGGTCATACGTAGCCGTGATCGTCTTCGTCACCGCCGCTTCCCTCCGCTGGATGCGTTGCCGTGGTGTCCATTTTCAATCCAACAAAATGGACAGCGGTTGCCAAGGGGGTGGCGAACGTCAGGGCGATCCGGTGGCGGCCGACGGTTGGGCGGCCTGCTCGCGCAGGACGGGCTCCAGCACGCGCCACACGTTCTGCGCGACGATGCGGTGGCCGCGCTCGTTGGGGTGGATGCCGTCGCCCAGGTTCAGCTCCTGGTGGCCGGCCACGCCGTCGAGGAGGAAGGGGATCAGCGGGAGGCTGTCCTGCCGCGCGACGTCGGTGTAGATGGCGTGGAACTGGGCGCCGTAGCGCTCGCCCAGGTTGGGCGCGGCGTACATCCCGGCGAGCACGATCTTCGCCCGCGGGCGCGCCTTGCGCACGGTGTCGACGATGGCCTGGAGGTTGGACCTGAGCGCGGCGAGCGACAGGCCCTGCAGCATGTCGTTGGCGCCGGTCTCCAGCACCATCACGTCGAAGGGCTGCTTCACCAGCCAGCGGGCCACGCGGTCGCGCGCCCCGCGGCTCACCTCGCCGCTCACGCCGGCGTTCACCACCTCGTAGGGGAGGCCGGCGGAGTCGATCTTGGCCTGCACGCGCGCCGGGTAGCCCAGGCTGGGGTCCAGCCCCAGCGCGGCGGTCAGGCTGGTGCCCACGAACATCACCACCCGCCGGTCCGCCGCCTGCGCCGCGGCGCCGGTGCTGTCCTCGCGGCTCCCGTCGTTCACCGCGCCGGCGCCGGTGGTGTCCTGACGGTTTCCTGACGCGGGTTTGCGATCCCGGGTGCCGCACCCGAGTATCATGCACAACGTCGGCACCAGGACCAGGAACAGCCATCGAGGCCGTACAAGCGTGCT
The DNA here is from genome assembly GCA_035689035.1 of Longimicrobium sp. Classification (GTDB taxonomy): domain Bacteria; phylum Gemmatimonadota; class Gemmatimonadetes; order Longimicrobiales; family Longimicrobiaceae; genus Longimicrobium. The sequence goes on along the minus strand of DASSME010000068.1, from coordinate 12,074 downwards.
CATCGTAGAGGATCTGTCGAAGACGTACCGGAGCGGCGGGGGCCAGCTCGCCGCGGTGAGGAACGTATCCTTTCGCGTGGACGACGGCGAGACGGTGGCAATCGTCGGGCCGTCGGGGAGCGGGAAGACCACGCTGCTGGGCCTGCTGGCCGGGCTGGACCGGCCCACGAGCGGCTCCGTGTCCATCGACGGCACCGACCTGGGGGGCCTGAGCGAGGACGCGCGCGCCCGGCTGCGGCGCGAGCGGATCGGCTTCGTCTTCCAGTCGTTCCAGCTGATCCCCACGCTCACCGCGCGCGAGAACGTGGAGGTGCCGCTGCAGCTGCGCGGCGAGCGCTCCAACGGCCGGGCCGACGAGCTGCTGGCGCGCGTGGGGCTGGCCGGCCGCGAGCACCACTTTCCGGCGCAGCTCTCCGGCGGCGAGCAGCAGCGCGTGGCGATCGCGCGCGCCTTCGTGCACGAGCCGCGCATCCTGTTCGCCGACGAGCCGACGGGGAACCTGGACGCGGCCACGGGGCAGCGGGTGATCGACCTGCTGATGGAGCTGAACCGCGAGGTGGGGACCACGCTCGTCCTGGTCACCCACGACCTGGACCTGGCCGGCCGCGCCCGCCGCGTGATCCGGCTGGCGGACGGGGTGGTGGTGAGCGACGAGCGGCCCGAGGATGCGCGGGATCCCTCTCCCGGCGAGATCTCCCGGGCGCGGGGCGGCGAATGAGCGCGCTCCGCCCGCTGCTGGCGCTGGCGTGGCGCGAAAGCCGGTTCGCGCGCCGGCGGCTGCTCCTCTTCCTGTCCGCCATCTCGCTGGGCGTGGCCGCGCTCGTGGCCACGCAGAGCTTCGCGGCGAACCTCTCGCAGGGGGTGCGCGACCAGAGCCGCGCGCTGCTGGGCGCCGACCTGGCCATGAGCAGCAACCGCAAGTTCGGGCGGCTGGCCGAGCACATGATCATGGCCTTCCGCCACGCGGGGTACCCGGTGGCGCGGATGACCAGCTTCGGGTCGATGGCGCTGCTGGAGCGCACCGGGGGTACCCGGCTCACCCAGGTGCACGCGGTGGAGCCGGGATATCCGTTCTACGGTGAGATCGAGACGGCGCCCGCGGGGCAGTGGGCGCACCTGCACGAGGGGCGGAACGTGCTGGTGGAGCCGGCGCTGCTCACCGCGCTGGACGCCCGTGTGGGCGACAGCATCTCGCTGGGCGACGCGCGCTTCCGGGTGATCGGCACGCTCGAGAAGGTGCCGGGGCAGGTGGGCGTGGGCTCGCTCTTCGCGCCGCCCGTCTACCTCCCCGCGAAGTACCTGGAGGAGATGAACCTGCTGCGCTTTGGCGCACGGGTCGATTACGAGGCGTTCGTGCGCATGCCGCCGGCCGCGGCGAAGCAGTTCACCACCGCGTACCGCCGGCCGCTGCGCCAGGCCGGCACCAGCGTGCGCACCGCCGAGCAGCAGCAGGACCGGCTCGACCGCGCCCTCGGCCGGCTGGGCGACTTCCTCGGTCTCGTGGGCACCTTCGCGCTGCTGCTGGGCGGGATCGGCGTGGCCAGCGCGATGGGCGCGTACATGGCCCAGAAGCGCGAGACGGTGGCCGCGCTGCGCTGCCTGGGGGCCACCAGCGGGCAGGTGATCTCGGTCTACCTCCTCCAGGCCGGGGCGATGGGGCTGGCCGGGGCCGCGCTGGGGGCGGCGATGGGGATGGCCGTGCAGTGGATCCTCCCGCGGCTGCTGAAGGACCTCCTCCCCGTCGAGGTGGCGACCACGGTGGACCTGCCGTCGGTGCTCACGGGCGTGGGCGTGGGCGTGTGGATCGCGGTGGCGTTCGCGCTGATCCCGCTGCTGGCGACGCGGCGCGTGTCGCCGCTCGAGGCGGTGCGGCGCCGGGTGGAGCCCGCCGGTCCCGTCCGCGACGCGTGGGCGATCGGCGCGGGGGTGCTGCTGGCGGCCAGCGTGGGCGGGCTGGTGATCGCGCAGGCCGGTAGCGTGGCGACGGGGATCGGCTTCGTGGCGGGGATCGGGGTGACGCTGCTGGGGCTGTGGCTGGCCGCCTGGATCGTGACGAAGCTCGTGCGGCGCTTCAACGGGGCGGGGCTGCCGTATCCCGCGCGGCAGGGGCTGGCGAACCTGCACCGGCCGGGGAACCAGACGCGCGTGGTGGTGCTCGCGCTCGGCTTCGGCGTGTTCCTGCTGGCCACGCTGTACCTGACGCAGGGGAACCTGCTGCGGCCGCTGCGCCTGAACGCCGCCGAGACGCGCGCCAGCCTGCTGATCTTCGACGTGCAGGACGACCAGGTGCCCGGCGTGGCCCGGCAGCTCGCGGCGGAGCGGGGGACGGTGCTGCAGCGCGCCGCCATCGTCCCCATGCGCATCTACGCGATCAACGGGAAGACGACGGCGCAGCTGGTGGGCGCCGGCCCCGCCCGCGACCCCGGCGACGAGGGGCCGCCCGAGCGCGAGGCGGGCCAGAAGCGCGGCGGCCCCGAGCCGTGGGCGGTGCGGCGCGAGTACCGCTCGACGTACCGCGACACGGTGAACGCCTCGGACCCGGTGGTGGAGGGGCGCTTCTGGAAGCCGGGGCAGGGCGGCGCGGCGGGGAACCGGCCGGCGGAGGTTTCGCTGGACCGGTCGATCATGGAAGACCTGGACGTGAAGCTGGGCGACGTGATCGTCTGGGACGTGCAGGGCGTGCGCATCCCCACCCGCATCACCAGCGTGCGCGAGGTGGACTGGCAGCGGCTGGAGCCCAACTTCTTCGCCGTCTTCCCCACCTCGGTGCTGGAAGGCGCGCCGCACAGCTGGGTGCTGCTGGCGCGCACGCCCGACGCGCCGTCGCGGGCGCGGGTGCAGCGCGACGTGGTGGCGAAGTACCCCAACGTGGCGCTGCTGGACCTGACGCAGGTGCAGGCCGCCATCGACGAGGTGCTGGGGCGGGTGGCGGCGGTGATCCGCTTTTTGGCCGGGTTCTGCGTGGCCACGGGGTTCATCGTGCTGCTGGGCGCGGTGCTCACCAGCCGGCTGCAGCGCATCCGCGAGAGCGTGCTGCTGCGCACGCTGGGCGCCACGCGGCGGCAGGTGGGCGCCATCCTGCTGGCCGAGTACCTGTCGCTGGGGCTGCTGGCCAGCGTGGCGGGGATCGGGCTGGCGGCGGGCGCGGGGTGGGCGCTGGCGAAGTGGCTGTTCAAGGTCGACTTCGCGGTCCCCGTCCCCTCGCTGCTGCTCCTTGCCCTCGCCGTCACCGCGCTGGCGGGCGCGGTGGGGTGGTGGGCCAGCCGCGAGGTCTTCCGCCACACGCCGCTCGAGGCGCTGCGCGAGGAGTGATCCGGGCGGCCAACCCGGCTCGACCCGTCGCACTGGCCGTCACGTGGAGATACCGGGCGGCACGCCGCGTCATCCAATGCGAAAACCCGAGGGGTGCGGAACGCGGCGGCTGCCGGGTTTCGCACGACGGGCCAGCACGCCCTGTCCACTTCGATGGCGGCGATCTCAGCGATGTCCCCGAGCTTCATCCGGTCAGCTGTGGAGAACTGGGGTAGAGCGGAACGTGGAAGAGGGGCCGATTGCAATCATTGTGACTGTGCATTCGCGATCGCGTTCTTCAGGTTCGTGACCCCGTTGTCCCATGCCTGGAGCACGCTCTGCAGCTGGCTCGGGTCGAAATAGTTCACGTAGATCTGCTGCTGCATGGCAGTCACGTACGACTGCGACAATCCGTTCACGTCCTCGTTGATGAGAGCTTGGTTGTCCTGGGTTGACGCCGCCGCGTAGACGGCGTACGGCGGCATCGACTCCACCACGGGCTCGGTCTCGCCGGTGCTTCCGGGCCACGGGGGCAGGCCGTTGTAGTTCAACGGCAGGGTGGCGGGAGAGAAGTTGGCAACCTGCTCGCCTTTGTCAATGAAGTAAACGGCGTATTCCGTATCCCACAACCAGCCGCCGAAGGTTATCGGAATGCCGGCCGAAACCAGCCCTGTGCGGGTGGTGACGGCGCCATTGAACGAAGCCATGACGTTGGTTGCGTACCCGATCCACCCGGGCTGCGAGTATACCGGCGTGCTCGACAGTTGGTTGATGGCTCCCTGGATCTCGCCGATGAAGGTCGCCGGGAGAGATTTCTGGACCGCGTAATACATGGCGATGATGAATTCCCACAAGGTGATGTACAGGCTGACGCCGACCGAGAACGCGTTGATGAAGGCAGCTTGAAGGTTGGACCCGGTCTGGCAGATGTCGCCGGAAGTGCCAGAGGTGAGCTTGCTGATTTGCGTAAGCAGGTCAAAGCCGGAGTCGCTGGACGATCCCGTCACCGACGCATGAAGGAGGTTGTAAAGATTGCTGAAGGAGTTGTCGGGATCATCCAGTATCGCCGGATCCATGCTGGATGGAAACGGCATGCTGACGTTGGTGGTATCGCTCTGGTAGGTCTGCAGAAGCGCATTGAACACTGCCAGGGCGCTCGTGATCGTGTCATCCACTTCCTGGGCCGCAATCAACTGTCCAATCTGTGCCAGCGTGACGGGGGGCGGGCCGCTCCCATCACCACCGCCGAAGAAGTAGGGCAGGAATTCGTCGAGCGTGTTCAAGGTAATGCTCGCGATGGTTCCGAACGGAGCGGGAAGAGTGCCCGAAATCATACCCGCGATCTGCAGGGCGGTGTTGAGATCGGCTTCGGTCGTGTTGGTGGACATGGGAGGTTCAGTTCGATGCGAGCAGGATAAACTCCCGCACCTCCCGCTCTCGTTCTGGAGAGGGAAGCCGGGCGACGAAGAAGAGAGTGCCCCAAGATTGCTGGAAGATACCTTTTGAGCAAGATTTTAGGCAGAGCCGTTTGTAGTGGGCCGACGGGCAGGGCTTTCCGGCACACGCTGCTGAGCACGACGTTGCTGTTTGCCAGCGCAATGGATTCGGCCTGCGGCTCGGTGAGAGGGTCCAGGACGAACTGTGCGGTGGGGGCCGCGTCCCAGCAGGTCAGCGGTGCAATAGAAGGCGAGCGCGGCGTTGGTGCGCACCGCCACCCCATTTGCCGGTCGGGCGTGGCACTGGCGAAGTGGCTGTTCAAAGTCGACTTCGCCGTCCCCGTCCCCTCGCTGCAGCTCCTGGCCGCCGCCGTCACCGCGCTGGCCGGCGCGGTGGGGTGGTGGGCCAGCCGCGAGGTGTTCCGCCACACGCCGCTCGAAGCGCTGCGCGAGGAGTGACGCAGGATGATCACCCGTGAAGAGGCCGTGGAGAGCGTGAGCCGCCGCGTGAACGAGAACTACCGCGTTCCCGGCGACGAGCTGGTGGTGCTCGCCGACCGGATCATCGAGAAGCCGTACGGCTGGATCGTCTTCTACACGTCGCGCCGGTGGCACGAGACGGACGACCCGCGCCACGCCATCGCCGGCAACGCGCCGTTCCTGGTGCTGCGCGACACGGGCGAGATGCTGCCGATCCCGCTGGGGCGGCCGGTGGACGATTCCATCCGCGAGTTCGAGGAGCGTGGGCCCGAGGCGTTCCGGACGCCGCTGCGCGCGAGGCTGCTGGAGGCATGGCGTGCGTGGAACCGGGTGCCGCCGCCCACCGAGCGCTGGGCGGCCGGCAACCGGCGCCACCCCGCCGCCGGCATCGAGTGCGAGATCTCGCACGTCGCCACCTCCGTCCATGCGTTCTACCGCGACTACATGGGCGGGGGGCCGTGGGACTTCGCCACCCTCGCCGCCAACCGCCTCGCGGCCGTCGGGCGTGCGGAAGCGTATCTCGCGGCGGCCGAGGGGATCACGCCCGGCGATCGCGCGCGATACCAGGCGTACCTGGCGCAGGCGCGTGACCTGATCGAGCGGGTGCGCGACGTGGCCGCCACCGGCCCGTGGCTCGCGGATCGCCGCGACAAGCGCGGCTGACCACGGGCGGTGTGCAACGACCGAGGGCGCGAGGAGAAAACCGATCTCCCTCGCGCCCTCGTCCGCGTTCGCCCGATGGTCCGCTACTTCGGCAGCATGCAGCGGAGCTGGCTGATGGTACCGGGGAGGTGCTTGCCGGGGCCCTCGCTGGTGAGCACCACGCTCCCGTCGTCGGCCATGGTGACGGCCTCGCCCTGCGGCTCGGCGATCGGGTCCAGGTCGAACTGGGCGAAGGGCTGGCCGGCGCCCAGCAGGTCGGCCGTGCGGTAGAAGGCGAGCGCGGCGTAGCTGCGCACCGCCACCCACTTTCCGTCGGGCGTGGCGCTGGCGCCGGTCACGCGGTCGCCCACCTGGTCGGGCTTGGGCTCCAGCTGGCGGACGGACTCGAGGGTGGCGGTCTGCCCCGGCTGCAGCGGCGTGGGCCAGCGGAAGAGCGTGACCGGGTCGTTGTTCCCCTTGCTCACCAGGTACACCCGCCCGTCGGGGAGCACGAAGATCGCCTCGATGTCGGTCGGCTGGTCGGGGAACCGGGCCTTGTACTCGGTGGCCTTCTGCGTGGCGCCGGCGCCGGGGTCGGGCTCGGGGAACACCCAGAGCGCGACGTGCTTGCGCTTCTTGTCGTTGTTGCCGGTGTCGGCCAGGTACAGGCACGCCGGCCCGCCGTCGGGGCAGGGGCCGCTGGCGATGTCTTCCCAGTCGGTGTTGCTGGCCCCGGTCACGGTCAGCCGCCCCAGGTGCCGGCCGTCGGCGCCCACCGCGAACAGCTCCGGGTCGCGCCCCGAGTCGTTGTGCGACCAGTAGACGCCGGGCGTGCGCCGGCTCTCGGCCACGCCGCTGGTTTCGCGCAGGCCGTCGGCCAGCGTGTACCCCTTGGTCATCACCTGGCAGAGGGTGCCGGTGCCCGCGGCGTTGCGCGAGCCGGGCGTCGCCCGTCCCTCGCTGCACCCCGCCAGCGCCAGCACCGCGCCCGCGGCGAACGCCCGCCGCCCGATGCGCCGGCTCCGTATGTCCATCTTCACACCCGGGGTTCCGTGTTTCGTGCCGATGGTGGGGCGATCAGTCCAGGTCCTCGGATCGAGCGTGCCGGGGCAGGCCACCAGAAGTCTCTCACCGAGTGCACAGAGTTCACAGGGTAACCGCGGAGTCGTTCCAGGATCTGCCCCGTGCTCGGTCCTGTGAACGCTGTGATACCGGCTTGTAGGATCGCCTGCGCATTCGGGCCGGTCGCCCATGGCTCGTCATCCTGAGCGCGACCACGCCTCCGCCGCGGATGCCTTGATGGCCGCGGCGCGAAGGATCTGTGACCGACGTGCGCTACCGCTGGTTTTTCGCGCCGACCGGCCACAGATCCTTCGGCTTGCGACCGCTCGCTCATGCCGCGGCGAGTGCGTGGTCAGCCTCAGGATGACGAGGCGGCGGGTTGGGTGCAGAATGCACAGTCATTTCGCACCAACGGTATGAGAGCCCGGTTTCCGGATTCGGGATCAAAGCATCGTACACCGCACTGCCTGATTCGCATCCCCGGGCAGGTTCAGCTCACGTCGGTGATGAACGGCCGGCGTTCGGGGTCCGACGGGGGGAGCGCGGGGTCGCGCGGGGCACGCTCGGGGCGCTGGTAGTAGGTGCCGTCGCTCCCCAGCTCCCACGCGCGCGGGTGCTCCAGCTGCGCGCGCAGGATCTCGTCCAGCCGCGCGCGGTGGGCGGGGTCGCGCACGGGGGTGGCCACCTCCACCCGCCGGCTCAGGTTGCGCGTGCGCCAGTCCGCCGAGCCGATGTAGTACTCGGGGTCGCCGCCGTTGTGGAAGCGGAAGATGCGCGCGTGCTCCAGGTAGCGCCCCAGGATGCTGATCACCCGGATGTTCTCGGACAATCCCCAGACGCCCGGCCGCAGCGCGCACAGGCTGCGCACGATCAGCTCGACGCGCACCCCCGCCTGGCTGGCGCGGTAGAGCGCCGCGATGATCTCGCGGTCGGCCAGCCCGTTGACCTTGGCCACGATCTCGCCGCCGCGGCCGGCGCGCGCGTGCTCGGCCTCGCGGTCGATCACCTGGCAGAAGCGCGCGCGCATGGTGTGCGGGGCCACGAGCAGGCGGTTGAAGTGCGGCTCGCCCCCCGCGCCGCTCAGCATGTTGAAGAGCTCGCCCACCTCGTCGGTGATCGACGGGTCTGCCGTCAACAGCCCCAGGTCGGTGTACGCGGCCGCGGTGGTCGCGTTCAGGTTCCCCGTCCCCACGTAGGCGTAGCGCTGGGTGCCGCCCGGCTCGCGGCGCACCACCAGCGCCACCTTGGCGTGCACCTTCAGCCCCGGCAGCCCGTACACCACGTGGATCCCCGACGAGCGCAGGTGCCGCGCCCAGGCGATGTTGCGCTCCTCGTCGAAGCGCGCCGTCAGCTCCACCAGCGCCACCACCTGCTTCCCCCGCGAGCTGGCCCGCCGCAGCGCCTCCACGATCCGCGAGGTCCGGTTCGTCCGGTAGAGCGCCAGCTTCACCGCCACCACGTCCGGGTCTTCGGCGGCCTCGAGGACGAAGCGCTCCACGGTGGCCTCGAACGAGTCGCGCGGGAACTCGACCAGCACCTCGCCCTCGCGCAGCACGTCGATGATCGGCACCGACGGGTCCAGCGGCTCGTCGGCGGGCTCGGGCTCCCAGCGCAGGCCGTCGCGGTCGACGGAGGCCAGCTCGCGCACGCCGCGCAGGTCGATCAGCCCCTCCACGCCGTACACGTCCTCTTCGCCCAGCGGCCACGCCTGGTCGGGCGCCTCGTGCCGCAGCTCGCGCAGCAGCAGGTCGCGCAGCCGCGCCGGCATCCCGTCGTCCACCTCCACGCGCACCACGGGGCGGAAGCGGCGGCGGCGCACCTCCTCTTCGACGGCCTGCAGCAGGTCGGCCGTCTGCGCGGGCTCGATGTGCAGCTCGGCGCTGCGCGTGACGCGGAAGGCACTGGCCGAATCGACCTCCATCCCAGGGTAGAGCCGGTGCAGGTTGTCGACGATCACCACCTCGAGCGGGACGAAGCGCTCGCCGCCGGGAAGGGGGACGAAGCGCGGCAATCCGTCCGGGAGCTCCACCACGCCCAGGCGCTCGCCCCCGGTCAGCGGCTCGCGCAGGATGGCGACCAGCGCCGGCCGCTGGTTGCGGATGTGCGGGAACGGGTGCCCGGGCCCCGCGGCCAGCGGGGTGAGGATGGCGTGCACCTCGGCGTCGTAGAAGTCGCGCAGCCAGCTGCGCTCGTCGGGCTCCAGCTCGCCGCGGCGGACCACCTCGATCCCGTGGCCGCGCAGCTCGGGGAGGAGCCGGTCGAAGAGGAGGCGGTACGCGGCGTCGGCCAGGCGGCGGGCGCGGGTGCCCACCGCGTCGAGCTGCTCGCGCGGCGAGATCCCGTCCAGGGTGGGCTTCTCGCTCCCCTGCGCCACCTGCCGCTTGAAGGCCGCGGCGCGCACGCGGAAGAACTCGTCCAGGTTGCCGCCGAAGATGGAGAGGAAGCGCACGCGGTCCAGCAGCGGCACCTGCTCGTCGCCGGCCAGCTCCAGGACGCGGCGGTTGAAGGCGAGCACGCTCAGCTCGGGGTTCAGCAGCGTTCCCGCCGGGAGCGCGTCGTCGGCCAGCGTGGGCGCGGGGGGGACGTACGCGGGCGCGGTGCGCAGGACCTCGCGGGCGGCTTGGTCGTCCCACTCGCCGCTGGGGGGATGGACGGCCAGCCCGGAGCGGACCAGCACGTGGAGCGCCGCCAGCGTGGCCTCGTCGCGCAGCGCGGGGCCGCCTACCGCCTCGATCAGCTCGTCCACCGGGAGCTGCACCAGGCCGGCGGGCTCGGTGCGCAGCTCCGCGTCTTCCGACACCCACACCTCGGTGGCCGGGTGCCGCGCGGAGCCCGGCCCGGTGCCGATCAGCCGGATGCGCCCCTCGGCGCCCAGCATGGTGCGCATCACCCGCCGCGCGGCCTCGAGCCCCGTCCCCGGCCCCGCCGGCACCTCCAGCACGCCGCCGCGGTTCAGCAGCGCCGCCCGCCCGCCGCGGAAGAGGAGCACCGCCACGCGCCGCGCGGAGCGGACCGCCTCTTCCAGCCAGTCGACCTCGGCCTCGTCCAGGCTGCGCATCCAGCGGCGCAACGGGTCGCCGGTGAGCAGGGTCAGGCCGAACGCTTCTTCCATCGCCCGGGCGGCCGCGCGCCCCTGGGCCGTGTCGTCCGCCAGCCGCACCTCCACCTCGAAGAGCTCGGCGGTCACGTCGCGGTCGCGCACCGTGCGCTCGTCGCAGGCGATCTCGATCGGCGGCGTGCCCTCGCCGGCGTCCGCCGCGTCCTCGGTGGGGCAGCGGACGCGGCGGCGGGTCTCCACCGTGAGCCAGGGCTCCAGCAGCGCGGGGTCCACCAGCGCGCGCAGCATCCAGGCGGGCTCGCTGTCGGCCGTGAACAGCGCCTGGGGATCGGCGGCGCGCAGCGACTCGGCGGCGCTGGCGGGAAGGCCGTCGTCCGCCGAGCGCACCTCCACGGCCAGCGTCAGCTCGCCGCCGGGGAGGAAGCGCACGCCCACGGTGGCGCCGCGGCGGCGCAGGTCCAGCGCGGGGGTGTCGTAGTAGACGTCGCGGAAGAGCTCGGTGTCGCACCCCTCCGCGTGGATCCCGCCGGGGAGCGCGCCCGACGCGATGCGGTCGAGCACGTCCCTGGAGGGCGCGGCGAAGCGGACGGTCAGCGGCGTGGTGCCGCCCAGCGCGTGCGAAAGACGTGGAAAGCGCCGGAGGGCGCGGGCCATCGGTGTGCTGCGGTCCTGCGTCAGAACGGCATCCCCATCGTCACGTGGATCTTTCCCGTCTCACCGTAGGCGTAGGCGGCGCTCACGGCGTAGCGGCGGTCGAGCAGGGTGAAGAAGAGCCCGCCGCCGTACGCGGTGTGCCACCCCCCCGTGCTGGTGCCCTGGTACCACACCCGGCCCGCGTCGGCCAGGCCGAACACGCCCAGGGTGCCGCGCGCCACCAGCAGGTTGGCGCGGGTGAGCGGCTGGCGCAGCTCGGCGTTCCCGTACGCCGCCGCGTCACCGGCGAAGCGCTGCGTGGGATATCCGCGCAGCGAGTGGCTCCCCCCCAGGAACGCCGCGTACTGGAAGGGGAACCCGCCCCACACCTTCTGCCCCCCGGCGCGCAGCGCGAGGGTCGGCCCGCGGCTCCCCGGCGAGAAGTAGGCCGTGGCGACGGCCTCGCCCCCGCCGAAGCTCTCCGCGTCGTTGCGCGCCACCGGGAAGCCCGTGCCCCACGCCTCCAGCGTCCACCCGTTGCGCACGTAGGCGGCGCTGTCGCCGCGGGCCATCACCACCCCCAGCCGGCCGCCCAGGAGCGCGAAGTCTTCCGTCCCCCGCGGCAGCAGGTCGCCCGCCGGGGTCCCCGCCTGGGGCTGGGGCGCGCTGACCCGGCCGGTGACGCCGCCCACCACCCAGGTGCGGCGCGCCAGCCCGTGCCAGTACTCGGCGTCGGCGTACATCTGCCGCTCCCAGACGCGGAAGTGGCTGCCGGCCAGGCCGCCGTCGTCGGTGTCGTTGCCGAAGCCGAAGAAGCGCGCGGCGGCGAGCTCCGTGGCCCGCGCCACCACCTCGGTCCGGTCCAGCGGCGAGCCCACGTAGCGGAAGTCGCCGGTGTACTCCACCCCGAAGCGGTTCTCCAGCGGCGCCCACTGCAGCGCCACGCTCCCGGTCACCGCGTGCGGGTGGCGCCGGAAGCCGTAGCGCTTCCAGCTGGGGCCGATGGAAAGGTACGGCCCCACGCCGCCGTGCCCCCACCCCCCGCCCGCCGCGAAGGCGGCGGTCTTGAACCCCCAGTCGCGCGGCGGCGAGGTGCCGGCTCCCGGCATCCACACCGCGTCGGTCCAGGGGCGCTCGTCCACCTTGGTGTGCGGGCGGCGCGCGAAGGTGTTGGCCCCCTCGAAGTCGTAGAAGGCGGTGTGGTGCCCGGCGCGCCCCTCGTCGGCCAGCCGGTCGTCGCCCGGGCCGCCGATCAGCCGCACGATCACCTGCTCGGGGCCGTCGCCCGTCACCCGCGCCACGTCGGCGCCGCCGTGGAGGTAGACGCGGACCTCGCGCGTCTCGGTCCAGTCGTACTCGCGCTGGAAGAACGGCTCGCCGCCGCCCGCCGGGGCCAGGGTGACGCGCACGTTGCCACCGGGGAGCCGCTCCACCCGCGCCTGGTCGGCCTGGTCGGTGCCGTGCGCCTCGGC
>DASSME010000067.1:0-6290 GCA_035689035.1 Longimicrobium sp. | reverse complement strand
CCATAAAGGTACAGATCTGCCGAAATTCCCCTATTGCTCTGCCTCTGTGTACCGCAGAACGCAGAATACAAATGTTGTTCAGGAGACTCGCTAGCTTCATAGATTTGACGACCACGTATCACGGAACACGTATCACGAAGTAAGTTCGACCCATGGCTGGAACCATTCACGCGCCAAGTCCACTTCCGTGAAATCAGGAAGGTCAAGAGCTTCTTTGCTCCGTGGATCTCCGCGCTTTTTGGGAGCGATTCTTCCCTCCTTCAGTTCCCGAGCTTTGAATAACCCATAGTCATCCCGCTCGATCCGTAGCAGAAAGGCGGCTCGGGCTGCCCCTCTCAACTGATCTAGAATTCTTTCGAGACGCGGCAGATCATCATTGCCTGACTTCGCAAGGGAATAAGCGAGCCAATCTACATGACTCAGGTCGTCTTGCAACGCATTGGCAGCTGTCGGCAGCAGATCGGGCGCGAACTTGGCGGTAAACTTCACCAATGCACGAAGATCAATATGAGCAGGTAACGGGCTGGTCCAAAACTCTCGGATTGCGGTAAGGAAGATTGCACGATTTACCCTTGATGTGATTTCACAAAGCAACCGTAGCGAGGGTTCAGATCCCTTGAGCATCGCCCGGCTAAACCGAAAATATAATCCGCTCAGCCAATCAGGTTCGCTTGTCAGATAACTTAGCACGATGTCCGGCAGAGTGAAGCTACGCCCATCGGCAAGCCTCCGCTCAAGAAAATCGCGAACATAGACTGCGGCATCGAAATGCGCGTGCTTCCGCTGAAAACACCTTGCGACCAAGTGACCGGGATAGGCGTTATCTGGCTGCTCTACAACCAGTTCAAATAATCTACGAATGATTTGATCAGCATGCGACGTCTTTGGAAAAATAAATAGCACCAATTCTTGCCACTGTGGCTCACCCACATGCTCAAGCAGCATGCGGTAGCGATGTACATTTTCAAAATAATCCGCGGCAAGAACTTCATGGAATCTCCGGTGCGGAAAATCATATTCCACTTTATGTTTAGTGCGACTTGCTATAACAAAAACACCCGAGGCAACGAGCTGACCAGCGAAATCATCTGGCCGTTCCTGCGTCAGATCCGCCATGATCTCTGTTCGTGTCGGCAAATTGCTACGTTCGAAGTAGTTAGTTGCCGTCCGTCGTAGATAAGGCAGTGTGAACAGTTTCTTATTATCCAGGAACAATCGGCCTGCAAAGTATTCCAGAAACTCTTCTTTTTCTTCAGGAAACTTGTTTCTCCATAGGAGTTTACGGTCAGCCTCAGAAACACCCCGGGCTTTGCCCTCATCAAGGTCCACGAGCAGAAGGCGAATGCAAGCACGTACAATCGTGTCGAAATTAACCACGAGTTCCAAGGGATTATGCGACGACGAAAGTTGATGAGCATAAACGTAACACATCACCGTAAGGAACAACGGGTTATATGACAACGTACGGACTTCCTCATCGCCGTTAGCGTCCACAAGCGACAAAAACGCCTCAGGAGCGAGTTTCATCTGCTGTTCTTCATACCGCGCGAATATCTTGCGAACAAGGTGAACCCGCTTTGGCCCGAGACCTTCCACCTGCAGGATCGCGACGTTCGTTAGCCCCGCCGCGCTTTTGCCGAGGCGGTCGGTTATCGGACGGCGAGTATCATCTGGCACTAAGCGGTTAGGTATATGCTCCTGAAAAAAGTCACTCCGAGAAGTTAACCATACACGATTGTTGCGCAGTTCCTCCAAAATTTGACGATAGCGATTTGCTTTGAACCCACCCTTAAGCACCACGTCGGGAGCAAACAAAGTACTCAACTCGTTGCGTACATAGCTCTCTGGACCGGCAAAAGAAATCTCGTCGTAACCGTCTAACAGGAGAAATATGCGCCTCTGCCTAGCAAGCTTCCGGAGTCGGCTGAGCCCGCGGATGCCTTGCAAATAACGAACATGATCAAGCAGATAACGAACGATCGGGTATTCGGAGGAGGTGTCAACCGCTTTCAATGGTACATAGAACGTGACGATGTCGGTTTGCGATCCAAAGTACTGAAGACTAGCTCCACCTTCTTCAACGTCCAAAACCGTATGTCGTACGAACGTAGTTTTACCTACCCCTGCATTGCCCAGGAAAACGACGCGGCGTTTTGTTCTAAGTTTCTCTGCAAGATCGAAAGCTTGATGATTTGCTCGCTCGTTTCCGGAACTGATGAGCGTCATCTGAACGGCAACAAAATCTTTTAGAATATCAAGATGTACATCACGATAAATGAAAGGCATCTCCCGTAGACTTTCTACGAGATCTTTTCGATGCGCCCCCAAGGTGATGAATACATTCCGAAGTCCGAGCCGGCGAATACCGCGCCCCATCCGATGGAAGATCTTCGCGGCCATCCGTTCGCCAGTCGATTCAGCTGCCAAGTCGATCAGAGCCTTGGCAGCTACAGTGAGCGGCTCTACCATCAAGCACCTGGGTGAGAGAAGGCATCCAACCGGAATCGAATTATAGCTCCACTTCCGCTGCCACCAAATCCTCGAACGTCTCCCGCCGCCGCGCAAGGGTGGCCGTGTCGCCGTCGACCATCACCTCGGCGGGGCGGGGGCGCTGGTTGTACTGGCTGGCCATGCTGAAGCCGTACGCGCCCACGGTGTGGATCGCCAGCAGCTCGCCCGGCCTGGGCACCTCGATCTCGCGGTCCAGCGCCAGGAAGTCGCCGGTCTCGCAGATCGGGCCCACGATGTCCACCGTGCCGCGCGCGCGGTCGTCCGATTCCACCGGCTCCACGGCGTGCCAGCCGCTGTAGTGGCTGGGGCGGATCAGGTCGTTCATCCCCGCGTCGGTGATCACGAAGCGCTTGCCGCCGCCTTCCTTCACGTAGATCACCCGCGTGAGCAGCACCCCCGCCTCGCCCACGATGAAGCGCCCGGGCTCGATCACCAGCTTGAGCCCCGTTTCGGCCACGGCTGGGACCACCGCGTCGGCGAACGCCTGCGCGGTCACCGAGGGCTCGTCCTGGTAGCTGATCCCCAGCCCGCCGCCCAGGTCGAGGAACTCCAGCGGGATCTCTTCCTGCTTCAGGTGGTGCACCAGCTCCAGCACCGCCTCGAGCGCCTGGCCGAAGGGCGCCACGTCCAGGATCTGCGAGCCGATGTGCACGTCCACGCCGCGCACGTGCACGCCGGGGAGCTTGGCGGCGATGCAATAGAGGTCGCGCGCGCGCTCGTGGGCGATGCCGAACTTGGTGGCGGCGTGGCCGGTGCGCGTGTAGTGGTGCGGCGTGGGGCTCTCGATGTCGGGGTTGATGCGGATGGCGACCGGCGCCTTCTTCCCCATCGCGCAGGCCAGGTCGCTGAGCGCGCACAGCTCGCCCTCGCTCTCCACGTTGAAGGCGTAGATCTCCTCGTTCAGCCCCAGCGCCAGCTCGTTGATGGTCTTCCCCACTCCGCTGAACACGATGCGCTCGCCGGGGATCCCCGCCAGCCGCGCGCGCCGCAGCTCGCCGCCGCTCACCACGTCGGCGCCGGCGCCCATCTGGGCGAGGGTGCGGAGGATGGCGAGGTTCGGGTTGGCCTTCACGCTGTAGGCGATCAGGTGCGGCACCGGCTGCAGCGCGCTCTCCAGCTCGTGGTAGCGCCGGCGGATGGCGCCGCGGCTGTACACGTACAGCGGCGTGCCCCAGCGCGCCACCAGCTCGGGGAGCGCCACGCCTTCGCAGTGCAGCACGCCATCGGTGCGGACGAAGCCCTCGCTCATGCGCGCCCTCCACGCGGACGGGCGAACGATGCGGCGCGCGCGCAGGGCGCGGGACGAGTGGAGACGTGGATCACGCTGCCGGTCACTTCGGCTTCCGGGTCGAGATGCGAGTCGATTGCACGGGCGGAGCGGCGGAAGATACGGAGGATGCGGGATCTGGACCAGAAGCGGGCTCGCCGCTCAACCGGACGCCAACCGCCGGCCACCGGCATAGCGCGCCTTCCGCATCATTTTTTTCTGGACGAACCCCCTGATGCGCTGTAGTAATCCGAGTGGCGCGGGACGTCAACGCATTCAATGGAGGGTTCCATGGCAGACCAACAGCACGACATCTCATCGGTGCATCACCTTCCGCTCGGCAAACTGATCTGCTATGCGAGGGCGGTGATCGCCTTCGAGGAATGCCTGCGCCACGGCGAAAGCATCGTACCGTGCGCCGAGCAGTTGCGCGCGGCGATCGCTGCATGCAACGGGGGCGGCGGAGGCGGCGGCGGCGCGACGAGAGAGGCCGCCAGCAGCGGAGGCACCGCGACAGGAACCAGCGGCGGCGGCGCCGCGTCCGGACCGACCTCCAGCGGCGGAGGCACCGCGGGTGGGACCAGCGGCGGCGGCGGCGCGTCGGGACCGACCTCCGGCAGCGGAGGCACCGCGGGAGGGACCAGCGGCGGCGGCGGCGCGTCGGGGCCGACCTCCGGCAGCGGTGGTAGTGGCGGGCAGGCAAACAGCTAGGGGGGTTCTCCAGTCCCCGCGCCATGGCGCCGTCCGGGGTGATCCCGGGCGGCGCCTTCGCATCCGGCTTCCGGGAGTGGCGAGGGTTGAAGCCGAGCCCTGGGCTAATCATCCGCTCACGATCACCGCGCAACCCCGTGGCCGGGCGGCGAGACTCAATTCGCGACCGCCCGGACGGGTGCCGGGCGGCGTGAACCCTCCTCCTCGATCCTACGATGCCCCGACCCATCATCATCCCGGCGCTCACCGCCACATTCGTGCTCGCCACGTCGCCCGCCGCGCACGCGCAGATGCAGGCGCCGTCGCTGGCCAGGCGCACGCTCGATCCCGCCACGCTCCGCCCGCCCGCCCGCACCACCGTCCCCGCCCGGGGCACCACCGTCCCTCTGACGCCCGGCATGCGGCCGATGGTGGACGTGATGGTGAACGGGCAGGGGCCCTTTCACTTCATGGTGGAGACCACCGGCGCCGCGCTGGAATTGAACAGCGCCACGCGCGACCGCCTGGGCCTGCGGCCGCGCACCGCCGGCACCCACCTGACCGTGGCCGACGTCGATTCCATCCGCATCGGCGACGCGGTGCTGGAGGGGATGACGGCGGTGTCGGTCGATGGCCTGCTGGGCGGCGACGTGGACGGCATCCTCGGCCTCTCCGCGCTGGCGGACCTGCTGGTGACCGTCGAGGCCGCCGCGGGGACGATGACGCTGGCGAAGGGCGCGCTCCCCGCGGCGAACGGGCGCAACGTGCTGCCGCTGGTGCCGGTGCCGGGCTACTGGGGCGCCAACCACCTGTGGGGCGTGGAGATCGGGGCCGGCGGCACCCGCGCGGTGGCGACGCTCACTCTGCAGAGCCCCGGCGGCGTGGGGACGAGCCCCGCGCTGGCCGCCACCGCGCCGTTCGCCGCGGCACCCGTCGCCATCGGCCGGGTGCTGACGCCGCTGCAGGGCGCGGTGGACCGGCGCGTGGCCCGGCTGGACGGCGACCTGCGCATCGGCGCGTACACGCTGCGGCGCCCGCTGGTGAACGTGATCCCCGGCCCGGCCCAGTTCCCGGCGAGCTGGACGCTGGGCGCGGCCGTGCTCCGCAACTTCGCCATCACCTTCGACCAGAAGAACCGCCTGGTGCGCCTGGCCCGCGCCGACACGTCGCCGATCGCCGCGCCACCGGCGATCCGCGACTTCGGGTTCGATGCGTCGCCGCCGCGCACGCCGGGCGGCGGGCCGTACGCCGTGCGCTTCGTGATCCCCGGCTCGCCCGCCGACCGCGCCGGCGTCCGCGAGGGCGACGTACTGGTGTCGGCCGACGGCCGCGACGCCGCCTCGCTCGACCGCTCGGGGTGGGCCGCGCTCGCCGCCCGCACCGACGCCGTCTCCTTCCGCTTCCGCCGCGACGGCGCCGAACGAGAGGTTTCTCTCACCAACGCCATCATCGTCCAGTAATGCCGCCGTTCTCCCCCTTCTCCCGCGGTTCGGGAGAAGGCGGTGGGTGGGGGGATGGGAACCCATGTTGCAGATTTGACCTTGCCTGCTAATTTGCAACATCGCCCCGCCGCGCCTCATCGACGCGGCGATCATCCCGACCTCCCAACTCTCGCACGGAGGATTGACGATGCGCGTGACGTGCACCGCGTTGCTGGTTCCCGCCGCCCTGCTGTCCGTCGCCGCCGCCGCGAGCGCGCAGAGAGAGGTGACGGTGCAGGCCGCCACCGTCCAGTCGCTCGACGCCCGGCTGCGGAGCTTCGCGCAGTCGCTGGCGCCCGGCGCGCGCGCGGCGTGGGAGGCGGTGCTGCGCCAGGCCGCCG
>DASSME010000066.1:0-6145 GCA_035689035.1 Longimicrobium sp. | reverse complement strand
GTGAACAGCCACGCCTCGCGCGGGTCGCGCCCCTGCAGGATCAGCTCGATCCCGCGCCACATCTGCCCGCTGCTCCAGCTGCGGGTCACCTTCCCGCCCGTCACCTCCACGTCCACCCGCAGGTGCCCCTCGATGCGGGTGATCGGGTCGACCGTGATACGCGTGCCCATGGCTACCTCCGTTGCGCGCGGGGTGCCGCCGGGCCGCCCGCCAGGATGGGGAAGTGATTGACGATCAGGACGTAGGTCAGGATCTCGCCCGACACCAGCCCGGCCGTGATCAGCATCTCGGGGAACGAGGCGAAGTACCGCCAGCCGTGGCCCGGGTTGTAGGCGATCAGGAAGGTGCTGAAGCGGTACAGCGCCCCGCCGAAGCAGATCAGCACGGCGGCGCGGAAGATCCATCCCGCGTCCATGAGCCGCCGCCGGTTCAGCAGCATGGCGATGGCCGTGGCGAACACCGCCATCTCGAACAGGAAGAGGAGCGCGTGCCAGTCGCCCTTCAGCACCAGCGGCAGCCTGCCGCGGGCCACGATGTCGACCGCGCGGATCCAGACGTAGAGGAACAGCGTCCACACCACGGGCTTCGCCAGCCCCGCCAGCATCCGGGTCTCTCGCGGCGTGCCGAACGCATGGCTGCCGAGCAGCGTTTCGGCGACCACGACGGAATAGCCCATCGGCAGGCAGCTGAGGAGGAAGAGGAGCGGCAGGAGCGGCGTGCTCCACAGCGGGTGCACCTTCTGCCCGGCCAGCAGCATCAGCGAGCCGAGCGAGCTCTGGTGCATGGTCGGCAGCAGCAGGCCCAGCGCGATCATCCACGGCAGCGCCTTCTTCACCCTGGGCTCGGCGCGGGTGGCGAACGCGGCCAGCTTCGGGCGCGGGCTGCTCTTCCACCGCTCCAGGAAGGCGGGGCTCACCTCGAACCAGAGGACGAACATGTACAGCAGGATGCAGAGCGCGACCTCGAGGAGGATGGAGCTGGTGTTCCACTGCGCGATGAAGAGCGGGATCTTCCACACGTTCCAGAAGCGCCCCAGGTCCACCACCACCCCGAACGCGCCCAGGGTGTAGCCCAGCGCGCTGGTCACCATGGCCGAGCGGACGAGGGGATGGTACTTCCCGCGGTTCAGGACGTAGACCAGGATCGCCATCGCGTAGCCGCCGGTGGCCAGCGCGGTGCCCACCACCACGTCGAACGCGATCCAGATCCCCCACGGATACCCGTCGTTCAGGTGGCTGACGGCGCCCACGCCGCTCACGAAGCGCCACGCCAGCAGCACCCCGCCCACGGCGGCCACGCACGCGAAGAAGACGGTGACCGGGTTCGCCAGCGGCCGCCGGAGCGGCGCCGGCGCCGGATGCAGCGCGGTGCTCATGGCGTCACCTCCGCCCCGGCCGAATCGTCGGCGTGGTCGCCGCGCTTCAGGTTGCGGCGCACCGCGGCGGCCAGCATCGCGTACAGCGCGATCGGCGCGGCGAAGCCGGCGTAGAGGGTGTGCTGCACCGTCTCGGGAAGGGACGGGACCGAAGTGTCGCCCAGGTCGGGAAGCCCCACCTTGCTGAAGGGGATCCCCGCGGGGGAGAGGAAGAGCACCTGCGTGCCGCCGCCGTCCGTCTCGCCGTAGACCCTGGGGAAGTAGCTCGCCGGGTTCTCGGCGATGCGCTTCTTCGCCTCGGCCAGCAGAGCGTCGCGCTTGCCGAAGATGATGGCCTGGCGCGGGCACACCTCCACGCACGCGGGGAGCCGTCCCTCGCGCAGGCGGTGGGCGCACATCTCGCACTTCACCATCTTGGGGATGGACTGGTCGAACTCGAACTTCGGCACGCCGAAGGGGCACGCCACCTCGCAGTAGCGGCAGCCGACGCAGCGGTCGCCGTCCCAGGTCACGATCCCGCCCTCGCGCTTGCTGAACGCGCCCAGCATGCAGGCGCTGGCGCACGCCGGGTCGATGCAGTGCATGCACTGCGCTTTGAAGAAGCAGTACTTCTTCGCGTCGGCGTCCTCGTAGACCTTGATCACCGTCTTGGCGCGGCTGGAAAGGTCCACGGGGTCGTAGTACATCCCCTCGGGGTCTTCATAGGTGAGCCCGTTGGCGTCGCGGCAGGCGCCCATGCACGCCTTGCAGCCGATGCACAGCGTGCTGTCGTACAGCATCCCCACCGCGCCCTCGGGGGCCTGCTTCGGCTCGCGGGCGGCCGCATCTCGCGGGAGGGCGGCCACCCCGGCGGCGCTGGCGCCGGCCACGGCCAGCACCTTCAGCGCGCCTCGTCGGTCCATGGGCATCTCACACCTCCTCTCGCGCACCCACCGGCTCCTCCGCCCCCGCCGGCCGCGACGCTCCGGCCGTCTCGGCGCTGGTGTCGCGGCTCAGCTTTCTGCCCAGCACGAACGCGCCGCCCGCCACCGCGCCGAGCGCAGCGCCCGCCACCCCGGCCGCCACCAGCCCCGCCTCGCCCTGCGTGGCCGCGATCGGGGCATAGGTGGCCGGGGGATTGGGGTGCGGCACCGGCAGGTTCTGGAAGAGCGGCACGGTGAAGGCGATCCCCTCCATGGTGCAGCCGAAGCAGGGGTGGCCGATCCCGATCGGCCAGGCGCCCGGCACCTCGCAGAAGGGCTGCAGCGAGCAGTTGGCGTACGTCTGCGGCCCCTTGCAGCCGAGCTTGTACAGGCAGTACCCGGCGCGATGCCCCGCGTCGCCGAAGCTCTCGGCGAACTCGCCGGCGTCGAAGTGCGGGCGGCGCGGGCAGTCTTCGTGGATGGTGCGGCCGTAGGCGAACTTCGGGCGGCCCTCGGCGTCCAGCTCGGGAAGGGTGCCGTAGGTGGCGTACTGGAGAACCGTGCCCAGCAGGTTGTAGGGGTTGGCCGGGCAGCCGGGGAGATTGACGACCGGCTTGCCCTTCAGCACCCCCTTCACCCCGGTCGCGCCCGTCGGGTTCGGCCCGGACGAGGGAATGCCGCCCCAGCTGGCGCAGCTGCCGATGGCGATGATGGCGCCCGCGTTCGCCGCGCACTCCTCCAGCGACGCCTGCGCCGTCTTCCCGCCCACCTTGCAGTAGATCCCCCCGTCACGTGTGGGGATCGCGCCCTCGACGACGAGGACGTACTTCCCCGCGTTCTCGCGCATGGCCGTCTGCTTGGCGGCCTCGGCCTGGTGCCCGGCGGCGGCGAACACCGTCTCGTGGTAGTCGAGCGAGATCAGGTCGAGAACCAGGTCGTCCAGCCCGGGGTGGCTGGTGCGGAGCAGCGATTCGGTGCAGCCGGTGCACTCCTGGAAGTGCAGCCAGATCACCGACGGCTTGCGCCCCGCCGCCGCCGCGCGGACGAACTCGGCGGCCGCCTCCTTGGGGAGGCCGACGCTGGCCGCGGCGATCAGGCAGGTGCGTCTGAGAAAGGCTCGGCGGCTGATGCCCGAACGTGTGGGCCCGGCGGCCAGGCCGGAGGGCAGAAACATGGTGCCTCCCGCGCAGGGTTCCCCCGCGGCGGCACCCGGTCGTCCGTCCGCGGTTACCCGGTATAAAGCAGTTCGGCGGGGCGGCCGGCTGTCCGGCTCGCCCCGCCGGGCGCGTCGGGCGGGTGGAGCGTTCCCTGTGGGGACTTGGGAGACCGGCGATGTCGGCCGCCTTCAACGTGCTGGTGCCGTGGAGCTTCAACGTGGGCTGCATCTACGCGGCCGGGTCGGCGCGCGGGGGTCGAGTGGCAAGAGCGGAGGGTCGTCCGGCAAACGACGAACGGAGCCATGGTTTTCTCCGTGGTCCCGATCACCTGGTTGGCGGCGGGGGTACCCCCGTAGCCAGGGCGATCAATCCTCTCGCGGCGCTTCGATCAGCCGGTACCAGAAGGTGTAGTGGTAGCGCGCATCGTCTGCGGTCACGATCACGCGTAGCGCGATGCGGTCCTGCACGGGGTCGAAGACGAAGCAGAGGAGCCCCACCGGCCGCCAGAGTTCCGCGCCCGAGGCGGGCGAGGGCGCGACCGGCACCACCTCTTCCGCGTGCGACGAACCGTGCGCCACCACGGTCTCGAGGCCGCGCGGGCCGCGGCTGCGCAACTCCAGCCCGCCGCCGGCGGAGGGACAGGCGACGGGGCGCGGATCGAAACCGGCGGGGTCGTGGAGAATGGTGATCGGCGCCCGCCCGGTGTTCCAGAGCCGGAACCGGACCACCGCCGCGTTCACACGGGTGCGGACGGCGATCAGCGAATCGGTGAACAGGTAGCCGCGCTCCCCCGGCTCCGCCACCGGCCACGACCAGCGGGCCGGCGTGCCCGGCGCGGCGGAGCGCTCCACCGCCTCCAGGCGGATCAGCGGACGCGCGTCGCCACCCACGGGCATCAACAGGCACCCGCCGAGCAGCGGGATGGCCACTGGAACCGCAAGCTTCATCCACATGAGACCGCCTCCCCTTTCTTCACGCCCGCTCCGGGCGACGCCGGAGAGCACTCCGCGACCGCGCGAGCCCTCCGCGACGGC
The DNA here is from genome assembly GCA_035689035.1 of Longimicrobium sp. GTDB lineage: Bacteria > Gemmatimonadota > Gemmatimonadetes > Longimicrobiales > Longimicrobiaceae > Longimicrobium. The sequence continues at coordinate 1,677 of DASSME010000066.1, read as the reverse complement.
ACCCGGCCGACCATCGGCGGTGGCCCGATATGAATAAGCCATCCGGCGGGGCGGCCGGGTGTCCGGCCCGCCCCGCCGCGCGCGTCGGGCCGGTGGAGCGTTCCGCCGTGGGGACTTCGAAGACCGGCGCTCCGCCCGGCGCCGGCGTAGGGGAATCTCCGTCATTCGGAACGTCCCACGCCCTACGTGCCGCTCCCGGCAGGTCGTCGGCACCATTACGCGCGATTCGGCTCCTTCCCCGGACACGGGCGGAACTCGGCTGACAAACGCCCCACGGCCGGCAGGCTAGCTTCATCACCAGTCGGAGGGCGGGCCCCGTGGCCGCCCCGGGCAGGACCGGGAGCGCACCGACGCGCTCCCGGAAGCGATGGAGGACCCATCCGGAGATCGAACGATGAGAGCGACGACTCGTGTGCTGCTCCCGGCCCTGATGGCCGCGTTTGCCGCCGCGCCGGTTGCGGCGCAGAACGACGTGCCGGGCGGCGGCAAGGCCCCGGCCGACAGCACCGCGGCGACGGCCGACAAGGCCAAGTCCTTCGGCACCGCGCAGACGATCACCATCCAGAACTTCCGCCCGATCGACCGGCGCGGCCTGAACGTCTTCGAGGCGCCCAAGAACGACGGCGTGCCGTACGACGGCTTCAAGCTGATGCTGGGCGGCGCCTTCACCCAGGACTTCCAGACCATCGACCACAGCAACACCGCCACGCCGGTGATCGTGGGCGGCGTGAACACCAACCAGCTGGCCGACATCGGCCCCGGCTTCAACAACGCGGTCGCCAACCTGTACCTGACCGCCCAGCTGGCCCGCGGCATCAGCGTGCACATGACCAGCTACCTGTCCAGCCGGCACCACAGCGAGACCTGGGTCAAGGACGGCTACCTGCAGATCGACAGCAGCCCGATCGACGTGCCGCTGCTGAACAACGTGATGAAGTACACCACCATCAAGTTCGGCGAGATGGAGCTGAACTACGGTGACTCGCACTTCCGCCGCTCGGACAACGGGAACGGGATCTACAACCCGTTCGTGGGCAACCTGGTGATGGACGCCTTCACCACCGAGGCGGGCGCCGAGGTGTACGTGCAGGCCAACGGCTTCCTGGGGATGGTGGGCGCCACGGCCGGCCAGCTGCACCCCGCGGTGACCAACCCCGGCGGCCGCTCGCCCTCGTTCCTGGGCAAGCTGGGGGTGGACCGCCAGGTCACGCCCGACCTGCGCCTGCGCCTGACCGGCTCGGTGTACACCAATCGCCACAGCACCGAGCAGAACCTGTTCAGCGGCGACCGCGGCGGCAGCAAGTACTACTTCGTGGTCGAGAACACGGCCGCCACCGAGACCGGCAACTTCCGCTCGGGGATGCTGAACCCCGGGATGAGTCACAAGATGACGGCGATGGTGCTGAACCCCTTCGTCAAGTTCCGCGGGCTGGAGCTGTTCGGGCTGATCGAGCAGGCCCATGGCCGCACCAAGACCGAGACGACGGAGCGCACCTGGCACCAGTACGCGGTCGACGGCACCTACCGCTTCCTGAACGACGCGCTGTACGTGGCCGGCCGCTACAACACCGTGCGCGGCCCGCTGGCGGCCACCACCAACGACATCGGCGCCGACCGCTGGCAGTTCTCCGGCGGCTGGTACATCACCGACAACATCCTGCTCAAGGGCGAGTACGT
>DASSME010000065.1:0-3137 GCA_035689035.1 Longimicrobium sp. | reverse complement strand
GCGGGTGTGGCTGCGGGCCACGGCGCTGGGGCTGGCGTTCGAGCCCGTCACCAGCCTGGTCCACATGTTCGAGATGCTGGACGGCAGCGCTTCGACGATGTTCAGCAGCCGCGAGCGCGAGGAGCTGCGCGCGCTGCGGGCCCGCTTCGACGCCGTGTTCCAGGCCGCGCACGGCGGCACGCGGCTGATGCTGTTCCGCGTCGGCTTCGCCGGGTCCCCGAGTGCCCGCTCCACCCGGATGCCGCTGGAGGCGGTGCTGGACTGGGGGCGGCCCGCGATGGCGGCATGAACAGCTGAACGGGTGCGTGAGTGCGTGAGTGCGTGAGTGCGTGAGTGCGTTTGGTTCGTGCGATGATCCCTGATCCCGCTCCGAAGCCAACGCACTCACGCACCCGTTTCAACGCACTCACGCACCTGTTTTTGTTTTTATGCACTCACGCACCTGTTCGCGGTTCATCTCCCCGCCAGCCATCGTTCCCGCCGCTGACGCTGTTCCGGCGTGGCGTTCGGGATTTCGGTGATGCGGGCGCGGGTGACGGCGTACGGGGTGATGCGGACCACGGCGGTCCGCGTCACCCCGCCGCGTTCGTACTCCACGCGCACGCTGTCGCCCACGGCCAGCGGGCGCAGCGCCACGCGGAAGGCGCGGACGTCGGGCATCGTCGCGCCCTTGATCGAGACGATGCGGTCGTTGGTGCGCAGGCCGGCCCGGGACCAGGCGCTGCGCGGGTCGTTGACGATGAAGCGGGGCGTGGTCTGGTCCCGCGGGACGTACGCCCACACGCGCAGGTCGGGGCTCGGCTTTCCGGCGCTGTCGGCCGCGGTCGCCTCCGCCGTCTCCAGGCGCAGGCCGAGGGTGGCGAGCAGCGGCGCGAAGTCGATCCGCTGCGTGCCGCGCACGTGGCGCCCGAAGAAGCCGTGCAGGTTGCACCCGCAGACGGCGGACGCGGTGCGCTCCACGTCGGCGCCGGTGAAGCCGCGGGGGCCGGCGTGGCGCGCGTACATCTCGCGCATCACCTCGTCCATCCCCCGCGCGCCGTGCGTGCTGTCGCGGACGATCAGGTCCAGCGCGGTGGCGATCAGCTCGCCCTGCAGGTAGTGGTCGGCCTGGTACTCGCCGTTCGCGCCGGGGGGATCGTCGGTCGTCCAGCTCCCCTGCTCGGGCGACACGTGCGCGAAGCCGGGGTCGTCCAGGTACCGGTCCAGGTCCTCGCGCAGCGTCTCGGTCCGCGGGCGGGTGCCGCCGGGGAGCCGCGCGCGCCGCAGGATCTGCTCGGCGAAGTACATCGTGACCCCCTCGCTCCACCACAGCTCGCGGGTGCGCGCCGGAGGCCGGAGGCTGAGCGCGCCCCACCCGGCCGGGCGCAGCCGCACCAGGTTCCAGGCGTGGAAGTACTCGTGCGCGATGTCGAGGTAGACGTCGGACGGGTCGTCCGCGAGCTCGCCGGCCGGCGCGCCGATGCTGACCGAGGTGGCGTGCTCCAGCCCGCCGTACGCGCTGTCCTGCAGCAGGAAGGAGTAGCGCTCGTACGGCAGCCCCCCGAAGACCGCGCGCGCCTCGCGGACGATGGCCTGCACCGGGCCCAGCAGCGCGGCGCTGTCCACCGGCGGCGTTCCGGGGCGCTGCCAGTACGCCGCCAGGTGCGCCGCGCGGTCCACCGGGAACCACCAGCGGCGCAGGTTGCCGACCAGGAGCGGCGAGTCCATCATCTCCGCGAAGCCGCGGGTGGAGTACGAGCCGTGGATGGAGGTGCGCTCCATCCCCGTGGCGGCCACCCAGCCGCGCGGAAGGCGGATGCTCAGGCGGTGCCGCACGTTCTCGAGCCCCAGCACGTACATCAGGCTGTGCGGCCCGCCCACCAGCCCGCCCGTGGGGGTGAGGAACGGCTGCCAGCTGCCGCGCGCCCCCGCGCGCCCGGGCGGAAGCTGGATGCGGTAGCGGATCGGCGCGCCGGGGGGAGCCACCACGCGCCACACCGCGCTGTCCTCGCGCGTCACCGAGGTGGGGCCCGGCCAACCCACGCGCACGTCGCGCACGTAGCGCCAGAAGCGGTCGTCGTACTCGGGGTGCGCCGCCATGGCCAGGCGCAGGGTGTCGGGCCCACCGTACACCCGCATCTCGACCGTGAACCCCGACAGCTCCGACGAGTCCACCGACAGCAGGTAGTCCACGTGCTGCCACGGCGTTCCGGCCGGATGCGCCCGGGCCGCGTGCGCCCACACCACGGCCGCGGTCGCGAGCGCGACGATTCTTCGCATTCTGATGATGCGGGAGAGAGGAGGACGCCGGAGGAGCCCGCCGCGCACGCTAAAGGTTTCCGCGGCACGGGGCAACGGCGTTCTGCCCGCCCCTGCCTCTTCTCGGAACGGCCGGCGGGATGCCATCATGGAGGAGCCCGGGCATACCGGTCCACCGAATGCGAGGGACACGCATGACACAGGTCGCCGCGATCTACGACATCCATGGGAACCTCCCGGCGCTGGAGGCGGTGCTCGCCGAAATTCTCCGCGAGGGGGTGGACCTCGTCGTCTGCGGCGGCGACGTGCTCCCCGGGCCGATGCCGCGCGAGTGCCTGGACGCGCTGCTCGAGCTCGAGATCCCCACGCATTTCATCCACGGCAACGGCGACCGGTTCGTTCTCGAAGCGCTGCGCGGCGTGGAGAACGACGCGCTCCCCGCGTCCGTCCGCGAGGCGATCCGCTGGAACGGCGAGCAGCTCGGGCCCGAGCACGTGCGGCTGCTGGACAGCTGGCCCGGCACCCTCCGCCTCCCGGTCCCCGGGGCGGGCGAGGTGCTGTTCTGCCACGCCACGCCGGGCAGCGACACCGAGATCTTCACCCGTCTCACCCCCGAGGACCGGCTTCTCCCGGTCTTCGCGGGCGTAGCCGCCGACATCGTGGTCTGCGGGCACACGCACATGCAGTTCGACCGGGTGATCGGCGGCGTGCGCGTGGTGAACGCCGGCAGCGTGGGGATGCCGGTCGGCCGGGCGGACGCCTGCTGGCTGATGCTGGGCGACGGCGTGGAGCTGCGGCAGACGCGCTACCCGTTCAACGCCGCCGCCGACCGCATCCGCCAGACGCGCTTTCCGCACGCGAGCGATTTCGCCCTTCAGCTCGTGCACCCGCCGGCCGAG
>DASSME010000064.1:0-33495 GCA_035689035.1 Longimicrobium sp. | reverse complement strand
CGCGCCGGCGGGTCCACCTCAGCAGGTCACACGCACCAGCAGGTGACGGCCTCGGTGCACGGGATGCAGTTGATCTTGATCGACGTGCCGTTCCCGCGCGCGTCGGCGCCTTCGGCGGCGTGGGCGAGCCCGGCCTGCTCACGCGCGGTGGCGAAGCTTTCCACGCGCAGCTCGTCGGGGTGCAGGTTCATCTTCTTCATCGCGGCTCTTCCTTTGGTGATGGGACGAAAAACGGACGCGCGCCAGTTTGGCGAATGGTCCGCAACGCTCGGTGAACGGAGTACGGTGACAGGCGAGGCGGCATGACCGCCCGAAGGCCCCGTCCCGGGTTTGCGTGGAGGTGCGGTCCGCCGGCGCCCGCGCCCCGGCGGGTCCGCTCAGCCTCCGACGCAGCGGCAGGTGGGAGATTCGGTGCACGGGACGCAGGCCATCCGGATCGACGTGCAGTTCCCGCTCGCGAAGCGCCCGTCGGCCCCGTCGGGCAGGTGGGCGGCCCCGGCTTGCTCCTGGGCGGTGGTGAAGCTTTCCACGCACAGCCTGTCGGGGTGCAGGTTCATCTTCTTCATCGCGGCGCTCCCATCGAGGGTGATGGACGAGGGTTGGCGAACGGTCCGCGGTGCCGGGAACGGAGGACGCGGGGCGACTTTCCGCGCCCGTGGCCTCCGGCCTCAGCGGCTCAGGGACAGGTGGACTCCGTGCACGGGATGCAGTTGATCTTGATCGACGTCCCGTTGCCGCCCCCGAAGCGCGCGTCGGCCGCGTCGGGTTCGCGGGCGAGCCCGGCCTGGTCCCGGGCGGTGGCGAAGCTTTCCACGCGAAGTGCGTCGGGGTGCAGGTTCAGCTTCTTCATCGCGGCTCTCCCTTGCCTGGGTGATGGACAGAAACGGACCGCACGCCGGGACTGGCGGACGGTCCGCGACAGTGGACGGGCGATGGCCGGGTACAGGCGACACCCGCCGCGGCCCCGGACCGGACCGAAGGCGCTTCATGCATCGGATATCCGCCGGTTGGGGCTGAAAGGCGCGCTGACGGTTGGAAGCTTACCAGCGCGGATGGACTCCCATCAAGGGCCAGCCGCAAAAGAACTGCAAGCGCGGCTGGTCTGCCGGAGACTTCCCCCGCGGGCGCGCCCCGCCGCCGTTCCTGTCCGGTAGCGCGAACCGCGGATGCACGAGCGGACAGCCGGGGCGCCGCACCGATGCGGCGCCCGGGCTCCTCCTGGCACTCCCGCCGGTCGCGCACCGCGGTCAGAAGTCCGCGCTTCCCGGGGTGCGGGGATAGGGGATCGCGTCGCGGATGTTGGCGATGCCGGTGGCGTACTGGATGGCGCGCTCGAAGCCCAGCCCGAAGCCGGCGTGCGGCACCGTGCCGTAGCGGCGCAGGTCGCGGTACCACCAGTAGGCGGCGGCGTCCAGCCCCAGCTCGGACATGCGCCGGTCCAGCACGTCCAGCCGCTCCTCGCGCTGCGACCCGCCGATGATCTCGCCGATCCCGGGGGCGAGGACGTCCATGGCCGCCACGGTCTTCTCGTCGTCGTTCAGGCGCATGTAGAACGACTTGATCTCGCGCGGATAGTTCATCACCACCACCGGGCGGCCGACCAGCTTCTCGGTCAGGTAGCGCTCGTGCTCGCTCTGCAGGTCCATCCCCCACTCCACGGGGAACTCGAACTTCTGCTTGCTCTCCCGCAGCCGCCGGACGGCCTCGGTGTAGTCCATCCGCTCGAAGCTGTGCTCCACGAACTGCTCGAGGCGCTTGACGCAGTCGGGGTCCACCCGCTCGGCGAAGAACGCCATGTCGTCGGCGCGCTCGGTGAGCAGGTCGGTGAAGATCGACTTGAGGAACGACTCGGCAAGGTCGGCGTCGTCGTTCAGGTCGGCGAAGGCCAGCTCGGGCTCGATCATCCAGAACTCGGCCAGGTGCCGGCTGGTGTTGCTGTTCTCGGCGCGGAAGGTGGGCCCGAAGGTGTACACGCGGCTGAGCGCCAGGCAGTACGCCTCCACGTTCAGCTGCCCGCTCACCGTCAGGCTGGCCGAGCGGCCGAAGAAGTCCTGGGCGAAGTCGACCTCGCCTTCCTTGGTGCGCGGAAGGTTCGCCAGGTCCAGCGTGCTCACGCGGAACATCTCCCCCGCGCCCTCGGCGTCACTGGTGGTGATGATCGGCGTGTGCACCCAGAAGAACCCGTTGCGGTCGAAGAAGCGGTGGACCGCCATGGCCATGGTGTGCCGCACCCGCGCCACCGCGCCGAAGGTGTTGGTGCGCGGGCGCAGGTGCGCCACCGTGCGCAGGAACTCCATCGAGTGCTGCTTGGGCTGGATCGGGTAGGTCTCCGGGTCTTCCACCCAGCCCAGCACCTCGATCGCGGTGGCCTTCACCTCCACCGGCTGGGGGCGCCCGGGGGTGGGCACCAGCTCGCCGGTCACCACCACCGAGCAGCCGGCCGTCAGCCGCAGCACCTCGCTCTCGTAATTGGGCAGCTCCTTCCCCGCGACCACCTGGATGGCGGCGAAGGCCGAGCCGTCGGTCACGTTGATGAACGAGATGCCGGCCTTGGAGTCACGGCGGGTGCGCACCCAGCCGCGCACGGTGACGGTGCTTCCGGGCTGTGCCGCGCCGGAGAGCAGCTCCTGGATGGTGGGGTGAAGCATCGTGCCCTGAGTTGAACGGTCGGGTTGATCCGCGCCTGGACGCGAGCGCCCGGCGCGCGGTCTGGTGCGCGCCGGGCGCGTGGGTCTGTCCCCGGTACTATACGAAATCCGCGGCGGGCGCGCATCTGCCGCCGGCCCTCATCCACCCGGCCCGCTCCTCCGCGGGTTCCGTCAGACCGCCTGGGTGGTGTCGGTGGTGCAGCCGGTCTCGGGGCCGGTCTGGCAGCCGCTGTTGTCGTCGGTGCAGCAGTCGGGGGTGTAGCGGAACGGCAGCGCCTGCGGCGTGATGGCCGTCTCGAACGAGGTGACGGCCAGCTCGCCCACGTCGAGCTTGCGGATCATGGGGTTCCTCTGGGGTTGATGGTTCAGGCCGCGTCGGCGGTGACCCAGCAGCCCGCGGCCGGGTCGGTGCAGCCGGCCTTGACGTTGGTGTCGCAGCCGCTGTTGTCCTCGGTGCAGCAGTACGGGCTGTACGGCGTGGTGTCGGTGCCGATCACGGCGCCGGCGCCGGTCTCGAAGGTCGTGACCGCCAGGTCGTCCAGGCTCAGGGTGATGGTGGCCATCGTGTCCTCCTCCTGCAGTCGGGTGAAACGGCATGCGCTCTCGCGGGCTTGGACCGGGGGGCGGCAGGATCCGCGGCACGGGCGGAACGGGAGCGGGCCGGGCTTCTGGCCCCGGCCCGCTGGACGTGTGCATCCGCTCCACGCGCCCATGCCCCGCAAGGAAGCCGTGGGGCCCGGGCGACGGATCAGTAGGCGGTCTGGTCCACGGGGCAGATCACCTGGCCCGAGGCGCTCTCGCAGCCGCTGGCGGTGGGGTTGTAGCCGCAGCCGCTCACGCAGCCGGTGCAGCAGTCTCCCCCACCGATCGAGCTCAGGCTGGTGGTGGGGAACGAGTCCACGTTCAGGTCGTCGGGATTCAGGGCCATCGCAGGATCTCCCGTTGAGTGAGATGGAGAAAATTGGACGCCGCGGCGCCGGCCGGGCGCCCGATGGCGCACTACTCCACCGCGATCGGGTCGACGGGGCAGAACGCGTCGCCCGACTTGCTCTCGCAATAGCCCGCGGTGGGGTTGATGCCGCAGCCGCTGGTGCAGCCGGTGCAGCAGTATCCGCCGCCCCCGATCATGGCGGCCTCGTTGGTCGGGAACGACTCGACGTTCAGATCGTCGGGGTTCAGCATGGGTGTGTCTCCTCGCTGCGGTGATCTCGCGCTCCGCGCCTGCGCGCGGAGCGCCGGGGCTCGCTCAGTCGACCGCGACCTGGTCCATGCAGGCGAAGTCGCCCGAGTTGTTCCCGCTCTCGCACCCGCCGGCCGTGGGGTTGATGCCGCAGCCGCTCGTGCAGCCGGTGCAGCAGAAGCCGCCGCCGCTGGACAGCATCGCCTTGTCGGTGGTGGGGAAGGTCTCGACGGTCAGGTCGCCAGGATTCAGCATGGGACGGTTCTCCGGGTTGGGAATGGAGTTGGCGCTCGGAAACGGACATGCGTCGTGTCGTGCGCCGTTCGGCAAGACGCGCGAGTGCCGCGACCAGAATCGCGGTGTGGGACCGAACTTCCCCGCGGGCAGGGAGCACGGCAAAGGCCCGGCGCGAGTTCGCGCCGGGCCTGATCGGCTTTCAGTGGATGAAACGGTCCAGACACCCCCCACGACAACCACAAGCCAGGGAACGCACCACACCCACGGCAGGCTGTGAGCCGGCGGGTGCCAGGGGCGTGCGGGAGGCGAAGGTCGGCTGCATCGGAGGGGGCCTGGGGTGGTGCAGCGGTCAGGGATCGATGCGATGTGCTACGATCCGAGTCACAAGTTAATAGCGGGCGCTGGCTGGATCAACAACCGTCTGGAACCGTGGACATTGCTCACGGGTTCGTACGAAAACAAGGCATTGCAAGGGCAAAAAACGATCGCTCGCCCGGACGCATCCAGGCGGGCGAGGTGCGTTCAACCGGGTCGGATCACCCGTCGCCAGGCCGGGGGGACGTCAGGCGCTCACGGGCAGGTGCAGGTGCAGGTGCAGGTGGGCGTGGCGCAGGCGCGCGTGGTCCCCGCTTCGGCTTCAATGACGGCGGCAAACCGCAGAGCGCCGGCTGCGCCAATCATGGAAGATCGGCGTTTCCGTCCAACCATACCTCCATAGGGTCATCGATCACCGGAACCCGCGGAGGCGAGGATGGCGACCGGACGCGAGATGCTCGAGCTGGCGCGACGCCACATCGGCGAACGGTACGAGAACGTGCAGGTGCCCAAGGACAACGCCAACTGGCGCGGGCCCTGGGACTGCGCCGAGTTCATGTCGTGGGTGGTGTACCAGGTGGCCGGGTTCCTGTACGGCTGCCTGAACGACAACGTGCGGCCGGCCGTGGCCGACGCGTACACGGGCGCCTGGCAGCACGATTCGGCCACCCGGGGGCAGCGCGTGCCCGCGGAGGTGGCGGCCGCCACGGTGGGCGGGGTGGTGCTGCGCTTTCCGCCGCAGCCGGGAACGATGGGGCACATCGCGTTCTGCGACGGGCGCGGCGGCACGGTGGAGGCGAAGGGCCACGCGTTCGGCGTGGTGGCCGACACGGTGCACGGCCGGCGCTGGGACACCGGCGTCCTGATCCCCGGCGTGCGCTACGACGAGCGGTTCGCGCCCGGCCCGATCGGCAGCGCAGGGCGGGTCTACTTCCAGGGCGCGCCGGGGATGGACCCGCGCGTGATCGGGCAGATCCAGCAGGCGCTGCTCCGCGCGGGGGTCGATCCCGGACCCGTGGACGGGATCTATGGGCCGCAGACCGCGATCGCGGTCGCCGCCTTCCAGCGGATGCACGGCCTGGTGGTGGACGGCGAGGTGGGCGTCCAGACCGGCCGCGCGCTGGGGCTGCTCTGATCCGGACGGGCGGCGCGAAGATCGGCGCGGGGGGGACTTCCCTCCTCTCCCCGGCGTGATCCGGTGCCTCGCCGCCGTCAGGCCGGCTGGGGCGCGGCGGCGAGCTCGCGGGCGGCGGCCACCTGCTCGCGGTAGACGGCGGGCGCGCTGGGGCACAGGTCCGCCACCACGCAGCGCTCGCAGAACGCGCGGCGCGCGGTGCACACGGCGCGGCCGTGGTCGATCAGCAGGTGGGTGAACAGCACGCGGCGCTCGGGGGGGAGGAGCGGGATCAGGTCCTGCTCCACCTTCTCGGGGTCTTCCTCGCGGGTCAGCCCCAGCCGCGCGGCGTTGCGCTTCACGTGCGTGTCGACCACCACGCCCTCGGCGATGCCGAAGCCTACGCCGAGCACCACGTTGGCGGTCTTGCGGCCCACGCCGGGGAGCGAGGTGAGCTCGGGGATCGTCCGCGGCACCTGGCCGCCGAAGCGCTCGGCCAGCGCCTGCCCCAGGCCGATCAGCGAGCGGCTCTTGTTGCGGAAGAAGTTGAGGGTCTTGAGGTACTCCTCCATCTCCTCCTGCGCCGCGCCCGCGTAGTCCGCGGCGGTGCGGAAGCGGGCGAAGAGCGCGGGAGTGACCCGGTTGACGGCCGCGTCGGTGGTCTGGGCGGAGAGGACGGTGGCGACCACCAGCTGGAGCGGACTTTCATGGTCCAGCGAGCACTTGCTGTCCGGGTACTCGGCGTGGAGACGGTCCAGCACCCGGGCCAGGCGGTCACGGCGGGCGGCCCTGCTTTCTCGCGGCAAAGAAATCCTCCACTTCTTCCAGGTCGAAGGTGTTCAGCACGTTGCGGGGCGCCAGCCAGGCCTTGCGGGCGACGCGCACCCCCCACTGCACGTAGTCGAGCGAGTCGGTCGAATGCGCGTCGGGGTCGATCGGCACCAGCACGCCCTGCTGCGCGGCGTAGCGGGCCCACCTCCAGTCCACGTCCAGCCGCGCGGGGTCGGCGTTGATCTCCACACACACGCCGTGCTCGGCGGCGGCGTCGATCACCGCCTTCACGTCCACCTCGTAGCCGCCGCGGCGCAGCAGGAGGCGGCCGGTGGCGTGGCCCAGGATGGTCAGCCGCGGGTTGCCCACGGCCTTCAGCAGCCGGTCGGTCATCGCCTTCTCGCCGATCCCGAAGGCGGAATGGACCGAGCCGACCACGTAGTCGAACGACTTCAGCACGTCGTCGTCGTAGTCGAGCGAACCGTCGGTCAGGATGTCGCTCTCCACGCCCTTGAAGAGGCGGACGCGCTGCTTCCCCTTCCCGCCGCGCTCGCGGTTCCAGCGGTCGATGTCGGCCTGCTGCGCGCGGACCCTGGCCGGGGGGAGGCCGCCCGCGTAGCCGGCGCTCTGCGAGTGGTCGGCGATCCCCAGGTAGCGCCACCCGCGCGCGCGGGTCGCCTCGCCCATCTCGTCCACCGTGGCACGGCCGTCGGAGTACGAGGTGTGGCAGTGGAACGTGCCCTGAAGGTCGCCAACTTCGACCAGGTCCGGGAGCGAGCCGTTCGCCGCGGCCTCCACCTCGCCCCACCCCTCGCGCAACTCGGGCTCGACGAAATCCAGGCCGAGCGCTTTGTACACCGCTCGCTCGTCGCGGGTCGCCACCCGCTTGTCGCCCCGCCACAACCCGTCCGCCGCCAGCCGCATCCCCATCCCCTCCGCGCGTGACTCCAACTCGCGCAGGTGCTTGCCGCTGCCGGTGGCGTAGAGGAGCGCGGTGGCGAACGCCTTCGGCTCCACGGCGACCAGGGTGGCGCGCAGGCCGTCCGAGAAGCGGATCTCGGCGTAGTTCTCCCTGCCGGGACCGGTGGGCGCGGCGCCGCTCAGGGCGCGGAAGGCGGACAGGACGGCGGCCGGGTCCTTCGCGGCGGCGACCAGGTCCACGCACTCCACCACCTCCAGGTCGCGCCGCACCTCGCCGGCGACGGACGATTTCGTGACCGTGCCCAGCGTTTCGAGCCACTCCAGCAGCCGCTCGGCCACCTCCAGCGCGGCGTAGAGCCGGCGGCGCCCCCGGGCCGCGCGGGCGAAGGCGACGCTTTCCAGGATCTTCTGCGTGGTCCGGGCGCCGAAGTTGGGAAGGTCGTGGAGCTTGCCGGCCGCGGCGGCCTTCTCCAGCGCGTCCAGCGAGTCGATCCCCAGCTCGGCGTAGAGGGTGCGGACGCGCTTGGGGCCCAGACCCTTGATCCGCATCAGGTCGTAGAGCCCGATCGGCGTCTCGGCCGCCAGCCGCTCGTACAGGCTGGAGGTGCCGGTGGCCACGATCTCGCCGATCACCCCGGCGATCCCGGCTCCGACGCCGGGGAGGGTGGTGAGCTTTCCCGCCGCCGCCAGCTCCTCCAGGTCGGCGCCGCTGGCCTCGATGCGGCGGGCGGCGTTGGCGTACGCCTTGGCGCGGAACGGGTCGCCGCCCACCACCTCCAGGAGCATGGAGATCTCGTGGAGGACCCCGGCGACCTCGGGCGCCTTCATCCCGTGGGTCCGTCGCCGCGGAAGTCTCCGCCGGCCGACAGCCGCACGCGGAAGAAGGGGAGGCGGCTGAGCGGCACCTGGCCGGGGCGCTCCTCGGCGCGGCGCTCGGGGGCGGCGAGCGCCTCCACCTCGGTGGGGTTCTGGTCCACGTACCACATGGCCCGGGCCAGCAGCTTGAGCGCCTCGGTGGTGGTCAGGATCGAGTACAGCCCCGCCATCTCGCCGCCGGGGAGGATGTTCTCGAAGTCCCTGGCGCCCTCGCGGCCGGGCGCGTCGGCCCAGGTGGCGGGGATGCCGGGGCCCACCTCGGTCTCGAAGGGGATCACGCTGAACCCGGCGCGGCCGCGGCGCAGGCCCAGCACCATGAGCACGTTCAGCTCCTGGTACGCGCCGCCGAGCGGGTCGTAGCCGTCGGCCACGGTGGCGAAGAAGCCGTCCACCGGCTCGGGCGGGATGTCGGTGGCGATGCTGGCCCAGAACAGCTTGGGCGGCAGCTGCACGTACAGGCTGGGCGCGGGGAGGCGGAAGGGCCATCCGTCCAGCACCGGGCTCGCCTCCACCAGGTAGCGGGCCACCGCCGGCTCCAGCGCGAAGAGGCGGCGGCCGAAGCGCCAGAAGTTCACCGCGTGGTACAGGAGCGCGCGGTACTCCTCCAGCGCCTCGGGCCCGGCCTCGGGCGGGGCCATGTCGCGCGCCGCGTCGCCGGCCAGGCTGAGGAAGCCGAAGCGCTCGCGCACCGCCGGGTCCTCGCCGTGCTCGTCGGCCTCGGCCACGATGCGCGGGAACACCCGGTTCTCCAGCCCCGCCTCGCCGAAGGCGATCTCGTACGGGGTGATGAACGGCCCCGTGAACCGCCGCGTGTCGGGCGCCCCTGTTTCGCTCTCCGCCAATGCGCCTCCCGTTCCCCTCGTCGTCATCGTCCCGTCCAGCGCACGATCATCCGGTGGACCCAATCTACGGCCACTGCTTTTGCCCGGCCGAGTCCGCCGCCCCTCTCTGCAAACCGGGCGCCGGACCGGCGGCCGTCCGGCGGAGGTCGGTCCGCCGGGGTTCAGTCCGGCCCGTCGTCGCCCCCGTCTTCCAGCGGGTCCATCTCCACCGACGATTCGAGCACCACGGGCGGGCGGGCGGCGAGGAGCCAGCGCACCTGCGCCCACGCGCCGCGCTGCCGCACCAGCACCACCGCCACCTCGAAATCCCCGTCGAACAGCCCCTCCAGGTAGACGAAGTGCACGTCGCCGAGCGGGTCGGGGAGCGGGATCGTCACCTCGCCGCCGTCGATGGTGACCGGTAGGTCGTCGTCGTCCTCGATCTCGTCGGCGGTGACGGGGCGCTCCACGAACAGGTCGCCGTCCACCTCCCACGCGCCCTCCGCCACGGGAACCCCCGCGCGGTAGAAGTACGGCTCGAACGGCTTCCCCTGGCGGCGCTTGAAGTTCTCGTCCTCGGCCCAGTCCAGCTCCTCCAGCGCGTCTTCGCCCGCGGCCGACTCGCGGTGGTGACGGATCTCGTGGGTGACGGTCTCCCACAGCTCCGCTTCCCAGTCGAACGCGGTGTCGAGCTTCGCCAGCTCGCGGAACGAGCCGTGGTACAGGTGCACGCCCGAGCGGACGGCCTCGGGCTGCTCGGCGCCCAGGTCGTACTCGCCGGTGGCGCACTCGCCCAGGGTGTAGACGTCGCGCATGGTGGGGTGCGGCAGCGCCTCACGGTGCACGGTCACGTACTCCACCCCGTGCCGCAGCTCGCGCGGGATCTCGTCGAACATCTCCCGCGCCCGCCGCTCGAACGCCTCGAACTTCATCGGCCCAGGGAGCGCTGGCGCACCGTATCGGTCGTCAGCACGGTGAACCGTCCGACCACGACGGCGGCGGGATCGTCCAGGAACACGAGGAGGGTCGATGCGAGCACGGTGGGCGAGTGGTCCGGGAGGCGCAGGTAGATGACACCCGGGGGAAGCGGCGCCAGATCCCGGTAGATGAGCTCGCCGAAGTCGCGATCGAAGGTGACCAGGACACGCTCGGACTCGCATGCAAGGCGCAGCACCTCCACGTCCGGGGAGCGAGGCGCCACCTCGCTCATCGAGACGCTGTCGTAACCCGCGGCCCGGAGACGGGCGACCGCTTCGAGTGGAATGTTCTCGTCGGCGAGAAGCCGGATCATGCCGCTCCGCGCCGGAGAGGCTGGATCGCACCGTCCGTCACACACTCCCGGGCGTACGCGAACACCGCCTGCAGCGCTTCCGGCGTAAGCGTCGGGTAGTTCCGGAGCACCTGCTCCGATGTCCACCCTTCCGCGAACAGCTCCAGGAGGAACTCGACTCCGAGCCGCGTTCCGCGCACCGTCGGCTTTCCGACGAGGATCCCCGGATCGGCCGTGATGTATTCGCGCCAGTTCATCGTGCGGCTCCCGTTCGCTGGACCTGGTTGATGCCGACCGGGATCAAAGATGGCGCGCAACCGCGGTGCTCATCAAGACACGAATACGCGCGCTCTCGACTCGCCACCGCTGGGACAGCGGAATTCCGCGCCACCGGCCGAAAGCTTGCGACGAACCCGGCCCGAAACCCTCAACCCGGCGAGTGGCGCATGGCGAAGACCGTGACGGTGTGGTGCGTGTTCGAGCGGATGGCGCACGAGAAGTGCCCCGCGCTGGCGGCGGTGTGCGTGTCGCCGCGGGTCGCCGAGGAGCTGGTGGAGCTCAGCCGCCGCGAGAAGGAGGCCGATGGCGAGCCGCCCAGCGACTGGACGGTGACCCCGTGGACCGTGCTGGACCGCCAGGTGGGGAAGATCGAGACCGCCGACCAGATCAGCCACGTGCTGGACCCCATGCGCGGCGCGCTGGCGTATCCCGCCGCGAACCACGTCCCGTCCGGCGACGATGGGAACGACTGAGGCCCAGGTCGATGGCGGCGCACCGGGCGTGGCGCCAAGCAGGCATGGACCCCTTCAGTCGCCCGGACTCCTTCGGGGGTGACATCGCGGGGATGGGGCTGACCAGGAGCCCCCGCTGACAACGAGACGGGCCGCCCCACGCGGGGAGCGGCCCGTCCGCGCGTCCGCCGGCCGGCGGGGCTACTTCAGCTCGTCGACCGAGTTGATGACCTGGCCCACCAGGCCGTACTCGACGGCCAACGGGGCGTCGAGCCAGAAGTTGCGGTGCGTGTCGCTTTCGATGCGCTCGAGCGACTGCCCCGTCTCGCGGGCGAAGATCTTGTTGATGCGCTCGCGCATGCGCAGGATCTCGCGCGCCTCGATCTCCACGTCGGAAGCCATGCCGCGGGCGCCGCCGGCGGGCTGGTGCAGGAGGAAGCGCGTGTTGGGGAGCGCGTAGCGGTCCTCGCGCGGCACCGACACGTAGATCAGCGCGCCGGCGCTGGCCACCCACCCCGTCCCCACCATCCGCACCCGCGGCTTGATGAAGCGGATCACGTCGTGGATGGTGTCGCCGCTCTCCACGTGGCCGCCCTGCGAGTTGATGAAGATGGTGATGGGCTTGTCGCCGTGGGCGGCCATGGCCAGCAGCTGCCCCATGACGTGCGACACCAGCTTCTGGTTGATCTCGCCGCTGATGATCAGCGTGCGCGCTTCGAACAGGCGGTCGCGCACGGCGTCGGTCATGGACGCGGCGTTGCGGTCGGCGGTCTCGGCCGGCTGCTCGGGAGTTTCCTCCCCTTCCTCTTCTTCGTCTAGCCTGTACATGTCATCCATGGTTCCGTCAGCCAGTCTGCACATCGGGAGGCGGGCAAGATAAGCGGGCGGGCGCCGCAGGAACAGCGCCCGTCCGGATGCCCGCCCCCCGCCGCGCAGGTTCGGTGCCGTTGGAAGTGCTGAGTGCTGAGTGCTAGGTGCTGAGTGCGAAACGGCGAACCGCCCCGTGCGCCGGGGCGGTTCGCCGTAGATCGGGCCGTCGTTCTGCCGCGTCCCGCCGTACGTCCGCATTCACCACCCAGCACTCAGCACTCAGCACTCAGCACTCAGCACTCAGCACCCAGCACTCAGCACTCAGCACCGCAGTCACGGCTGTGATGCGGTCGTCGCGGGGACGAGGCGGGCGATCCACAGGCCGGAGTTGAAGTCGCTGGCGAACACCAGGCCGTTGTGCGGCACCGCGGCCCAGGCGAAGGGGAAGTCGCGGATGGCGGCGTGCTCGTCGCTGGTGGCGAGCGACGCCAGCTCGCGGCCGCGCAGCTCGCCGCTCAGCGCGCCCGAGACGTCCACCGCGCGCAGGCCGCCGGCCCACGCGGCCACGTACATGGTGTCGTTCTGGATCCAGAACGAGTGCACGCCGCTGTTGGGCGCAGAGTACGCCGCCACCTCGTGCGGCACGGCGGGGTCGGTCACGTCCAGCACGTGCACGTAGCCGCCGGTGTCGAAGCGCTGGTTCAGGTTGGCGTTGCCGGGCATGATCTGGTCGGCCACGAACACGTACTTCTTCCCCGCCGCGTTGGTGTAGGGGAAGGCGTAGGCGGTGTTGCCGTAGCGGTTGCCGCGCCACTCCACCCGGTAGCGGTACTGGCCCACGAACTTGGGCCGGCGCGGCGTGCCTTCGCGCACCCCGTTCCCCACGTCCACGATCACCAGGCCGTCGTTCCAGTAGCTCAGGTACGCCAGCCCGTCCTTCACCGCCACGTCCTGCAGGAAGCGGTCGGGCGAGTTGGGCAGGCCCCAGCGGCCCACCTGCACGGGGTCGTTGGGGATGGCCAGGTCCACGATGGCCATCTCCGAGCCGCCCTGGTCCACCACGTACGCCTTGTCGCCGTCCAGCCACAGGTTGTGGGCGCCGCCGGTGAGCGTCTCCCAGTATTCGCCCACCTGCTTCGGGTGCGCGGGGTCCTTCAGGTCCAGGATCACGATCCCGTTGCGGCGGCTGGGCGCCCCCTCGCGGGTGAGCACGGCCAGCGTGCCCGCCGCGTTCACCGCCACGTCGTTGATGGTGAGCGCGTCCACCGTCACCGAGTCGGTGAGGCGCGGGTGCGCGGGGTCGGTCACGTCCCATGCGTACATCTTGCCGGCGCCGCAGCCGGGGCACCCGCCGAAGGTGCCGTGGTAGGCGTAGTCGCGCCCATCCACGCCGCGGAACACCGCCAGGTCGGTGGTGCGGGTGCGGGTGACGGGGGCGCGGCCCACCAGCTCGAAGCGGGAGGCGGCCGGGCGGTTCTGCGCCGCGGCCGGGGCGGCGGCCAGCAGCGTCAGGGCGGTCAGCGCGCGTGCGGCGTTCGGGTTCATGGCAGGGGGAGGAGGGGTGGTGGACCGTTGGACGCACCGGCGGGCGCGCCGCCAACCTGAACGAACGCGCCCGTCCGGGTCTGACGCGAGCCGCGTGCCGGACGCGGAA
This sequence comes from Longimicrobium sp., assembly GCA_035689035.1. Lineage (GTDB taxonomy): Bacteria > Gemmatimonadota > Gemmatimonadetes > Longimicrobiales > Longimicrobiaceae > Longimicrobium. Next base: position 20,147 of record DASSME010000064.1, on the reverse strand, counting down.
GTACGCTGGCGCAAGGCACGGCCGTGCGTCTGAGCGTGGACGCGTGGGGTGCGGTGCCGCGAAACGAGACGCCGGCGAGCACCCCTGGCTCGCGGGCGTCTCCGCTGTAAAAACACGCGGAGCCTGCCATCCCCTGCGTCTTAGCCCGGTGGCTCTGCCGGGCGCTGCCCGGGTCGTCACACGGAGGAACGGAAAGGAACGGAGAACCCGACGCAGTTCTCCGTTCCTCCGGTGCACTCCGATCCTCCGTGCGACCCGTTTCTCAGGCGAGCCGGGTGAACTGCATCCTCACGCAGGGTCCGCAGGGTTCGCAGAAACAACCAGCAGTTCTCTGCGAACCCTGCGGACCCTGCGTGAGGCCATGGCGAACTTTCACGTGAACGGATCACGCGGATCCGGTATCAGCGGGCTCGGCCGGCGAGCCCCGTCCGCGGACCGAGCATCACCCCATGCGCTCCTGCAGGTAGCGGATGATCTCGTCCTGGCTGATGCGCGTCTGCTGCATGCTGTCGCGCTCGCGGACGGTGACGGTGCCGTTCTCCATCGTCTCGCCGTCGATGGTGATGCAGAACGGGGTGCCCGCCTCGTCCTGCCGACGGTAGCGCCGGCCGATGGCGCCGCTCTCGTCGTAGAAGCTGGGGATGCCGCGCGCGCGCAGCGCCTCGTGGATCTGCGTTGCGCGGTCGGGCATGCCGTCCTTCTTCACCAGCGGGAAGACGCCCGCCTTGAGCGGCGCCAGGCTGGGCTTGATGGAGAGCACCGTGCGCACCTCGCCCTCCACCTCTTCCTCGCGGTACGCGTTGGCGAGCACCGCCAGCGTCACCCGGTCCGCGCCGGCCGAGGTCTCGATGATGTACGGGATGTAGCGCTCGTTGGCGGCCGGGTCGATGTACTCCAGCCGCTTGCCGCTGTACTCCTGGTGGCGCTTGAGGTCGAAGTCGGTGCGGTTGTGGATCCCCTCGATCTCGCCCCACCCCTCGTCGCCGATGCTGCCGCCGAAGAAGAACTCCACGTCGCCCGCGGCGCTGGCGTAGTGCGCCAGCTTCTCGTGCGGGTGGTAGCGCAGCCGGTCGGCCGCCAGGCCGATGGTCTCGCGGTGCCAGGCCAGCCGCTTCTCGCGCCACTGCTCGAACCACTCCCCGTCGCTCCCCGGCTTCACGAAGAACTGCATCTCCATCTGCTCGAACTCGAGCGTGCGGAAGGTGAAGTTGCCGGGGGTGATCTCGTTGCGGAACGCCTTGCCGATCTGCGCGATGCCGAAGGGGATCTTCTGCCGCGCGCTCTGCTGCACGTTCAGGAAGTTGACGTAGATCCCCTGCGCCGTCTCGGGGCGCAGGTACACGATCTCGGCCGAATCTTCGGTCGGCCCCTTGAACGTCTTGAACATCAGGTTGAACTGCCGCGGCTCGGTCCACTTGCCGCGCGTGCCGCAGCTCGGGCACTGCAGCTCGGCCGGCGAGCCCGCCGCCTGCTCGGAGAGGAGCGTGTCTTCGCGGAAGCGGCGGTGGCAGTTGAGGCACTCGACCAGCGGGTCGGTGAAGTTGGCCACGTGGCCGCTGGCCTCCCACACGCGCGGGTGCATCAGGATGGCGGCGTCGAGCCCCTCGATGTCGTCGCGCTCGTGCACCATGCTCTTCCACCACGCCTCCTTCACGTTCCGCTTGAGCTCCACGCCCAGCGGGCCGTAATCCCACACGGAGGCCGCGCCCCCGTAGATCTCGGAAGACTGGAAGACGTACCCCCGCCGCTTGGCGAGCGATACGAGCTTGTCCATCAATTCGGTGTCGGCCATTCCGGAATCTGCGTCCTGAACCGTGAAATCCGCCGAAGAGCGGAAGGTCGGGTGAGTCGAAGCGGGGGATATTAGCCGCCGCCGGGTGTCCGGGCAAATGGTGAAACCGTTCGATTTCGCGCGGTCGCCGGGGTCGGATTCGATGCGGGATCGATCATTCGGCGGCGCCTCGCCGTCGTGGCCTGCGCTCACGGCAGCGCCAAGGGCGGCACGGGACTGGCGCGGCGTCGCCCCGTTCCCCGCCTTCCGTGTCTTCGACCGCGGAAGGCACGGATGCACCCCGGCCGGAGATTCGCCGATGAAGAGAAAGATCCGCCTGGACCCGGACGCGCTGCGGGTGGAATCGTTCGACGCGGACGCGGCGGCACGCGAGCAGGGGACCGTGCAGGCGCACGAAGCCGCCAGCGGCGCGTCGTGCACCTACGCCTGCACGGTGGGCGAGCTTACCTGCAACGGTCCCCTGTGCGGCAACACCGTTCCCGTGGTGACCTGCCTCTGCTGACGGCAGCCCGGAAGAACGGGTCGCTCACGGAGTACACGGAGTTCACGGAGAACTGCCGGTTTACCGCAGTTTCTCCGTGTGCTCCGTGAACTCCGTGAGAGAAGGTCGTTCCCGGCCCGTGGGCGGTGTAGCGGACCGGGGGGTGGAAATAGGGCCACGACTGGGAAATCGTGCCGCGAAGTACCAGAATGTCCAATGGCAAAAACGAGGGCGTTTTAATGCGAAACTAATCGGGGCGGGGCGATGTACAATCACCCCGACCCACATCGGCGCTCCGAATGGACGGCCGTCCGGGTCTGACGGAGGTGCCACGGCGGGAGGATGATCCCCGGTCCGGCAGCCCCGAGAGCGACCGCCCCACGAGAGCCGTGCACGGCTCTTCCTCTCCCCCTTCCGCACCCCCAGGCGGACCGGCGGGCGCTCCCGGCCATCTGGCTGCTGATCAGGCGGGTCGTCGCACAGCCCCGGCGCCGGGTTCCGCCACCACCTTCCTGACGCCGGTTCCCCACACATGCGCAGGGCTGCCTACGCGCTGTTCGCGATCCTGGTGATCACCGGGTTCTTCGCGTTCCGTTCCGCTCGTGCCGTCCAGCCGCGGGTGCCCGAATTGGGCATCCTCCGCACCGAGCCCCTGGCCGACGAATACGCCGACCCGCAGGCGCCGGTCACCGTCACCTTCGACCGCCCCGTGGCCGGCGGGCTCGAGGACATGGTCGACGCGGAGCGGGTGTTCCGCATCTCGCCCTCCGCCGCCGGCAAGGTGGAGTGGCGCGACCCCGTCACCATCCGCTTCACCCCCGACCGGCCGCTGGAGGCCGGGCGCGAGTACACCGTCACCATCGGCAGCAACTTCAGCGCGATGGACGGGGGGAAGCTCCCGAAGCCGCATCGATTCTCCTTCCGCGTGGCGCGCGCGCGGGTGCTCACCGGCGACCCGGTGGGCCCCAACAACGAGCCGCGCTTCCTGCCGCCGCAGCCGCGCTTCCGCGTCCTCGTGAGCAACGAGACGGACGGCGGCGTGCTGGCCGCCGCCGGGCGCGTGGAGCTCGGCGACACGTGCAGCGCGGCCCGGCCGTACACCCCGGTGCCGCTGCGGCAGGTGGAGCAGCGCCGCATCGGCAAGGAAGACCCGGAGTGGTTCCGCTACTACGGCGTCAACGGCAACGATTCGACGAAGGACCTGCGCCGCGTGGTGGAGCTGACGCCCGCGCGCCCGCTCCCCAGCGGCTGCAAGGCCGTGCTGGTGCTTCCCGCGCGGCTGGACAGCGTGCGGGGCGAGCAGGTGCGCTGGCCCTTCCGCACCCACGGACCCTTCCGCGTTCTCCACGCCGGGTGCCCCCAGAACGGCGGCTGCCACTACGGCCCGGCCGAGGTCGTCTTCTCCACCCCCGTGCGCGGCGCCGACGTCCTCCGCCACGTCCACCTGGCCGGCCGGACCTTCACCGTGCGCGACACGGCCGAGGCGTCGGACTACTGGCTGCTGGAAGGGCGCCTGGAGCCGCGCCACGCCTATACCATGACCGTCGACGCGGAGCTGCGGGACCAGTTCGAGCAGCGGCTCCCCGGCCCCGTGGCGCAGCCGTTCACCACGCCCGGCGTGCCGCCCTCCATCGTCTATCCGCACGGGAAGATGATCGTCGAGCGCGAGGGCTTCGGCACGCTGGCGGTGCAGCACGTGAACGTGGACACGCTCCTGGTGACCGCCGTCCCGGTGCCCGAGGGGATGGAGGCCGAATTCCTGGGGGGCGGATGGAGCTGGATGGACCCGTTCAAACGGCTGGAGCCCAGCGCGACCGTGCGGAAGGTGGCCGTGCGCAACGTGCAGGACCGTAGCGCCATCACCGGGGTCAAGCTGCCGATGGGCGATGCTTCCGGCGGCGGGGGAACGCTGTGGGCGGTGCGCGTGAACGGCCGCGGCGTGGACACGGTCAACACGGGCGGCCAGCCGATCGCGCTGGTGCAGGTGACCGACCTGGCCGTGCACGCGCGCGTGGGCGTCGACCAGGCGGTGGTGTGGGTCACCGCCGTGCACGACGGCCAGGCCAAGGACGGCGTGGACGTGGAGCTGCACGACGACTCCGGCACCGTGGTGGCGCGCGGGCGCACCGACGTCCGCGGCATCGCCGTGCTCTCGGGTTTCGGCAACGCCCCGCCGGTGAACGAGGAGGGGTGCACCGGGTACTGCGGCGGCGGCAGCGGCTTCGACGGCTACGTCTCGGCCCGCAGCGGGACGGACCGCGCGGTGGTGGGCGTCACCCCGTACGACCCCGACCTGTCGCCGTACGAGTTCGGCGTGTACAGCGCGTACGGCGAAGAGCGGGCGCCGGCCGCCGGCGCGGTGTTCACCGAGCGCGGCATCTACCGCCCCGGCGAGCCGGTGTACGCCAAGGCCGTGGTGCGCCGCGGCTCGCTGGGCGCGCTGGCCCCGCCCCAGCGGGGCGACTCGCTGCGCTGGGTCTTCACCGACCGCGAGGGGCGCACGCTGCGCGACACCGTGGTCGCCCTCAGCCGCTTCGGCACGGCGGACCAGACCTTTCCGCTGGGCGCCGACCTGCCGCTGGGGGAGTACGGGGTGGCGATCCAGGCCCGCCGCGACGGGCGCTGGCGGCAGCTGGGCTACGCCTCGTACCAGGTGGCCGAGTACCGTCCCCCCGAGTTCCTGGTGGACGCCACCGCGCCGAAGGAGCCCAGGACGGCGGGCGAGGAGGTCCGCGTGACGGTGGGCGGGCGCTACCTGTTCGGCGCGCCGATGGCCCACGCCCCGCTGCGCTGGAGCGCGCGGCAGGACGAGGTGTCGCCGTGGGAGCTGCAGATCCCCGGCACCGACGGCTACCAGCTGGGCGAGGAGCCCGACTGGTGGAGCGACGAGGGGCAGTACCCGTCGTCGCAGGAGCTGGGGAGCGGGATCGACACGCTGGACGACCGCGGCTACCGCGACCTGGTGGTGAAGGCCGCGGCGCAGGCCAAGGGGCGCCCCGCCCGGCTCACCGTGGAGGCCGAGGTGGTGGACGCCAACCGCCAGACCGTGGGCACCGGCGCCAGCGTGCTGGTGCACCCGGCGGACTTCTACATCGGCGCGAAGCCGCAGGTGAAGGGGTGGTTCCTGACCGCCGGCACGCCGGTGCGGGTGGACGTGATCGCCGTCCGCCCCGACGGCCGCGGCGTCCCCGGCGTGGCGGTGAGCGGCACGGTGGCGCGGCGCGAGTGGCACCGCGTCCGCCGGATGCGCAACGGCGTCTACGAAGACGTGGGCGAGTGGGTGACCGACACCGTGGCCACCTGCCGGGTGACCACGGCCGCCGCGCCCGCGCCCTGCGCCTTCACCCCGCGCGAGGGCGGCGACTACACCGTCACCCTCGTCGCCCGCGACGGGCGGGGGCGGGAGGTGCGGACGAAGTTCACGCGCTGGGTGGTGGGGCCCGGGTGGGTGCCGTGGAACGACGAGGGGAAGTTCCGCATGGAGGTGGTCCCCGACCGCGAGCGCTACGCGGTGGGCGACACCGCCACCGTCCTCCTCGCCGCGCCCTTCACCAACGCCGAGGCGTGGGTGACGGTGGAGCGCGAGCGGGTGATGCGGCAGTACCGCATCCGCATCACCTCGGGGACGCAGACGGTGAAGATCCCGGTCACCGAGGAGTTCGCGCCCAACGCCTACGTGAGCGTGGTGATGGTGCGCGGCCGCAGCGCCCGGCCCGGCACGGTGGACGACCCGGGGCGGCCCACGCTGCGCGTGGGCTACGCCGAGCTCAAGGTGACGCCCGAGGTCAAGCGGCTGAAGGTGGAGGTGCAGCCGCTGCGCCCCGAGTTCCGGCCGGGCGACACGGCACGCGTCCGCCTGCGCCTGCGCGACGCGTGGGGCCGTCCCCAGCAGGGCGAGGTGACGGTGTGGGCGGTGGACGAGGGCGTGCTGTCGCTCACCAAGTACGAGACGCCGGACCCGATCGCGCTGATCTACCAGCCGCGCGGCCTGGGGATGCGGCTGGCCAGCAACCTGGTCTCCGTGGCGCCGCAGGTGCCCGAGGGGCAGAAGGGCGCGCGCAACCCGGGCGGCGACGGCGGACGGCAGGGTGGGCGTGCTGCGCTCCGTCTTCCGCCCTACCGCGTTCTTCATCGGCTCGGTGACCACCAACGCGAACGGCGAGGCGGTGGTGGCCGGCGCGCTCCCCGACAACATCACCACCTTCCGGGTGATGGCGCTGGCGGTGACCGCGGGCGACCGCTACGGCAGCGGCCAGTCGCCGCTCCTTTCCACGCGCCCGCTCCTCGCCCGCCCGGCGCTCCCGCGCTTCCTGCGCGAGGGCGACGACTTCACGGCCGGCGTGGTGGTGAACCACCGCTTCGGCCACGCGATCACCGCGCAGGTCGACGCGCAGGCCTGGGGCGTGAGCCTGCGGGGCGACACGCGGCAGTCGTACTCGCTCGCGGCGGGGCGCGGCGCCGAGGCGCGCTTCCACTTCCGCGCCATCCCGGGCGACAGCGCGCGCTTCCGCTTCCACGCGTCCGGCGCGGGCGAGGCCGACGCGGTGGAGGTGCGTCTGCCGATCCGGCCCGCCAACCGGCCGGTGACGCAGGCGGTGAGCGGGCTGCTGCGCGACACCGCCACCGTGGAATGGCTGCTGGCGCCCGAGGCCGACCTGGCGCGCTCGCGGCTGGAGCTGGGCTTCGGCACCTCGCCGCTGGCGCTGGTGCAGGGGTGGCAGCGCTGGCTCGACGTCTACCCCTACGAGTGCTCGGAGCAGATCAGCAGCGGCGGCCTGCCGCTGGTCACCCTCTACCGCGCCCAGCGGGCCAGCGGCGTCCGCCTGCTGCGCGGCGAGCCGGGGCCGCGCATCGAGCGGGTGATCGCCCTCCTTTCATCGCGCCAGCGCGAGGACGGCGGGATCGGGCTGTGGAGCGCGGCCGACTGGAGCTCGCCCTGGCTCACGGCTTACGCCGGGCGGGTGCTGCTGGACGCGCGCGAAGCCGGCTTCACGGTCAGCGACAGCGTGATGAGCGGCATCGCCGGCTACCTCACCCGCGCGCTGCACGACCCCGACGCGGTGGGGCTCGCCCTGGGCCTGCCGCGGGTCACGGTGGAGGAGACGCTCACCGAGCGGCTGGCCGCGGTGGACCTGCTCAGCCGCATGGGCCAGCCCGACGTGCCGTCCGAGAACGTGCTGCTGGGGCAGGCCGCGCGGATGGCCTGGGAAGACCGCGTGCTGCTGGCCGAGGTGCTGGCGCGCCGCGGCGCCCGCGAGCCGGCGCTGCGCCTGCTGGACGCGGCGTGGGCGGGGGTGAAGGTGCGGGGGACGCGCGCCTACCTTCCGCCGGGGGCGTACCGCCACGGCTTCTACTTCACCTCGGCGGTGCGCCCGGCGGGGCGGCTGCTGACCGCCACGCTGGCGCTGCGGCCCAACCACCCCATGCTCGGCGCGCTGGTGGAGACGCTGGTGCAGCAGGGCCGCGCCGAGGCCGAGTACGAGTGGACCACGCAGGACTACGGCGCGGCGGTGCTGGCGCTCTTCCGCTTCGAGCAGATGCAGACGCGGGCCGGCGCGCGCGACCGGATCGTGCGCGTGCGCCAGGGGGGGCGCGTGGTGACCGAGCAGCGCGCGCGCCCCGGGCAGACGCCGGCCCACACCGCGCTCACCGGGCTGGTCACCCGCCGGTGGGACGGGCGCAAGGTGCTGCGCGTCAACCTGCAGGGCGTGGGCGCGGGCCCGGCCGTCTACTACCAGCTCACGGTGCGCGAGGTCGACGCGCGCACCACCTACACGCCGCTGGACCGCGGGATCAGCGTGGAGCGCTGGTACGAGACGGTCGATACGCACCGCCCCGTCACCACCGTCGTCGAGGGCCAGGTGGTGCGCGTGCGGCTGCGCATCACCCTCCCCGAAGATCGGTCGATGGTGGTGCTGGACGACCCGCTCCCCGCCGGCCTGGAGGCGGTGGACCTCAGCCTGCGCACCGTGAGCCCCTTCGCGGCGGACCTGCTGGCGACGGAAGACAACTCCGAGGAGCACAAGGACGAGGACCGCGGCTGGTGGAGCTGGGGAAGCTGGGACGGGGGGATGTGGTCGCCCTTCGACCACTCCGAGATCCGCGACGACCGGGTGGTCTACTTCGCCCGGCGGCTGTGGCGGGGGAGCTACAACGCCACCTATCTCGCTCGCGCCACCACGGCCGGCCGGTTCATCTCCGGCCCGGCGCACGCGGAGGAGATGTACAACCCCGGCGTGCACGGCCGCAGCGGCGGCGGGCTGTTCGTCGTCCGCGCGGCCGGCCGGTAGGGGAGGGTCGCGATGCATTACGTTTCGGACGTGGATCGCATGGCCGGCGGCCTGTCGCGCCTGTCTTTCGGTTTGAGACGGGCGCTGGCGGGGCGGGGGATCGGCGGGGATGAGGTGGATATGGGTGGGGGACGTACGCGGCTGTCCATCTCACCTGCCTTCAGACGCCGGGTGAGATGGACGGCAGGCGGCGCGGCGGTGCTCGTGGGCGGCTCGTTGGTGGCGGCGGGGATCTGGATCGCCCTGCCGCTGCCGGAGGGGACGACCCCGACGGCGCCCGTGCCGCGGCTGGTGCTGGAGGACCGCGGCGGGCTCCCGCTCCGCGCCACGCGCGCGGCGGACGGGAGCCGCGGGGGATGGACGCCGGTGGCCGAGGTGGACCCGCGGCTGGTGCAGGCCTTCATCAGCGCCGAGGACCACCGCTTCTACGCGCACCACGGCGTGGACGTGCGCTCCGTGGCCCGCGCGGTGCGCGACAACGTGCGCGGCGGCCGGCGCTCGGGCGCATCCACGCTCACCATGCAGACGGCGCGGCTGCTGCGGCCTCTCGATCGAAGCTTCGGGGGCAAGGCGCGGCAGGCGATGTGGGCGCTGCGGCTGGAGGCGCATCTCCAGAAGCGCGCGATCCTGGAGCAGTACCTCAACCGCGTGCCGCTGGGGCAGGGCGCGGTCGGCGTCTCGGCCGCGAGCTCGCTGTACTTCGGATCATCCGCGCGGGAGCTGAGCCTGGGGGAGGCGGCGCTCCTTGCGGGGATCGCGCGCTCGCCCTCGCGCGACAATCCGCTCATCTCCCCCGACCGGGCGCGGGCGCGGCGCAACGTGGTGCTGCGCCGGATGCGGCGCCTGGGCTACGCCACCCCCGACGAGGTGGCGCGGGCGATGGAGGAGCCGGTCTTTCCCCGGAACCAGTCCGCCGCGTTCCTGGCGCCGCACTTCACCACCCGCGTGCTGCAGTGGGCCGTGTCTCGGGGCAAGCGCGACGGGACGGTGCGCACCTCGCTCGACCTGGAGCTGCAGGCGCTGCTCGAGGGCGAGGTGCGCCACACCGTCCGCGTGCTGCGCGACCGCGGCGCCCGCCACGCCGCCGCCGTGGTGCTCGACAACACCACCGGCGAGGTGCTGGCCTGGGTGGGCTCGCCCGACTTCGCCGAGCCGAAGGTGGGGCAGGTGGACATGGTGACGTCGCCGCGGCAGCCGGGGTCGGCGCTCAAGCCGTTCCTGTACGGGCTGGCGTTCGACCGCGGGCACACGGCGGCCACCGTGATCCCAGACGTGCCGCACTCGTTCGCGACCGCGCTGGGGCCGTACCGGCCGCAGAACTACGACCGGCGCTACCACGGGCCGGTGCGGGCGCGGGTGGCGCTGGCCAGCTCGTACAACGTCCCCGCCGTGGAGGTGGCGGACCGCCTGGGCGTGGAAGCGCTGCTGGGCACGCTGCACCGCGCCGGCTTCGCGTCGCTCACGCACGACGCGTCGTACTACGGCCTGGGGCTGGCGCTGGGGAACGGCGACGTGACGCTGCTGGAGCTGGCCAACGCCTACCGCGCGCTGGCCAACGGTGGCGAGTGGACGCCGTACCGCTACGTCCCCGCGTCACCCGGCGAGCCTGCGCCGCGGCGCGAGCGGGTGATGTCGAAGCAGGCCGCGGCCCTGGTGCTCGACATCCTGTCGGACGCGGACGCGCGGGCGCCGGGGTTCGGCAACGAGACGCCGTTCGACTTCCCCTTCCCGGCGGCGGCCAAGACGGGCACCAGCCGCCACTTCACCGACAACTGGGCGGTGGGGGTGACGCGCGGCTTCACCGTGGCCGTGTGGGTGGGGGACTTCAGCGGCCGGCCGATGGACGGCGTGAGCGGCATCAGCGGCGCCGGCCCGCTCCTCTACCGGTCGATGCTCGCCGTCGCCAGCCACCGCCCGCCCGGTGCGCTCCCGTTGCCGCAGGAGGCGGGGTTGCTTCCGGTGCGCGTCTGCGAGCTCTCGGGGCTGCGGGCGACGCCTGCGTGCCCCTCGCTCGTCGAGTGGTTCATCCCCGGCACCGAGCCGGCCAAGCTGGACGATTGGGAGAGCCGCGGCGGCCTCTCGCTCCCCGACGAGTACGCCGAGTGGGCCGCCGCCGAGGGTGGCCGCTGGGCCGCGATGACGCGCAGCGCCGACACCCGCTTCCGCATCGTCAGCCCGCGCGACGGAGACCGCTACGAGGTGCCGGCCGGCGTCGAGGCGCGCTACGCCACCCTCTCCTTCCACGCCGCCGGCACCGACGCCCCCGTCCGCTGGTTCGTGGACGGCGTGGAGGTACCGGGTGCGCGTTGGCGGCTGGCGGCGGGCCAGCACCGCGTGCGGGCAGAGGCGGGGGCGGGGGAGAGCAGCGAGGTGCGGATCGTGGTGGCGGGGGAGTAAGACTCGGTCGAGTCCAGGATACGTGAACGGTGGGTTCATTAGATTCTCCCGCCTGAAAGGATCGCAGGAGAGGCGATGTAAGAATCCCAAGGTGGGGCGAGTACTACTAAGATAATTAAGAACCCCGTCCCTTCTCACTTTTTAGCGAGTAGTATCTAACGCCTGAAAACGTCGCGAAAGAAACGTAGAACCTATCACTTCCGCCGCATGAGGAACTGACCCATGCAAGTATGTTCTACGGAGGTTCTGGATTGGGTGAAGGCGCTAGCGCCTCCGTTAGCGGCGCTTGGAGGAGTCTGGCTTGCTGCGACGCGAGCGCTTCTAAGCTTCCGCACCCAAAAGGAGATCGAGCGCCGGATCACGTGGTACGAAACGCTGTTAGTCGACCTGAATAAAGCTACGGCGCTCGTCACAGCCTACACACAATCTCCGTCGCCTCCGGCGGAAATGCTCCGTGACTTGAATACCGCACTCGTGAAGCTCGGTGAGGTGAACAGCTTGGCTCCGTTGTACGCGGACGACGTTGTGATGGACGTATGCGACAAGATTGCCCGCAGTGTAATGCCGCTTGCCGGGCGGCGAGTGATCGATCCTCGCCATCTACAGCAGGTGTATTCGGTTAGCGCAGAAGCCGTTCGAGTGATCGGGAACGAGTACCGCATGGGGCTGCGAGCGGTGAGGAGAAAGAAGTGGCGATAATCGTTTCGGATGACAAACAAGTTGGCCCGCGGATGGAAGTCTCCGGCCCCGTTCACACAAGTTTGCGTCAGCGGAGAAAACTCACGACAAGCAGCCGATGGATAAGTACGGCTCCGGCGCGAGGTGGTCCTTTAATCCCTCTGATTCTGGCCGTGTTTCTGTCGCTTCTCACATTCCGCTAGCCGCCGCTTCAACTCCGCGACTTCCTGCCGCAGCCGGAGCACCTCGTTCGTCTCGCGACCGTACCATTCGCGGAGCTTGGCCAGGTTCGGCCCGTACGGCTCAGAGCCGTTGAGAAACGCGTGTAGCGACTGACGAGAGATCCCGATCTCACCGGCGGCGAGGCGCTCGCTGGTGTCGGCGACGCGCAGCCGGGCGGCTTCGCGGATGGCGTTCAGGGGCGCGGCATTTTCACGCAGGGGCATTGACGCCTCCGCGTGGTTTGGCTAGTGTTGCCGCTGGCCCAGTGTGGCCTAGTTCAGGGTGGGTACACGCGACAGGTTATGTCCTGAGTCTCGGCAGAACAAGGGGTGTGGCCATGGACGTCGGGCTTGTGGGGATGATGGAGGCCGAGCCGAAGTACACGCTCTACACCGAGGATTGGGAGGATGCCCGCAAGCGCATCTCGCTCCTCGTATCAGAGCGGCAGCGGCGGACGTTCTCCGCGTTGCTGGACCACATGGAGGCGGGTTGGGCCATCATCCGGCCGCTGCAACTGGCCGCAGATCGAATCGCGGAGGGAAAGGACTTCTCCTGGACCGCGGCGGAAGAAGTCGCTGCGTTCATGGAGGGCGATCCCACGGACCTGTTTCGAGCGGTGGCACAGGGCTGCTGCGCAGCCGTTCCGGGGGCCGACGCCTGTATTGGATCTTTCTTCGCCGAAGATGTTCAGTGCGATTCGGAGCAGATAGTGCGGTATGTTCGATTGCTCCGGCTCGCGAGCGCACATCCGGAGTTTCCGCCCGAACTCGCTGAGTTGATCGACGACGCGTGCCTCACTCTTCAACAATGGCTTGATGATCTGCCGCCCGTTCTGGACCCGGTCGACGAACTGGTGGCGCTTGCCGAGGCAGGCACCGCATCGATCCGATTCGCACCCGCCGCCATTCGCGTGCTCCATTGAACTCATCGCCGTTGAAGTCCGCGCAGGCGGACTGCGTGCCGTTGTAGCGGCGAGTTTACTCGCAAACGTGGTTGTAGCGGCGAGTTTACTCGCAAACGTGTAATATCGGCGCACGCGGCTGTATCGGGCTACGCGAATCCCGCATGGTTGATTAGATTGTCCGCGCCTGGAGGGATGGCAGAGCGGTTGAATGCACCGGTCTTGAAAACCGGCGGGTGGCGACACCTCGTGGGTTCGAATCCCTAAAGTCGGGTGAGCGGAAATCGGGTTACGCCCTTTCCTAACATCCAGCTTTAGCAACGGCTTACGAGCATGTTACACCCCGATTGGCTTTCAACACCCTCATACTCTGCCTACCTCATGTAGAAAACCGAGTCTTGGGCGTGCGGCGCAGCCGCAAACGCCCCCGGGAGAGGTGGCAGAGTGGTTTATTGCACCGGTCTTGAAAACCGGCGAGCCTCGAGCTCCGCGGGTTCGAATCCCGCCCTCTCCGTTCCACCATTCAGCTTCAGTGTAAACCAAGGCGAGCGCCCGGTCCTTCGGACCGGGCGCTCGTTCCCTAGAGGTGCCGCACCTTCGTCCGTCCACCGGGGGACGGACGAGGAGCGACAACCTGAACGGGGTGTCACTCGGGCGTCTTCTCCCACGGGGAGAAGACGATGACCGAACCGGAGAGAGTCCACGTACGCAGCGGACCGTCCACCGTGGGTGGAGACGGCAACCGCACCGCGTTCTCTCTCTGGAGGGGCGAGCTCCCGATCGTACCCGCCACGGCCTGGCTCGCGCACATCCACAGGAACGCCGGCCTCGCAGAAGCGACCCGCGAAGGGTACGCGTACGGGCTCTTGTGCTTCTTCACCTACCTCGCCTCGGAGAAGATCGACTTCTGGGAGCTCGACGGATCCCACATCCTCGGGTTCAGGAGCTACCTGAACGGTGAGGCGCTGAAGCGGACCACCGCCGCGCAGTACCTCTCGGCCGTGAGCCAGATGCTCGGGTGGCTGATCTCCCCCGAGGTCAAACGCGAGTTCTTCCCCAAGCGCGAAAGGGGCAGCAGGCAGCGGGGTGCTGGAAAAGGGTTCATGGCCAAACTAAAGAAGGATGGCCACGCCCAGGACGACCTCTTCACGATTCGCATCAGGAATCGCCGTAACACGTACCGTAAGCACGGGCTACCGCCCGAGCTTCAGCAACGTGTATGGGACGCTCTGGAGGGCGCCTACCCAACCAGGGCAGCCGTGCTCCGGAAGAACGGCAGGGCGACCTCACCCGAAGCCCGCAGGCGCGCTCAGAACGCGTTCGACGTGCGGAAGATGCTCTGGTACCGCAACCGCGCGATCTGGGCTCTGCTGCACATGGGAGCGCCACGGAAAGGCGAGCTGCTCCGCATCGCTGAGGCAGACATCGGTGGAGAAGACAACGTCATCCCCATCGTCGATCGCCCGGAGCACCGGCACCTCGGCGAGTTGAAGCTCGGCGAGCGCCTGATCTGGTTCCCGCGCCACCACCCTTACATGCGGTTCGTCGACGAGTGGCTCCTCTACGGCCGCCCAATCGCTGTAAAGCTCCTCCGGGCTGCTGGGCTCCCGGACCACGGGCTGCTGTTCTGCAGCAACCACGGTGGGCCGCTGACGAAGCACGGGATCCACCACCTGTTCGACAGCCTCGCAGAGAAGCTCGGCCTCGATCGCCGAACACGGCCCTTCAGCTGCCACGTCGCGCGCCACACCGGCGCCACCATGCTGAAGAGAGCCGGAGCGAACCCAGGTGTCATTCAAGCGTATCTTGGACACAGCTCGGTGACGAGCCAGGACAACTACACCGGGCTCGACGAGGCTACCGTGCGCGAGTTCCTCACCCAAGCCTGGGAAAAGGGCCCGGTGATTCTCCCAAGCCAGCCAGAGCGCTGATGAGCGGGTTCACGCGCACCACGACAGACGGATTCGAGGTGTACTTCTGGGGCACCTCCATTTGGGGCATGTTCCCCAAGGTGAATGGAGCTTCAGAGTTCAGACATGATTTCGCTGGATACCCGTTTGCGGCAGCTGCGATCACCTACCTCTCACGGGAGGCACCAAAAACCGCAGCGGGCACGCTCGTCCAGCGACTCAACAAAGTGAAGATCCACGCGAGGTTCGTCCGCAGCAGTGGACACACAGACCTCACTCCCGAAACGTTCGTGCACTACCTCCGTTTCCTGACTGACCTTGTTGACCGCGGCCAAACGCTCACTGGACAGTATAAGAATTTCGGTGAGGGGACCGCGGCCGAAAGCGCTAGGACGCTCCTTCACGTCTACAAAACGGGTCTCGACTCGGTTCCGGGCTGGAACACAGCCCACCTGCATCGGATGCAGAAAGCCCTCGGGCGGTCATTTCGGGGCGCATGGATGAAGATTCGTAGGAGGGCGATCAAACGAGCAACGCCCCTCGCCACCTTCACACAACTTGCGGACGCAGCTGTCCGGGAACTCCGCAGCGCAGAGGCATGGCTCGCCGGTGGGAACAGTCTGTTCGGCACGCAGTACCGCCGGCCTGAGGAGCCGTTCGCACTCCTCGCTGTCGCACTGATCATGGTGCTACGCTATGGAATTCGCGCTGAGGAGTTCAACCAGCTCAACGAGGCAGACGTTGAAGAAAGTCCCCACGGACATCATGTAATCCACCTTCATGCACCCAACAAGTCACACCGCGTCCTCCTGGTGGACGACGCGTTCCTCAAGGTGCTGGCAGTGGCCCGCAAGTGGAGCGCTGCCGCCCGCGCGCTCGATCCTGATGGGGCAGGCGACGCACTGTTCGTCATTCGCCTGAGTCACACCGAGGACCGCGCACCTGTATGCGCGCGATACACAACCACGAAGATCAACGGCCAGCTCCGGGCCTTCTACCGAAAGTGGCACAACGTCCTTGTCCGGTCAGCCGACGGCCGCGCTGAGCCGGTGCTGCATACACCTGGTGATCCAGAGACCCCCTACTGGGGGGCCTTCAAGTCGCTCCGTCGCGCCTATACCGTACACAAAGCTAACCGCCTGAAAGGCAACATCGCAGTTCTGCAAGAACTGCTCGGGCACCGGAGTATCACAACCACTCTGCGACACTACACCCTCCTGCACGAAAGCGATTACGCCGACGAGGTTGCCCACGCGATGGGACCCGAAGCGAAGCTTCTCGCTGCTGGGTTAAAACATCGCGTCGCCCTTGGAGTAGTGACGGATCCTGCGATCGGAGCAACGAACCGAGAAACGCCGGTGGGACTGTGCACCTCCGAGCGCTGTACGCGCAGTGGTAGCTGCCTCGGCTGTTCATTCGCGGTCGTACTTACCAGCCGGCGCGAGAACGTCCTGGCGAGCCGTGAAGACGCGCTTCAGCGGGCTCGCAAGCAGTTCGACCACGGCGACAGTCGGGGAGCCGAGAACCTCCTGCGAAAGGCCGCCCTCGCCCAAGCCACGCTGGACGAGATCGACCGCGTCACCGGAGCCGCGGAATGAGCACTCTCCCGATCCCGATCGCGAAGCACGAATTCGTCGGAACGCCGGCGAGGAAGTTCCGTGTCGACCACAAGGTGAAGCCAGGCGTCAGCGCCTCGTTCAGCTTTGACGACCAGACATGGCGGCTCTTGGGCCTACTCAGGCCCAACAAGCCCGACAGCCATGCACAGCTCAACTTCGGGCTGATCGAACCATGGCTCCGTGACGACTGCAAGCGGTTCGTTGCAACGCGGTGGTTACAGGAAGGATGCAGCCTTTCTGACATCCGCAGAGCATTCTACTGCCTGAGGCACTTGGGGCTTGCACTTAGAGACGTGGCTCTGCCGGATGGATGCAGAAGCCTGCGCCGCAGGCACTCGCGGGTGTTCGTTGAATATCTCGAGAAAGCAGATCTCGCCGCGTCGTACAACGCAGATATTCAGACCACGATCAACGCTTTTGCGAAGTGGATCCTCGAGGAGTACACGAGCACCGTTGGCGACGACTTCGATTTCGAGCTGGTGATCCCGAAAGATCTCCTGAAGCGCGGCCGGCGGCCGGCCGCGTGGAAGCAGAATGAGGAAAAGTTCATTGACCGCACCACGTTGCAGCAGATCCTTGACGCATGTGCAGAGGATGAACTGGCCTACGCAACGAGGGTCGATCTCCTAGCGAAAGGAGAGTTCACGAATCGCCGCGGAACCGTGAACCTCAGGTCACTCTGGATCAGAGCGATCTATGCCCAAGCCATCAAACTCGCAGTATGCGTCGGGCGCAGAAGCATCGCGATCGGTGACCTCGCGAAAGAACCAAAGACCAGGCAGGGAGAATTCGGTAGCGCGCAGTGGGGTGTCTGGATCAACTTCTTCGACTCCAAGGAGCGGAATGACGAGGATCCCGTCATCTGCATCGGAACATACGGAGAGATCGCTCTCGACAGCATCGAGAAAGCCCAGAGGCTGACGCAACCGATCCGGGACAAGCACCCTGGCCATCCGGCGACGGAATATCTCTTCGTGTTGCCTGGAGGGCCACGACGGATGTCGAACCAGGGAATGAACGAATTCCTCTGGAACGTAGACAACACTGGTTTGTCCCAGCGGTACCAGATCCTCGACGTGGACGGGGCACCCCGCCACCTCACAACCCACAACTTCCGCACAACCCACCACTCCAACATTATCTTGGGCGGCGCACCGCTCCACGTTGCCCAGCAAGCGGGTGCGCACTCGACCTCCGACACGACCGCTCGGCACTACGCGGTCAGAGGTGACGAGGCCCAGATGAGGAAGCTCGACGAGGAGCTTCGGTCAGGAGCACTCGCTGGCACGCTCGTGGACCCACCCCCTTCCGTTCTTGAAGAACGGATCGGGAAGCGGCAGGCCGAGTTCTGGGCCAAGCGGAAACGCATCCTGGTTCCCAATCGCTTCGGGTACTGCGCGTTGCCGATCAGCGACGGTCCCTGCGTTACATCAGAGGACTGTATCGCTGGCGACCCGGAATCCGGGGAACCCTGCCTGTACCACGTCCTGTCCCCGGACGCGATCCCTGCCATCGAAGAGGGTCTCGAGGTCGCCGAGTTCAACGTTCAGCAAGCGAGAGCCCTTGGGCTCGACGCATGGGAAGAGAACCAGCTGAACGTCGTGCGCATCTATCGTCAGGCACTGGACCAATGCCACGCACTCGCTCAAAAGTTGGAGAGAAGCCAAGCGTTCGCCGCCAAGTTCGCACCAGGGCTGCCCGTACTTCAACACGCGGCAAACAGACCGGTGTCGGAGTGACAGTGCCCGCAGAGCCCGTAGCAGCCGACCGCCGGGAGTCCGCCGGCTGGGAGCTGCTCGACGAGCTGAGGAGAACGAACACCGCCTCGTACCCGGCCGACTTCGCGCGGCAGCTGACCGAGAGAGGCTATCGTATCTCGAAGCAGCACTTGAACCGCGCGCACCCCGCACTGTACGCAGCCGTGAGTGCTTGGGGGCAGAAGACAACGCCCCATTTGATGCGGGGGCGGACCTCGCGACCTGCAGCACCACCCACGAGTCGCGCTCGGCCTACGTCAGGACCAGAACAAGGAAGAAAAGCGGGAGCTGGGCTAAGGGTTTCGACGAACGATGGTTTCGAGAAATCTGAGCGGCTTCAAGCCGAAGTCGAGCAGCTCACCCGCCGCTGCGGACTTCTCGAGCGATGCATCGAGCAGATGCTTCTGGTCGCTGCCGAACACGATCGAGCGGAACTGCTGCCTGCGATGGAGAGAGCTGTCACCGATGCGAAGAAGCTGGGCGAGGCTGATGAGGCCCCCTCAGCCTCGGGAACACAGAAGCAGTCAGCCGCGCGACTGCGGGTCGAGAAGTGAGACATGGAAGGTTGCCAGAGGCCACTCATGTTACGTAACATCAAAACAGAGGGCCCGACTTTGAATCCTACTCCCTCCGCTGATCCAACGCAAGCGAACCGTCGCGAGCGCCGGCGCCAACACGCGCGCCGGCGCTCCGCGCATCGTCCAACATCGACCCGAGGCCGAACGTGCTGAACGTCAGCGAGAACCTGCTCCGCTCGCGCATCCCGAATCTTCCTGGTGACCACGAGGCAGTCGCCCAACTGCTGCGCGACGCGGGGTACACCGTGGACCGCATCGTCCCGCTGGAGGAGCTGCTGAAGCCGATCGTGGTGGGCCGGGTGGAGAGCGTGGCGCAGCACCCCAACGCCGACCGGCTGAAGGTGTGCGTGGTGGACGACGGCACCGAGCAGCGCCTGCAGATCGTCACCGGCGCCGACAACGTGGAGGCGGACGCGTTCTATCCCGTGATCCGAGGCGGGGTCGTGCTCCCCAACGGGCGGAAGATCAAGCCCGGCAAGCTGCGCGGCGAGACGAGCGAGGGGATGCTGGGCTCGGCCGACGAGCTGGAGCTGGGCACCGACCACGCCGGCCTGATGACGCTGCCGCACGGCTTCGCCCCCGGCACCCCGCTCACCGACGTGGTCCCCACCCCCGGCGTGGTCTTCATCCTCCACGGCAACCCGCCGCTGGACGAGGTGGTGGAGAAGCTCGGCGGCCCGCCGGCACCCGCGGCGGCGGCCGGTCAGAGCTGACGTCCGGCTGCTCCGGCATCCACGCGGGTGGATGCCGGAGCGGCGGTGTCCATGGTCCCACCCGTCCGCCACACGAACCCACTTCGCCTCGCCGCTTCCCCCTGTCCCGCCCGATGCGCCTCATCCGTCTCGCCACCGTGCCGGTCGCCAGCATGTTCGCCGCGGCGGCGCCCCTGCGCGCCCAGTTCGACGACGTCCACCTGGACCGCTACACCACGCTGACCGTCCATCGCGCCGCGAACCCGGAGATGCGTTCCGCGGTGCTGTACACCGAGTCGCTTCCGTCGGGCGTCGAGGCAACGCTGGTGACGGGGTGCTACGGCCGCATCCCCGACGTGCACGTGGTCTACGGCGACGGCCGCGGCGGGCGGCTGTCCATCTTCCGCTTCAACGCCGCGCGGCCCGACACCTTCGCGCAGATGGGCGCGCAGACGCGCGTATGGGGCGACGGTTCGGTGCGGCTGCTGGTGAATCCGCCGTCCGGAACCACGGACGTGCCGCCCGGCGCGGTTCTCCGTGTGATGGCGCGGATCTCCGCGGGCGGGCGGCTGCTGGTGCGGCGCCAGGGCGCGCGCGACGTGGCCGACGCGTGGTTCGACCTGGCCGGCGCGGCGCGGGGGATGGAGCGCCTCGCCTGCCGGCGTGGCCCGCTCCCTCCACGGCCGCGGTTGGAGGACGACCTCGCCGGCGCCGTCCACGAGACCGACCCGGCCCCCGCCGACTCGGCCGCGGCCGCCGCGGGTCTCGACGCGCTCCGTCCGTACCTCGACCGCGAGCTGCTGCCGTACGTGCTGGGCCGGGCCGTGATC
>DASSME010000063.1:0-3968 GCA_035689035.1 Longimicrobium sp. | reverse complement strand
TGGAGCATGGGGGTGTTCACCCGCGAGCTGAGCACGCTCTACGCCGCCTTCCGCGCGGGCGAGCCGGACCGGCTTCCCGCGCTGCCGATCCAGTACGCCGACTACGCGGCGTGGCAGCGGCGCTGGGTGGACGGCGAGGTGCTGAAGGCGCAGGCGGAGTACTGGAAGAAGACGCTGGCCGGCGTCCCCGAGCTGCTGGAGCTGCCCACCGACCGCCCGCGTCCGGCGCGGCAGGACTTCACCGGCGCCGCGGCCGAGATCGAGCTGGATGCCGAGCTGACGGCGGGGCTGAAGGCACTGGCCCAGCGGCACGGGTCCACGCTGTACATGACGCTCCTGGCCGCGTGGGCGGTGGTGCTCGGCCGTCTCTCGGGCCAGGCGGACGTGGTGGTCGGCACCCCGGTGGCGGGGCGCGGGCGGCGCGAGATCGAGGGGCTGATCGGCTTCTTCGTCAACACCCTGGCCGTGCGCGTGGAGCTGTCGGGGGCACCCACGGTGGCCGAGCTGCTGCGGCGGGCGAAGACGCGGGCGCTCGAGGCGCAGGACCACCAGGACCTCCCCTTCGAGCAGGTGGTGCAGCTGCTGCAGCCGGTGCGCAGCCTGGCGCACACGCCGATCTTCCAGGTGATGTTCAACTGGCTGAACATGCCCGAGCGCAACCTGGAGCTCTCCGGGCTCGCGATGGCCCCCGCGGGCACGGCGGCGGGACCGGGGCCGCGGCCGGAGGCGGCCCCGGAGCCGGACGCGGGGCCGGATGCGTCGGCGCAGTTCGACCTGACGCTCACCCTTTCCGAGCGGTGGGGGCGGATCGGCGGCTCGCTGGAATACGCGACGGCGCTGTTCGACCCGCAGACGATCGAGCGCCAGCTGGCGTACCTGCGGCGTGTGCTCGCGCAGATGGTGGCGGACGACCGCCGGAGCGTGGCGCGGCTGGAGCTGATGTCGCCCGCCGAGCGCGCGCGGGTGGTGGAGGAGTGGAACGCGACGGAGCTTCCCTCTGCGGACGGCGCGTGCGTGCACGAGCTCTTCGAGCGGCGGGCGGAGGAGACGCCCGGCGCGACGGCCCTGGTCTTCGAGGGCGGGGAGGTCGGGTACGCCGAGCTGAACGCCCGCGCCAACCGGCTGGCGCACCGGCTCCGCGCCCTGGGCGTGGGCCCGGACGCGCGCGTGGCGGTCTGCGCCGAGCGCACCCCCGAGATGGTGGCGGGGCTCCTCGCCGTGCTCAAGGCGGGCGGGGCGTACGTCCCGGTCGACCCGGCGTACCCGGACGAGCGGCTGCGCTGGCTCCTCGAGGACAGCGCGCCCGTGGCGGTGCTGGCGCACGCCTCGCTCGCCGCGCGCTTCGCGGGCGCGGGCGTGCCGGTGGTCGAGCTGGACGCCGGCTCGCCCGCCTGGGAGGCCGGGCCGGAGACCAACCCCGGGCGTGGGGCGCTCCTCCCCGAGCACCTGGCGTACGTGATCTACACCTCGGGCTCCACCGGTCGGCCCAAGGGGGTGATGGTCCCCCACCGCGCCGTGCAGCGGCAGGCCGCCGCCGTCCAGGCGGGCTTCGGCCTGCGGCCGGACGACCGGGTGCTGCAGTTCGCCTCCATCGCCTTCGACGCCGCGGTGGAGGAGATCTTCGGCGCGCTCGGCACGGGGGCGGCGCTGGTGCTGCGCACCGAGGCGTGGATCGAGGGCGCGCACGCCTTCTGGGGCCGGTGCGCGGAGTTCCGGGTGACGGTGGCCGACCTCCCCACCCGCTTCTGGCAGCTCCTCCTCGACGAGCCCTCGGCCGCCATCCCGCCGTGCGTGCGCCTGCTGGCCATCGGCGGCGAGGCGGTGGAGCCGGCGGCGCTGGAGGCCTGGTTCCGCCGCGGCGGGCACCGGCCGCCCCTCCTCAACACCTACGGCCCCACCGAGACCACGGTCAACGCGACGCTCGGCCGGGTCGCCGGCGACCCCGCCACCTGGCGCTCCATCGGCCGGCCGGTGGCGAACACGCGCGTCTACCTCCTCGACGCGGGGGGCGAGCCGGTGCCGGTGGGCGTGGCGGGAGAGCTGTACGTCGGCGGCGGGCAGGTGGCGCGCGGCTACCTCGACCGTCCGGGGCTGACCGCCGGGCGGTTCGTGCCGGACCCGTTCTCCCGTCAGCCCGGGGCACGCCTGTACCGGACGGGCGACCTGGGGCGATGGCTCCCGGAGGGGTCGATCGAGTTCCTGGGCCGCACCGACTTCCAGGTGAAGATCCGCGGCTTCCGCATCGAGCTGGGCGAGATCGAGGCGCGGCTCGCCGAGCACCCGGCCGTGCGCGACGCGGTGGTGCTGGCGCGCGAGGACGCGCCCGGCGACCGGCGGCTGGTGGCGTACTGCGTGGCCGACCCGGGATTGGACGTGGAATCGCTGCGGGCGCACCTGGCCGGGCGGCTTCCGCCGTACATGGCGCCGGCGGCCTTCGTGCGGCTGGACGCGTTCCCGGTCACCGCCGGCGGAAAGGTGGACCGCAGGGCGCTCCCGGCGCCCGAGGGCGACGCGCTCGACACGCGCGGCTACCAGGCGCCCGTGGGCGAGACCGAGCAGGCGCGGGCCGAGATCTGGGCCGAGGGGCTCGGGGTGGAGCGGGTGGGGCGGCGCGACAACTTCTTCGAGCTGGGCGGGCACTCGCTGGTGGCGGTGCGGGTGATCTCGCGGGTGCGGCAGCGGCTGGCGGTGGAGGTCGCGCTCCGCGACCTGTTCGCCCGGCCCGTGCTGGCCGACTTCGCGCGGGGGCTGGAGACCGCGTCCCGCGCCGAGCTTCCGGCGATCGAGCCGGTCGGGCGGGGGGCGGATCTCCCGCTCTCGTTCGCGCAGCAGCGGCTCTGGTTCATCGAACGCCTGGAGAGCGCGGGCGCGGCGTACCACATCCCCGTGCACCAGCGGCTGCGGGGCGAGCTGGACCGGGCCGCGCTGCGCCGGGCGCTGGACCGGATCGTGGCGCGGCACGAGGCGCTGCGCACCGTCTTCGCCGAGGTGGACGGCGCGCCGGTGCAGCGGATCGCGCCGGCGGAGGAGAGCCCGTTCGCCCTCGCGGAGCACGACCTCCGCGGCGGCGCCGACGCGGCGGCGCAGCTTCGCCTGCTGATGGCCGACGAAGCGCGCGCGCCCTTCGACCTGGCGCGCGGGCCCCTGATCCGCGGGCGCCTGGTGCGGCTCGGCGACGACGACCACGTGCTGCTCATCACCATGCACCACATCGTCTCCGACGGGTGGAGCATGGGCGTGTTCACCCGCGAGCTGAGCGCGCTCTACACGGCCTTCCAGGCCGGCGAGCCCGATTCGCTTCCCCCGCTGGCGATCCAGTACGCCGACTACGCGGTGTGGCAGCGGACGTGGGTCGAGGGCGAGGTGCTGAAGGCACAGGCCGAGTACTGGAAGGAAACGCTGTCCGGCGCGCCCGGGGTGCTGGAGCTGCCGGCGGACCACGCAAGGCCCCCGCGGCAGGACTTCGCGGGCGGCGCGGTCCCCATCGGGCTCGACCCGGAGCTGACCGCGGGGCTGAAGGCGCTGGGCCAGCGGCACGGAACGACGCTGTTCATGACGCTGCTGGCCGGGTGGGCGGCGGTCCTCTCCCGCCTGTCCGGGCAGGACGACGTGGTGGTCGGCACCCCCACGGCCAACCGCGGGCGGAGCGAGATCGAAGGGCTGATCGGCTTCTTCGTCAACACGCTGGCGCTGCGCGTGGAGCTGGCCGGCGCGCCGTCGGTCGCCGC
The DNA here is from genome assembly GCA_035689035.1 of Longimicrobium sp. Classification (GTDB taxonomy): domain Bacteria; phylum Gemmatimonadota; class Gemmatimonadetes; order Longimicrobiales; family Longimicrobiaceae; genus Longimicrobium. The sequence goes on along the minus strand of DASSME010000063.1, from coordinate 240 downwards.
CCTGCTGGCACGGGTGAAGGAGCGCTCGCTGGGGGCGCAGCAGAACCAGGACATCCCCTTCGAGAAGGTGGTGGAGCTGCTGCAGCCGGTGCGCAGCCTCTCGCACACGCCGCTCTTCCAGGTGATGTTCGCCTGGCAGGACGCCGCGCGCGAGCGCCTGGAGCTGCCGGGGCTGGCGCTGGGGCACCTGCCGGGCGCGGAGCGCACCGCCGCGAAGTTCGACCTCCTCCTCTCGCTCCG
>DASSME010000062.1:0-5404 GCA_035689035.1 Longimicrobium sp. | reverse complement strand
CACCGCGCGCGACGAGTGGGCCGAGGAGCTGCTGCGCGGCGCCGCGATCAAGGCCGAGCTGCTGGCCCAGGCCGGCGGGGCGTATTCCACCGGCGAGGTGGCGCGGCTGCTGGGTGTTACGCCCCAAGCGGTGCAGCAGCGGCGCGCGCGGAGGCGGCTGCTGTCGGTGCCGCTGGCGAACGGCGAATGGGGCTACCCGGCGTGCCAGTTCACGCCCGCCGGCCCGGCGGCGGCGCTGCCGCGCATCCTGGGGGCGTTCGCCACGCGCGACCCCTGGGTGCAGCTCTCCATCCTCCTTTCCAACGAGCCGTCGCTGGGCGGGCGGCTGGTGGACCTGGTGGCCGAGGGCCGCAACCTCCCTGAGGTCGAGCGCATTGCCCGGTCGTACGGCGAACAGGGTGCGGTGTGACCCTGCCGCCGGATCTTCCGGTCTCCACGCTTTCGGCAGGCACCACACTCTGGCGGGTCCACCGGGCGGGCTACGACCCGCATTGGTTCGGCCCCGCGCCCGGACAGCCGCCGCGGAACCGCTTCGACGCGCCGGCGGGCGAGTTTCGCGTCTGCTACTTCGGGCAGGAGTTCGAAGGCGCGTTCGTGGAGACGATGATGCGCGGCCGGGCCAACCGGCTGATCGCCCTGGCCGAAATGAAGGAACGCTCGGCGAGCTCGGCGTCGCTCGTCCGCGACGTTCGCCTCGCGCGCCTGCACAGCGACGGGCTGGTGCGTCTGGCCATGTCCGCGCGCGTGCCCCACGATGATGCCTATGACGAGTGCCACCGGCTGGCGCTCGCCCTGTGGCGCCATCCCGACGGCGTGGACGGGATCGAGTACCGCTCGCGCTGGGACGACAGCCGCCTCTGCGTTGCCTTGTTCGACCGCGCAGCCGGCGCGATGGGCACCCCTCACACCCAGCCGCTCGCCTCGCCCGCACTCGTCCGCCCGGTGATGCGTCACTACGGCATCGGGTTGGTGTGACCGCGGTTCAGGGCAGGAGGCGGCCGAAGCGGCCAGACCGGCAACACTGGAAGCGTCAGAAATTCTCGCCGCCGGTGATCACGGTGGGCGGAGAGAGCGTGAACCCCTCGGGGAACGATCGAAGTGAGGAAGGCAGCGCGGCCCACTGCCCGGGGGTCAGCACCGCCCGGGCGGCGTCGGCGCCGGCCTGCCGCAGCGCGCCGGCCTGCACCCGCAGCTGGTCCAGGCGATGGATCGTGCTCGCGTCGTAGCGGTGGCCGCCGGTGAGCAGCTCCACCATATCGCGCAGCACCGGCTCGCGCCGCGCCACCACCGAGTCGGCCTCGGCCTGCAGCCGCGCGGCCTGGGCGGGGGTGAGATGGAGCCGCCGCGGCGCGTCCTGCAGCAGCGCCTCCGCGGGCACGTTGGTCCACTGCTGCACCAGGTGCATCCGCAACCGTGCCGGGGTGAGGCCCTCGTCCTGGCCGGCACGCATCTCCCGCAGCGCCGCGGACCGCACCTGGTCGGTCCCCACCACCACGCGCACCTGCAGGCTCAGGGCGAAGGGGATGCGGCTCAGCGCGCCGCCCTGCACGGGCCGGCCGAAGCGCTCGTTCACGTCGTAGACGAAACGGCGCGAGGCCGGGTCGAAGCCGCGGACGGAGAGGAGCGTGGGGTCGACCAGCGGGAGCTGCCCCCAGCCGCGGAGACGCTCCGGCCCATGCAGCAGGTAGTCCAGCCCGGCGGTGACGTTCTGCGCCGAGACCCAGAACGTGGCCCGCCGCCGGAAGTCTCCGCTCAGGCGCGACCCGAGCTGCACTTGCCCGTTCAGGTCCAGCGACGGCGACCAGGGGGTGCGGCAGCTGTTGTGCGCGGCGATTCGCCCGAGCTGCGCCCGGAGGCAGCGGCGCACGTTCGCCGGCGCGTCGTCCAGCAGCCCGCGCATCGCCTCGCGTGAGGTCTCGTCCGACAGGCCGCCGCCCGCCGGGTCGAAGACGAACGCGCGATCGTTGCCCGCCCCGTCGCCGTTCACGTCACCCCCCACCATCGCCGTGAAGGCGGTGCCCGAAGAGAGGCGGCCGATCACGCCCAGGTTGAACCGGCCGCGCGAGAACGGCCGGTGCAGATACACGTTCATTACGTGCCGCGGCGTGTACGCCGACGGTCCCCAGGCGAGGCCGAACGCGTCCGCGCCGGCGCTGGCCGGCCCGCCGCCGGGCGCGTCGAGCGGACCGATGCGTTCCCGCGCGTCGGTCCAGGTGTATCCCACCTGCACGATCGAGTTGCCCACGATCTCGAACAGGCTGGCACCCAGCTGCACCGTCCTCGACCGTCCGTCTCCGCTCACCTCGCGGACCAGGCCCAGGTCGCCGTAGCGCCGCGAGGCGCTGGCCGACGCGCCGCCAGTGGCCGGATCGATCGCGCCGGCGGGAACGTAGACGGCACGCCCACCCTCGGCCGGGTTGGTGAACGCCGGTGCTTCCACGAGGTTGCGGTCCCGCGCCACCGGCTGGCGCACGCCGCGCGACAACGAGGCGTTCACCATGTAGATCAGGCCGCGAAACAGCACGCCGCTGGCGCCGAGCGACGCCCGGCGCACGCGCGGCGGGGAAAAGTCCGGGGTGAAGAGGGTGGCGGGCGCCAGGAGGCTGGCCAGCGCGGGCGATCCGTCACGGCAGGTGGTGGGGATGGACGACCGATCGGCACGGTACGCTTCCCAGTCGGGCACGGGAGCGCTGGAGCCGGCGCATGACAGCACGGCCGTCCCGGGCATCCCGGTCTCGTCCAGCGCCGATGTGAGCGATGAAAGCGGCAGCACGCCCACGAAGTCGCCGATGCCGCCGTGGATCCCGGAGGTGGTCCTCGCCCGGTTCCAGGGCATGTGCGCGGAGTACGAAAAACCCGCGCGGGGGCTGAGCCACCAGTGGGAAGGCACGCTCCCCGGTGCCAACCCGAACCGCTGCGCGAGCTGGGGGTTGACCTGGCCCGGCGTGGAAACCCACGCCCGCTCGGCCCGCAACCCCAGGTTCAGCGACAGGGTTCCGGCGTCCACGCGGCCGTCCGAGAACAGGGCCGTCCGGGTGACGCGGGTGCGGTGCTCCGTGTCGAAGGTGCGCGTGAAGAGCGAAGGCCGGTCCGCCTGCACCGCCTCGAGGGTGGGGAAGTAGAAGCTGCCCGGCGAGGTTCGCGGAAGCGCGTGCTCGGCCTCGCTGGACAGCTCGCCGCCGACGCGGAAGCGGCGGCTGCGATCCTTCGACGTGGCGACCAGCTGGTCGGCCAGCTCGAACGAGCCCAGGCGCGAACGGGCGTTGCTGAACGGGCTACCCGCAAAGCGCAGCCGGGCCAGGCTCGTTTCGCCGCCGATCTGCGACGTGATCGCCACCGTTCCGGCCGGCACGGGATCGTCGGCCGTGGAGGTGCTGGAGCCGCGCGCGAAATCAAGCCGGAGCTCGTTGGCCACGCGCGTACCGCTCGAGTTGAGCGTGGCGAGCGCGCCCACGCCGTTCCCGCGCAACTCGGCGCCGGTTCCCGCCACCGCCCAGCCGGACCCGTCGTCGGTGAAACGCGTGGACTGCCCGTTCACGCGAACGGTGAGGGTCTGCGCGGGGGAGAGGACGGCGTCCAGCCGCAGCAGCCCCGTGGCGAACGCCGAGCCGCGCGTTCCGGCGCCGTCCACGGCCGGCCGCGCGGCATTCGTGAGCGAGAAGAACCGGGCCAGGCTGTCCGGGCTCACGCCCAGCGCGCGAAGCCCGGCCGCGCTCGCCTGCTCCAGCACCCGCGCCGGGCCCTCGCCGCGGCGCAGGCTCAGCGCGCCGAACACGAACAGCCGGTTCCTGATCAGCGCGCCGCCCGCGCCGCCGTCCAGCGCCGACACCGTCGTGCGGCTGCGGAGCGGCGCCGGCGCGTCGCCATACTGCAGGCGCGGGTCGCGGCGGTCCAGGCGCAGGCTGCCGCCCCAGCCGTTCCCCGCGGCCTGGGTGCGCAGATCCACCTGCCCGCCGGTGAAGCGGCCGCGGCTCACGTCGTACGGGCTGGTGCGCACCTCCACGTCGCGCAACGCCTCGCGCGGCACGATGCCGGGCGAGGCGGTTCCTCCGTCTACCGTGGTGTGCGTCTGGTCCGGCCCCTCGCCGCCGATGGAAATCCCGGTGCCGCCGGGGCCGGCGGTCCGCGCGACGCCCGGCGTTACCCCGAGAAGGTCGGCCAGCGGATCGGACCCCAGCGGCTCGCTCTGCAACTCGAGCCCGCTGGTTGATCCGCCCGAAGCGCCGGGAACGTGCTCGGTGGCCGCCGCCACGGTGAGGCGGCGGGCGCGGACCACCACGGGGCGAAGGGCGACCACGCGCGAGAGCATCGGCAGGTCCACGCGAATCTCCGCCGCGCCGGGTGCGGCGTGGACCAGCCGCGTAACGGGGTTGATCCCCTCCGCCTCGCCGGAGACGACGTAGTCGGTCCCGCGCGCGGGGAGCGTCAGCCGGTAGCCTCCGGCGCCGTCCGAGCGCGCCTCGCCGCTCTCGCCGCGCTCGTTGGTGGCCTGTATGCGGGCGCCGGCCAGCGGCGTGCCGCCGGGGCCGTTCACCGTGCCCAGGATGGTGATGGTGCCCTGGGCAGGTGCTGACCCGGCCCTAAACAGCAAGAGCGCCGCAAGCATGAATGCGGCGCTCCCTCTGCGCGGAACGCTCCGGAGCCGCGAAACCAGGCGGGTAAGCACGCGTCTAGTGCGCTGCCGCCGGGCGCGGTGGGGCGGCGACGAGCTCCAACTCCAGCAACTGATCGCCGCGCTGCACCTGGAGACGGTACCGCCGGCCCGGCGCGATGTTCGGGAACAGCGGATCCATCTCGCCCGGAACCGACCCATTCACCATCAGGATGCGGTCACCGATTGCCAGCCCCGCGCCCGCAGCCGGCGAGCCGTCGACCACCTGCGCCACGATGTACGGCGCGGTCGGGGTTCGGTTCGTCATGGGGCGGGTCCACCCCAGCCCCGTGAACGCAACCGGGGGTGTCGTGGGGCGTTGGACAACCACGTGGCGGTGTGCCGTGTCGGGCGGGCTCTGCTGGGCTGCGGCCGTGTGGTGACTGCAGATGCCGAGCACGCCTGCGGCCACGAGAATGCTTTTCTGCATCGCTTGCTGTGCCGGATTCGAGAGCGGAGGCAACCGCAGGTGCATCACGGTTGGCCGGGGGTGACGATCAGTAATACATACAGGCCGGCATCACCGAGTAACCGTTGGCGTCGCAGGTGCCGTACCCAGCATAGGAGCCACCATCCGCCGTGCAGGCTTCCGCCTCCATCTTCATCACTTTCGAGCCTGTCCTGCAAACTCCAGCGAGGGGTTGAGCGGAAGGCTCGCAGCCCGGCGGTGGAGGTTGTGTTGCCGGCATACGGGTGCAGAAAGGGGTCGAGTGGCGGCTACGCAGTGCTGGGAAGACGCAACGTCGCCGTTGT
>DASSME010000061.1:0-14852 GCA_035689035.1 Longimicrobium sp. | reverse complement strand
GATTCTCAGATCACGATTCTCATTTATGCCGTCTATAAAGACGGTGAGGAATTGTCCATGCTTGGATAAAAGAGCATCTAGGGTAGCAACTAGGTTGGGATTGTGTTCACCAAACCCGTTTTCAATCCATCTTTGAACTTCATCAACAAGAAACGCTTCAGACGACGAGGGTTGCCGGCCGAACAGTAAGATTACTGGTTGTTGTTCTGATAGGCGCGTAACGACGTGACACAACAGGTTTGTTTTGCCACTGCCAGCACGGTCAATTACAAGCAGCCCGGGTTTGAAGAGTCCCTCGGAAACACTAAGCGCGCTCTCAATCAACGCCTGAATCTCAGTTCCACTACTCCCTTCAGAGAATATGCTAACTTTGACGGCGTCATACCTCCCCGTGGGAGCGTGCGGGAGAACATCCACAGGCTCGGAAAAACGAGGGATTGTACGTTGGATTCTAATACAGTTCTGAATTGAAGCCTTCAGCCGCTCGTAATCGTGTTTTGCAGCGAGATATGTGCGATCCGGGAGTTGCTTAGCAAGCGTCAACAGATCGGACAAGCAACCTCGAAATTCTTCTAGCCAAGCTTCAGACTCGGACGCGACATGCTTCCGAAACGCCTGCACGGCGCGGCGCCGCTCTGCTTCGCGCACCTTAGTGTCAGCTTTAGGATCTTCACGAAACGATTTCGCGAAACCCGCCGGGCTAGATTTGGCAAGCTTTTGTGCATTCTGAATGATGTTGATCAGCTTCGTCTTGGTTACGTGAGCGACTGTTGCTTCATCCAACAGAAACTCTTCGATCTGACGCTGTATGCCCCGCCGAACGTATAGGTTCGGTATGTATTTGCTGCGAGCGAAGCGATCTATCTGAGTACTATTTATGTCTCGTAGACGTGCCGTGACCGCTGTGAGCGTTGCCGAATGTACTTCAGCCGGCGGCGAACTTATCCCTGACAGCACCCGGAGGTGCTTGGGTAAATAGTTCAATAGCTTTTCCGCATTTTCACGTACGATCCGGTCAAGATCTTGCCGCCACCACGCCTCGACATTAAACGGGTACCTTCGGGAGTTCCCAATGTTACTGAACCATGTGCGAAGTTGAGGACTCGGATCAGAGGTAGCAACCAATACCCACGTGTCGAGATCGGCAGTGGCGAAGTTAGCTAGCTCCTCTTCGATTTTCGGCTTAGTTAATTTCTTGATGTGCTTACACTGGAAGACCACCTTCCTCGGTGTAAGCGGAAGCCCTGGCATCGAACTCGGAAAATACGCAACGACATCTACGCCCCCATCACCGGATCCTGAGACCCATCTTGGTTCAGAATATCCGAGGGCTGTGACGAGCCAATAGACAAATTCCTCGAATTCTGCTGGATCAAGTTTACTCCAAGTGAGGTCGTAAGACATGAGGCACAGAAGATGGAGAGATCTCGGGTGCGGAAGCCGTCACACCCGAGAGAATAATACTCAAACACTTCAATCCGCCGCCGCCGTCTCCACCACCTGGGGCGCGTTCGGGTAGCCGTCGCCGGCGTAGCGGTAGTGGGGGGCCAGGTCGCTGCCGTCGCGGAGCATGGTGCCCTTGTAGCGCATGTGCTCCTCGTGCACGCCGAAGTTGATGCGCTGCAACTCGTCGATGCGGCGCAGGTCGTCGGCCGAGAGGTCCGGCAGGTCGCTGGCGGCGGCGAACTCTTCCAGCTGCTCCAGGTTGTAGATGTTGGGGAGCGTGGTCATCACCGCGGGGCTGGCCAGCAGCCACTTGAGCGCGGCCTGGCCGATCGTCATCCCGCGCCCCTCGTGCAGCCAGCGCAGCGCCTCCAGCTTCTTCAGGCCGTTGGTGAGCCAGCTGCGCGGGCGGTGGCGGCGGTGGTCGTTCTTGGCGAACTCGGTGTCTTCGGTGTACTTGCCCTCCAGCATCCCGCTGCTGTGCGTCACGCGCACCTGCAAGCCCACGCCCGCCTTCTCGGCCGCGCGCGTCAGGATCTCGCCGGGGAAGGGCTCCAGCACGTTGTTGATCAGCTGCAGGTTCTTCACGCCCTTGCCGTCGATCAGCTCCAGCCCCTCGTACAGGTAGCCGTTGGACGGGCCGAGCGCGGCGCCCCAGGCGCGGCACTTCCCCTCGTCCTGCAGCCGCGCCAGCGTCTCCCAGATGGCGTCGACCGGCACGTGCTCCTCGTGGGCGTTGTGGTAGCTCACGATGTCGATCACGTCGGTCCCCATCCGCCGGAGCGACTCCTCCACCGCGTAGCGGATGTACGCCGGGTCGGCGTTGTGCGGGATCTCCTGCTGCCCGCGGCGCACGTTGGGGTTGTTGTAGAAGTCGTACCCCACCTTGGTGGTGATCACCACCTGGTCGCGCCGGTCGCCAAAGGCGCGCGCCAGGATCTCGTCCGCGCGGCCGTTGCCGTAGGTGTCGGCGCTGTCGAAGGTGGTGATGCCCAGGTCGAAGGCGCGGTGCAGCATGTCCACCGCCTCCTGGTCGGTGAACTCGCCCCACCACCCGGCGGCCAGCGTCCAGAGACCGAAGCCGACTTCCGAGACGGTGATGTCGGTGCCGGGATAGGTGCGATATCTCATGAGGCCCTCCAGATCAGGCGCGGAACAGGTCTAAACGTCTGTAGGGGCGGATGATGCACTCAGCCGCCCGGAGTCATTCGGTCGATACGGATAAGGTGCTCTCCCCGGCGGGCGCGGGCAAGTGGGAAGATGCCCCGCCGCGGCCGTGGGGAGATGCCGGACGAGCGATCCCGCCGAACCCGCGGCATCCAGCCCTCACCCTGGCTTTCTGGCGCGACGGCGTCGCGTCCAGAAAGCCTGTCCCTCTCCCGAACCGCAGGAGAGGGACCTTGGGGCGCTTCGCGCCGGCTTCTTCGATCGAGTACGGAAGCACCTTCCGCACACCGGAGCCGCGTCACGAGCCGAAGCCGGTAGTCCGCGAAGGCGGCGCGAAGGCGGACTTCGTGTCGTTGTTGCAGCGACGCAGCGACTTCAGTCGCCCTGCCCCGCACTTCGCCCGCGGTCCGGGAGAACGAGGCCGGGGGATGACGCCGCCCGGCCTCAGCAGTGCGAGCTCATCGCGAAGCCTTCCTGCGCGTCCACCAGCGGGGCGCGGTAGTCGCCGGTGAAGCAGGCGGTGCAGTAGGTCTCGCCGTTGTCGCGCACGCAGTCCAGCATCCCCTCGGGGCTGAGGTAGCCCAGCGAGTCGACGCCGAGGTACTCCTGGATCTCGTCCACGCTCTTGCCGGACGCGATCAGCTCGCCCTTGGTGGGCATGTCGATGCCGTAGTAGCAGGGCCAGCGCACCGGCGGGCTGGCCAGGCGCAGGTGCACCTCGGCCGCGCCCGCGTCGCGCAGCATCGCCACCAGCGCGCGAGAGGTGGTGCCGCGCACGAGCGAGTCGTCGACCACCACCACGCGCTTGCCGGCCAGCACCTCGCGGACGGGGCTGAACTTGAGGCGCACCTTGAAGTCGCGCCCGGCCTGCGTGGGGGTGATGAAGGTGCGGCCCACGTAGTGGTTGCGGATCAGCCCCAGCTCGAAGGGGATGCCGCTCGCCTCGGCGTACCCCACCGCGGCGCTGTTGGCGCTGTCGGGCACGCTGATCACGATGTCGGCGTCGGCGGGGCGCTCGTCGGCCAGCTTGCGGCCGAAGGCGCGGCGGGCGCGGTCCACCGTGTACCCCCAGAGCCGGGTGTCGGGCCGGGCGAAGTACACCAGCTCGAAGATGCACGGCTGCGGCTCGGGCACGTACGGCTGCAGGCACGCCACCGACTCGATCTCGCCGCCGCGGATGCGGATCAGCTCGCCCGGCTCCACGTCTCGCACGTAGCGCGCGTGCACGATGTCGAGCGCGCACGTCTCGGACGCCAGCATCAGCCCGCCGCCGGGGAGCGCGCCGATCACCAGCGGGCGGTAGCCGTAGGGGTCGCGCGCGGCGTACAGCGCGTCGTCCACCATCGCCAGGATGCAGTACGCGCCCTCGAGGCGGGTGAGCGCGTCGGCGATCTGCCCGTCGGCCGAGATCTCGCGGCTGCGGGCGATCAGGTGCACGATCACCTCGCTGTCGATGGTGCTCTGGAAGAGCGCGCCTTCGTCCAGCAGGCGGTCGCGGATGGCGTGGAAGTTGGTGAGGTTGCCGTTGTGCACCAGCGCCAGGTGCCCCGAGCGGTACGTCTCGCGGATCGGCTGCGCGTTCTTGAGCCCCGCGCCCCCCGCGGTGGAATAGCGGATGTGCCCCACGGCGGTGTCGCCGCGGAGCTTGGCGAGCTGCTCCTCGGTGAAGATGTCGCTCACCAGCCCGGCCTCGCGCACGCGGCGGCTGTCGCCCGTGGCGCCGTCGTAGGTGGCGATGCCGGCGGCTTCCTGGCCGCGGTGCTGGAGCGAGTAGAGGCCCAGGTAGGTGAGCCGGGCGGCCTCGGGGTTGCCGGAAACCGCGACGATTCCACACACGGAGTGGCGTTCCTGCTGCTGTGGGTTGTGGCGCGAGCGTGCTTCTACACCGGGCGATGGGTTCGGAGCCTTCCGCGGGCGCCGCGGGGGCCCTCACCCTGGCGATGACGGCGCGACTGCGTCGCGTCCATCATCGCCTGTCCCTCTCCCAAAACAGCCTGGGAGAGGGACCTGGGGGCGCTGCGCGCGGCTGCTGCATCACGCGACGAAATTGCAGTGCGCTTCGGCGAGGCCGCGATGCCCCCTCCCCGCGCCTGAGAGCGCGACCCTCCCCCGTACCGGGAGAGGGTGGCACGCACAGGTCGGAGCGAGCAGCGAACCCCGTGCGGCGCAGATACTCAGGGCGGGGCTCGATCCCGTCGCCACCAACCTCTCCCGGTACGGGGGAGGTGGACGGCCTGAGCCGGCCGGAGGGGGCGCGGTGCGGAGGAAACGCGTTGACGGGGCTCGCGCTCGCCGCTCCGCCGCCCATCTCCCTACGCGTGCTGCACTTCGCTCTCCAGCGAGGTTTCCACGTCCGCGGCGCTGCCGTCCATGCGGCGGGGGATGGCGTTCTCGTAGATCTGCTGCAGGCCGAAGGCGGGGGCGTGGATCGCGCCGCCGTTCGTCTCGATCCGGATCGCCCCATTGCGCCCGCCCACGGTGCCGATCCGCTTCGCGGGGACGCCGTGGATCTCCAGGGAGCGGACCAGCTCGTCCGCCTTCGCCGCGTCGCAGCTGAGCACCACGCGCCCCTGCGCCTCGCCGAAGAGGAGCGCGTTCCCGGGGAGATCGTCCTCCAGCCGCACGTCGATGCCGAACGGCTCCGCGCCGCCGGCGAAGGCGCTTTCCACCAGCGCCACCGCCAGCCCACCCTCGGCCGTGTCGTGCGCGCTGTGGACCAGCCCCGCGCGGATGGCGGCGAGGATGCCGCGCTGCAGCCGGCTCTCGGCGGCCAGGTCCAGCGCGGGCGCGTCGCCGGCCACGGTTCCGTGGATCACCTTCAGGTACTCGCTCCCGCCCAGCTCGCCCGTGTTGCGGCCCGCCAGCACGATCGCGTCACCCTCGGCCTGGAAGCCGGCGACGGTCACGTGGGCGATGTCTTCCACGATCCCCACCATCCCGATGGTGGGCGTGGGGTAGATGGCGCCGCGCGGGTTCTCGTTGTAGAGACTGACGTTGCCGCCCGTGACCGGCGTCTCGAACGCGCTGCACGCCTCGCCGATCCCGCGCAGCGCCTCGGACATCTGGAAGTAGACCTCGGGCTTCAGCGGGTTGCCGAAGTTGAGGTTGTCGGTCACCGCGCGGGGGAGGGCGCCGCTGCACACCAGGTTGCGCGCCGCCTCGGCCACGGCGATCTGCCCGCCGCGGTACGGGTTCAGGTGCACGTAGCGGCCGTTGCAGTCCACCGTCATCGCCACGCCCTTGTTCGTCCCCCGCAGCCGGAGGACGGCGGCGTCCGAACCGGGGCCGACCACGGTGTTCGTCCGCACGGTGCTGTCGTACTGCTCGTAGACCCAGCGCTTCGACGCGATCGAGGGCGAGTCCAGCAGCCGCTCCAGCGTCCAGGTGGGGTCGCGTTCCTCGAACAGCGGCTGGATGGTCGAGACGTCGGTCGCGCGCAGCGCCGCGATCTCGGGCGATTCGACGCCTTCGCGGGTGTACGTGGGGCACCCTTCCACCAGCGGCTCGCCGGGGATGTCGACGACCACCGTGCCGTTCTCGCGGACCACGTAGCGGCCGGTCCCGGTCACCCGGCCGATCGTCTCGGCGTCCAGGTCCCACTTGCCCAGGATGGCGCGCACGTCGTCGTCGTGGCCGTTCCTGGCCACCACGAGCATGCGCTCCTGCGTCTCGGAAAGGAGGATCTCGTACGGCGTCATCCCCGTCTCGCGGACGGGTACCTTCGTGATCTCGATGTCCACCCCCGTCCCGCCGCGCGCCGCCATCTCGGTGGACGAGGAGACGAGCCCCGCCGCGCCCATGTCCTGGATGCCGACGATGTGGCCGCTCCTGATCAGCTCCAGCGACGCCTCGAGGAGCAGCTTCTCCGTGAAGGGATCGCCCACCTGCACCTGGGGCCGCTTCGCCTCGCTCTCCTCGCTCAGCTCGGCGCTGGCGAAGGTGGCGCCGTGGATGCCGTCGCGGCCGGTCTTCGCTCCCACGGCCATGATCGGGTTCCCCACGCCGGCCGCCACGCCGCGGATCAGCTCCTCGTGCTTCATCAGGCCGACGCACATGGCGTTGACCAGCGGGTTCCCCTCGTACGCCCCGTCGAAGTACACCTCGCCGGCCACGGTGGGGATCCCCACGCAGTTGCCGTAGTCGCCGATCCCCTTCACGCAGCCGGCGAACAGGTAGCGCACGCGGTCGCCCTGCTCGCCGTCGATCTCGCCGAACCGCAGCGAGTTGAGCATGGCGATCGGCCGCGCGCCCATGGTGAACACGTCGCGCAGGATGCCGCCCACCCCCGTGGCCGCGCCCTGGTACGGCTCCACGGCGGAGGGGTGGTTGTGCGATTCGATCTTGAAGGCGATGGCCAGCCCGTCGCCCACGTCGATCACGCCGGCGTTCTCGCCGGGGCCCTGGAGGACCCAGGGCGCCTTCGTGGGCAGCTTGCGGAGGAGGGGGCGGCTGTTCTTGTAGCCGCAGTGCTCGCTCCACATGGCGCTGAACACGCCCAGCTCGGTGAAGGTGGGCTCGCGCCCCAGGATGCCGAGGACGAGCTGGTACTCTTCGGTGGAAAGCCCGTGCTCCGCGACCAGCTCGGGGGTGATCGCGGGATCGCCGGGGCGTGCGCTTGCTGACACCGGTCTATGCCTTCAGGGGTGGAGGATACGTCTACGTCAGAGTCGCCACGGCTGCGCTGGTCGCCGGGCTGGCCGGGGCGGTTGAAACCGCGGCACCGCGGCAACAACGGCCCAAAGTCCGCCTTCGCGGACTCCCACACAGGACTCGGCGCGTCGACGCGAACATCAGTGCGCTCCGCCGGTAGCGGCGGGTTGAAAACCGCCGCTGGAACATCGGAAAGTCCGGCCTGCGCGGACTCCCACGCAGAGATCAGCTCGTAGCTGCCCCGTTCTCAACTCCCCTCCCCCCGCGCCGCGCGGGGGAGGGGCGGGGGAGGGGGGCCGCCGCGGCCGCGCCGACGTTCGTCGCAGCCAACGGAGCTCGCCTCCGGTTCTCTACGGTCGCGGCACCACGCGCGGGGTGACGCTGTTCTCGCGGTCGCGGCGCTTGGCCTGGATGCTGTCGGGCTGGTTGGTCACCGTGGTGCGCGTCACCTGGCTCTCGCGCTCGGCCCGCGTGTCGTCCACCGAGGTGGCGCGGCGCGAGGTGGAGTCGGTGAGCTGCACCGGCGGCTGCGCGCCCTGGGTGACGGGGCCGGGGCCGGTCACCGTCCGCCCGTTCGGGCTCTGCGACCCGGTCGGGGTGCGCGACAGGCCGCCGCCCTGGCCACCCGTCATCGCGCCGCCTGGGGGGCTCAGCTGCCCGTTGCCGGTGCGGATGACGGTGCTCTGCCCCTGCGCCTGGTCGCTCCCGCTGCGCGCGGGCGGCGCCACCACGTCACGCACCTGCCCCTGCGCGCCGCTCTCCACGCTTACGCCGCCCACGCGGGCGGGCGGGGAGTCGTCGGTCGGCTCGCCGTTGCGGTCGCGGCTGCGGCCCTTCACGAAGATCCGCTCCGGCGCGCGGCCGTTGCCCACGCCGTGGTCGTCCATCGCGTTGGCCGGGGCGGCGTTCAGGCGGATCGCCTGGGAGCCCGCGTTGCCGCCGGCCTGCTCCAGCGCGTCGGCCGCGGGGCCGGACGAGATGCGGCGGGCGCGGGTGCGCAGCACGGCGGCGACCACGCGGTCGTCGCGGAAGAACACCACGTCGTCGCTGCCGCAGCGGTTGGGGCAGCCGTTGGAGTAGAACCAGTAGCTCCAGTCGCCCTCGCCGCGCGTCCGGGCCGGCGCGCCGAAGGTGCCGCGCACCTGGTCGGGCGTCATCCCGGGGCTGATCACCCGTTGCGCCGCCGCGGGGAGCGCGGAAAACACCAGGAGCGCCGCCGCGATCGCAAGCTTCGCCTTCATCGTTTCCACCTCCGGTGTGTCTGGGGCGCGGGTGCGTCCGTCCGGTCCGTCCTGCCTCGCTCAGCCGATCCTGCCGCCTCGTCCGTTCGACCCGCTCGCGGTGCGGACCTGCCATCATCATGCCGCGGCAGGATTTGGGGCATCGTCGCGGCACCGCGGGGGGCCCTCTCCCTGGCTCGTTCCTCGCCTGTCCCTCCCCCAAAAAACTACCTTGGGGGAGGGACGTGGGGCGCTTTGCGCGGCTACTTCATCGCGCACGAAGTTGCAGTGCTCCCCTCCCCCCCCCGCGCAGCGGGCGGAGGGCCGGGCCAGGGCGTCCAACGGCGGCTCGGCAAGTATTCCCCCCGATGTGCAGATCTTTCCTTGCAACCTCCACCGGTACGGGGGAGGTGCGAGCCTAAGCGAGCGGAGGGGGCGCGGTGCCGCGGTGCGCACAGATCCTTTCCCCACACTACCTCCACCGGTACGGGGGAGGTGCGAGCCTGGGCGAGCGGAGGGGGCGCGGTGCCGCGGTCGCGCGCCGGTCCTCTCGTGCGACCGCAGTCCTCCCCCTACACCCGCGCCAGGTGCGCCGCCAGCGAGCGGAAGAAGCCGAGGCCGTCCGTGCTCCCCAGCAGCGGCTCGACGGCGCGCTCGGGGTGCGGCATCATCCCCAGCACGTTGCCGGCGGCGTTGATGATCCCGGCGATGCTGCGGGCGCTCCCGTTCGGGTTGGCGGCGGGCGACACCAGCCCCTCGCCGTCGCAGTAGCGGAGGACGACCTGGCCGTTCGCCTCCAGCTCGTCCAGGGTGTCGGGGTCCGCGAAGTAGCACCCCTCGCCGTGCGCGATGGGGACCTGGAGCACGTCGCCGACCGCGTACTCGCTGGTGAACGCGGTGTCGGCGCGCTCCACCAGGAGGTGGACGGGGCGGGAGCGGAACTTGAGCGTGCGGTTGCGCATCAGCCCGCCGGGGAGCATCCCCGCCTCGCACAGGATCTGGAAGCCGTTGCAGATGCCGGCCACCGGGCCCCCTTCGGCCGCGAACGCCTTCACCTCGCGCATGATCGGGCTGTGCGCGGCGATCGCCCCGGCACGCAGGTAGTCACCGTAGCTGAACCCGCCGGGGAGGAAGACGGCGTCCACCCCGTGCAGGTCGTGCTCCTTGTGCCAGATGTAGATCGCCTCGGCACCCAGGCCGTCGTGCACGGCCTTGTAGCAGTCGTAATCGCAGTTGCTGCCGGGGAAGGTCACCACGCCGATCTTCATGCGACGGAGAGCGCCTCCACGCGCACGTCGTAGTCCTCGGTCACCGGGTTGGCCAGCAGCTGCCGGCACATGGCGTCCACCCGTTCGCGCGCTTCGCCGTCCGAACCCGCCGCCAGGGTGAACCGGATCAGGCGGCCCACGTGCACGTCTTCCACCCCGCCGAAGCCCAGCGACTTCAACGCGCCCTGCACGGCGCTCCCCTGCGGGTCCAGGATCCCGCGGCGCGGGGTGACCCGCACCTCCACGCGATAGTCCGTCACGATCTGCGCTCCTCGTCGGCGATGGGCGGCCCGGCGGCACGCGGGCCGGGGCGCACGTCTTCGTATTCCAGCGGCCGCACCTCGTCGGGGTCGGGCGGCGCCACGGTCTCGATCGGCTCCTCGTCGGGAAGCTTCTCCTCGAAGCCCTGCAGCACGGTCCGCAGCAGCCCGTGGCCGATGTAGACGATGATCAGGGGGAAGAAGAAGTACTCGGGGTAGGTGAACATCGCGACGATCGCCAGCAGCGCCGTCGCCATCGCGAAGCGCCCGCCCCAGGTGCGCAGGTTGAAGCGCGGCACCACGGGGTACAGCACGTTGCTCACCATCAGCACCGCCACGAACATCATCAGCCACCCCGCCGCGCGCCCCGCGTCCACGTGGCCGAACCAGCGGTGCCACAGCGGCGTCTGCGTGAAGGCGTAGTACGTCGAGACGCACACCCCCGCGCTGGGCGAGGGGAGGCCGTGGAACGCGCTCTTGGCGGTGCCCGCCTGCTCGATGTTGAAGCGCGCCAGCCGGAAAACGGCGCCGGTAAGGTAGAGGAAGCTGACCACCCAGCTCCACTCGCCGCCGTTCTTCAGGAAGGTGAAGTAGACGATCAGCGCCGGCGCCACGCCGAAGCTCACGCAGTCCACCAGCGAATCGAGCTCCTCGCCGAAGGCGCTGCCGGTGGCGGTGAAGCGGGCGATGCGGCCGTCGAGCATGTCGAATACCGCCGCCAGCACGATCAGCCAGCCGGCGGTGGTGTAGTCGCCCCGGGCCGCGTGCACGATCGCCCACACGCCCAGGAACATGTTCCCCACCGTGAAGGCGCTGGGGAGGATGATGATCCCGCGCCTGAGCCGGCGCCTGCGCGCGCCCGCGACGGTGTTCGGGTCGCTCAACTCGCCCCTCCGTGGATCGGGAAGTCGTCCAGCGCCATCCCCGTGAGCCGCCGGAACGCGTCCTGGTACCGCTCCGACGTCGCCCGGACGACTTCCGGCGGAAGCTGGGGCGCCGGGTACGCCTTGTTCCACTCGCCGCGCGCCACGAGCTCCTCGAGCCAGTCGCGCAGCGGCTGCTTGTCCAGCGACGGCTGGCCGCGCCCCGGCGCGTAGCTTTCCTTGGGCCAGAAGCGCGAGCTGTCCGGGGTCAGCACCTCGTCCATCACCCGGACCGTACCATCGTCGTCGCGCCCGAACTCGAACTTGGTGTCGGCGATGATGATGCCGCGCTCCGCCGCCACCTCGCGCCCGCGCCCGTACAGCGCCAGCGAGTGCCGCCGCAGCTCAGCGGCAACCTCCGCGCCCACGATCCGCTCCATCTGGCCGAAGGGGATGTTCTCGTCGTGCCCGGTCTCGGCCTTGGTGGCGGGGGAGAAGACCGGCGGATCGAGCCGGTCGGATTCGGAGAGGCCCGTGGGGAGCGGCTCGCCGGCCAGGGTGCCGCTCTCGCGGTACTCCTTCCAAGCGCTGCCGCTGATGTAGCCGCGGACCACGCACTCCACCGGGAACGGCTGGAGCTTGCGCACCAGCATGCTGCGCCGCGCCCACGTCTCGCGCAGTGGGGCGAGGGCCGGGTAGCGCGCGGCGATGGCGTCGGGATCGACGGAAAGGAGGTGGTTGGGGACGATGCCGCCCGTCTGGCCGAACCACCACGCGGAGATCAGGGTGAGGACCTCGCCCTTGCGGGGGACGGGGTTGGGCATCACCACGTCGAAGGCGCTCACGCGGTCGGTGGCGACCATCAGCAGCGCGTCGCCCAGGTCGTACACGTCCCGCACCTTCCCGCGCAGCCGCAGCGGGAAGGGGAGCTCGGTGGTGACGAGCGTCGGGGTCAGGAGGATGGCTCCGAAGCTGGTTCCGTATGGGGTTGCGGAAGGCGACAAGGTAGCGGGCGCGCGGGCGGGCGGCAACCGCGCCGGGGACCCACGCGGGTGCGCGCCGCCGCTGCCCGCGGGCCCTCATCCTGGCGTCATCATGGGGCAGACCGTCCTTCTCCCCTCCCCCGCGAAGCGCGGGGAGGGGCGGGGGAGGGGGCCAGCCGCGGCCGTGGCGGCGTCCGCCTGCAGGCACCGATCGCCCTTCCGTCACTCCCTCGCGACGGCGAGATTTTCATTGTGCGCGGGTCCCGGCGCGTGTATCATTTGTTTTGCCGGGTGTGGCGCAACGTGTTGGGCATCAGCGCGTTCGCCGTCCCGCAACCTCTCCCCACGCCCTGCGAGCAACGCATTGCCGATGCGCAGGTCTCCGCGTCTTTCGCTCTCGATCCACCTTCTCCTGGCGCTCGTGCTGGCGTGCACGGGCGTGACCGGCGCGCGGGCGCAGTTCACCGCCGCGGCGCCGCAGCAGCGGCAGATGCCGGACGTGGTGGGGCTCACCCAGAGCCAGGCCGCCGGGCGGCTGAAGCAGCTCGGCCTCTCCGTCACCACGCGTAGCGTGCCGTCCGCGACGCCGCAGGGGACGGTGACCAGCCAGTCGCCCGAGGCGGGCACCGTGATCCGGCAGGGCGAGACGGCCACGCTCGAGGTCTCCACCGGGCAGGCGCCGCAGGAGACGCAGCCGTCCGGGCAGACCAGCGGCGGCCGCACGCGCACGGACGGCGGCATCGACGTGCGCGTGACGCCGCCGCGGCCGGGGATGGTGCCGGACCTGACCGGGATGAGCCTGAGCATGGCGCGCATCCGGCTGCTGGCCAGCGGCCTGGCGCTCGGCGCCCATGACTCCGCGTGGGTGGAGGGCGCGCGCGGTGGCCGCGTGGTGCGGCAGGAGCCGGCCGCGGGGACGCAGATCCTTCCCGGGCGGCGGGTGAACGTCACGCTGGCGCGCCGCGCGCCACCCGTCGCGCAGCCCGACCCGCAGACGCAGCCGCGTCCTGACCTCGTCATCGTCCCGGACCTCCGCGCGCTCACCGAGGCGCAGGCGCGGGCCACGCTGGGGCGCGCGCGGCTGCTGCTGGGCGCCGCGGACAGCAGCGAGACCGGCTTCACCGCGCCGGGGACGGTGTTCGCGCAGAAGCCCGCGGCCGGCGACTCGGTCCCGCCCGGCACCTTCGTCACCATCACCCTCACCCGGTCCGCGGGAGTGGCGATGCCGTCGCTGGTCGGCCGGCCGGTGGCCGAGGCGCGGCGGGTGCTGGCGGCCGCGGGGCTGCGGGCGGGCGGCGTCACCCAGCGCGAGGCGCAGGGCGCGGCCGGGCGCGTGCTCACGCAGTCCATCCCCGCCGGCACGCGGGTACGGCCGGGGGCGCTGGTCGATCTCGCCGTCTCGCGCGTGCCCGCCGCCCGCGCCGACACGCCGGTGGTGGCGGACAATCCGCCGGTGGTGCAGCGCGACACCCCTTCGCGCCCGGCCCAGCAGGACACGCCCGCCGCCACGCAGCCCGCGCGGCCGGACACGTCGCCGGTGAGGCAGCCGGTGGACTCGGTCGTGGTGCCGGCGGTGAACCTGCCGCCGGTGATCCCGCCGGCCGTCACCCAGGCGCCGCAAACGACGCCGCAGCCGGTGAATCGCCCCGCGCGCGCGGCATCCACGCCGGAGCGCGGCGGCATCCCGCGCGAGGCGATCTGGGGGCTGATCGCGCTCCTCGTCCTGGTCGCCGGCGCCGTCCTTTACCGATGGGCGAAGCGTGGCGCGGGGCCGGAGCCCGTGCCCCAGCCGGAGGCGGTGCCGGCGGTCGTGACGCCGCCGTTCCCGGGCGCGGTGCGGATGCGCGTGGGGGCGGGGGAGTGGGAGTCCGCGTCGCACGCCGAGGGCCGGGTGCAGCGCGGCAAGATCCAGCTCCACGTCCGCATCGCCGATCCGCGGCCCGAAGGGGAGCCCGCCGGGCAGGCGCTGGCGGCGGGGCGGGTGGCGGTGCGCACGGTGGACGCCGGTGCGCCGACGCTGGAGACGGACGGGGCCGCGCCGGTGCGGGCGGACGGGGCGGTGCAGGTGCGGGTGCGCGACGACGGCGCGCCCGGGTTCAACACGGACGGCGAATCGCCGGTGATCCTCGCGAGGGAATCCTGATGACCGAGAACCGCAACACGGTGCGCGACGCCGTGGACTTCGACGGCAGCTTTGCCGAGCAGCTGGGCGCCGCCGTGCGCGAGAAGCTGGCCGCCGTCCGCGCGCTGGTCAGCGGCCCCGTGCTCGAGGCCGCCGTGGGCCGCGTGGTGGAGGCCGCCGCCGCGCGCCTCGACACGCCGCTGGCCGACCTGCTCACCGGCGCCTGGGCGCGCTACCCCGAGATCCAGGAGCTGACCGACGCCGTCCGCCACCCGTCGGACCAGGAGACGCTGGCCGAGCTGGCCGAGCACCGGTTCGGCTGGAGCTATCGCCCCGAGATCGAGGTGGTGATCAACGAATCCACCTCCATCCCGGTCCCGCTGGGCATGGAGGTGGGTGTGACGGTGCTCGGCGGCGTGCTGGTGGTGCAGGGTGGCCGCTTCCGCGAGTTGCGCGCGGGGAAGCTCTCCCTCGGCGTGGCGGTGGCGGTGGCCGGGAAGGAGGTGGCGAAGCGCGCGAAGGGGGTGGAGCTTCCCGCCGTCCTCCGCTTCGGCGAGGCGGGCGTCGCCATCCGCGAGCCCGTGCCGGCGGTGAAGATCGCGCCCGCCCACCCGGACGCGGTGGCCGCCAGCTCCTGAGGCGCCTGGCGGGTCGATGAACGGGTGGCGGCGGTCCGGCACTGGCCGGGCCGCCGCCACCTTTTTGCGCGAGGATGTAACGGCGCGCGTGCGCTTTGATGCGTTCTGTTGCAGTCCGGCAAGGCGGGCGGGACTGCCACGTACGATGCGATGATGTTGCGGGATCGTGACTTAGCTGTTCGGGCGGTCCGCGGCGTGGATCTGGCCTTTCCATCTGGCGCCGATTGCGGCACATCTC
>DASSME010000060.1:0-3440 GCA_035689035.1 Longimicrobium sp. | reverse complement strand
CTCCCCGCGCGAGGCTTCGCCCGCGCTGCCCCTCCCCCAAAAACCGCCCTGGGGGAGGGGCGGTTCGTTGCGGCCTGCGGCGGAGTGCCACGCCTCGGCCCCGTTCGCCCGGGTGGCGGGTGAGGGCGACCGGGGCAGATGAGCACCGGAATCCGCCTTCCGCCGCGATGGCTGTGTGCAGTCCGCGCAGGCGTCGCGCAGGCGGACTTCGTGCCGTTGTTGCCGCGAATTCATTCGCCCGGTTCGCCCGGTGCCGCGGGCTCACCCCCGCGACGGGATCGCCTCCGGCAGCCGTACCGTGAACACGCTTCCCTCGCCCAGGGCGCTCTGCACGGTAATGTCGCCGCCCAGCAGGCGGGCGAGCTCGCGGCTCACGGTCAGCCCCAGGCCGGTGCCGGGGGCGGCGCGGGTCATCCCGCCGTCCACCTGGCGGAAGGGCTCGAAGATCGCCTCGTGCAGCGAGGGGTCCACGCCGATGCCGGTGTCGCGCACGTGCAGCAGCACCACGCCGTCGCCGCGCTCCACCGCGAAGCCCACGCCCCCGCGCTCGGTGAACTTCACCGCGTTGCCCAGCAGGTTGACCAGGATCTGCCGCAGCTTGCGCGGGTCGGTCACCACCGTGGGCGGATCGACGTCCGCGGGGACGTGCAGCAGCAGGCCGCGCTCGTTGGCCAGCGGCTCGATGATGGCGCTCACCTCGCCCGCCAGCGCCGCGAGGTCCACCGCCTCGGTCTCCACCGCCTCGCGCCCCGCCTCGATGCGCGAAAAGGTGAGGATCTCCTCGATGATCGACAGCAGGTGCCGCGACGCCAGGCGGATGCGCTCCACGTGCGACCGCGCCTGCATCGGGATCGGCTCGGGGATCCCCATCAGCAGCAGGTCCACGTAGCCGATCATGGCGTTCAGCGGCGTGCGCAGCTCGTGGCTGATGGTGGCCAGGAACCCCGCCTTGGCCCGGTTGGCGGCCAGCGCCTCCTCGTACAGCCGCGCGTTCTCGATCGCCACCGCCGCGCGGTGCCCCAGCTCCGTGGCCAGCGGCAGGTCCGCCGGGCCGAACTGCCGGCCGCTCTCCGCCTGCACCAGCGACAGCACGCCGAACGTCCGCCCCGCCGCGGCCAGGGGAACCGAGATGCTGCTGACGAAGCCGATGGCGAGCAGCGCCCGCAGGTGCTCCTCGTCCTTCGCCACCGCCTCCAGCATCTCGGGGGTGATCCCGCCCATGATCTCGGGCTGGCCCGTGCGCAGCACCGCGGCGGTGCCGAACGGGTAGTCGGGGTCGATGGGATAGCGCCGGAGGACGTCGAACGCGAAGTCGACCCTGGCCGGGTCCGAGTGGGCGCACGCCAGCATGCGGATCGGCCCGTTCTCCTCCTTCTCCTCCACGAAGCACCAGTCGGCCAGCGTGGGCACGGCGAGGCGCGCGACGGTCTGCACCGTCTGGCGGTAGTCGAGCGACGAGGCCAGGCGGCCGCTGGCCTCGGCCAGGATCTCGATGCGCTCGCGGGCGGCCTCGGCGCGCTCCGAGGCGTCGCGGAGGCCGGCGTTGGCGTCGCGCAGCTCCTCGGCCAGGCGCGCGGCCTCGTCGGCGCGCGCCTCGGCCAGGGCGCGGGCACCGGCCAGCTCGCGGGCGGCGAGCTCGCGCGCGGTCACGTCGGCCACGTGGCTCACCACGCCGTAGACCCGGCCGTCCGCGTCGCGGAGCGCGTGGTAGGTGTAGTCCACCACGCGCTCTTCCGGCACGCCGTCGCCATCCGCGTCCCAGCGGGCGCGCACGGCGGTGGCCGAGTGGCGCTCGGCGGTGCGGTAGACGCGCTCCAGCTCGTCCACCAACCCCTGCGCGGCCAGCTCGGGGATCGCCTCGCGGGCGGAGAGCCCCATCACCTCGCGCGGGCCGATCAGCCGCTGCATGGCGTCGCTCACCGCCACGAACACGAGGTCCGGCCCCTCGTGCACCGAGATGGCGGCGGGCATCTGGGCCAGCACGTCGCAGAGGCGGCGGCGCTCGCTCTCGCGGGCCTGCTCGGCGCGCAGGCGCTCGGTGACGTCCTGGGTGGCGCCCACCATGCGCACCGGGCGGCCGTCGTCGCCGTACAGCAGGTAGGCGCGGTCGTCCACCACCGCCCACTCGCCGTCGGCCTTGAGGTGGCGGTAGCGCGCGGTCCACACCTCGGCGCGGGCGTGGATCGCCTCGTGGATCCCGGCGACCACGCGGTCGCGGTCTTCGGGGTGGATGTGCTCGTACCACCAGTTGGCCTCGGGGTCCACCTCCGACGGATCGAAGCCCAGAACCTGGCGGATCGCCTCGCCGAAGCGGACCTCGTCGGTGGCCAGGTCCCAGTCCCACACCACGTCGCGGGTGGCCAGCATGGCCAGGCGGTAGCGCTCCTCGCTCTGGCGCAGCGCGGCCTCGGCGGTGCGGCGGTCGTGCACGTCGTTGAACACGCCCACCCACTCGCGCACGGCGCCACCCGGGTCCAGCACGGGCACGGCGCGCGCGGCGAACCAGCGGTAGCCGCCGTCCTTCAGCCGCAGCCGGTACTCGGCCTCGTACGGGGTGCGGGTCTCGAAGGCGTGCCACCAGGCGGCGCTCACCCGCTCGCGGTCGCCGGGGTGCACGGCGGCGGCCCACCCCTCCTCGCGCACCTCGTCGGGCGTCTGGCCGGTGAGCTGCCGCCAGAACGGCATGTCGACGATCATCCCGCGGGCGTCGGTGGTCCACACCATCTGCGTGCCGGCCTCCACCAGCGAGCGGTAGCGCTGCTCGCTCAGCCGCAGCGCCTGCTCGGCGTGCTTGCGGTCGGTGATGTCCACGCAGCTGCCCACGTAGCCCAGGAAGGCGCCGTCGTCGCCGAAGCGGGGCGTGCCGTGGTCGAGCACCCAGCGGTACTCGCCGTCGTGGCGCCGCATGCGGAATTCCATGCGGAACGGCTGCCGGCGCGCCACGTGGTCGCCGCAATACGTGACGGCGCGCTCCAGGTCGTCGGGGTGGATGGCGCCGATCCAGCCGGCGCCCAGCTCCTGGTCCAGCGCGCGCCCGGTGAACTCGAGCCACGGCCGGTTGAAGTACGTCCCGTTGTTCTCGGGGTCGGCCATCCACACCATCACCGGCGCCGTGTCGGCCAGCTCGCGGAAGCGCCGCTCGCTCTCGCGCAGCGCGTCGATCGACGCCTCGGGGCCGTCGTCGTCCGCGGCACGGGCGTGGCGGTCGCCCACCTCGCGCAGCGTGGCCACGCACCCGCGGATCTCGCCCGCCTCGCCACGCAGCGGCGCGCAGCGCGCCTGCACCCAGACCGGGGCGCCGCCCTTCGCCGGCACCAGCCGCCAGTCGGGCGAGACCGACTCGCGGCCCGCGAGCGTGGCTCCGGCCAGCTCGCCGAGCTCGGCCAGCCCCGGAAGATCGTCGGCAGCGGCGCGGCCGAGGGCGGCGGCGGCGGAGACGC
>DASSME010000059.1:0-9592 GCA_035689035.1 Longimicrobium sp. | reverse complement strand
TAGCTGAGCGGCGCGGTGCCGTCCGCCCGTTCGCGGCGGCGCAGCTCGGGGCCGGCGGCCTGCGCCTGCTGCGTGCGCAGGCGCATCTCCAGCAGCCTGCGCCGCTCGGGCGAAAGCTCCTGCAGGCGGTGGGCGAGGTCGGTCATCCTTCAGTCCCCCGCCGTGGCCAGGCCGCTCTCGCCGAAGGCGCCCTCGGCCTCGAGCAGCGCGCGCACCTCGTCGTCGCTCAGCGCGTCCAGGTCGTCGAGGAGCGCGGCCATCGCCTGGGCGTTGGCCGCGTCCACCACCTCGGCCAGCAGCGCCACGGTGGGCGCCTCGAAGATGCGCTGCAGCGGGAGGGCGATGCTGAACGCCTCGCGCACCCGGGTGGCCAGCTGCGTGGCCAGGAGCGAGTGGCCGCCCAGGTCGAAGAAGTTGTCGTCCACGTACACCCGCTCCAGCCGCAGCACCTCGGCCCAGATGGCGGCCAGGCGCCGCTCGGTGTCGCCGCGCGGCTCCACGCACGCCTGGCCGGTACCCAGCCGCTGCGGCTCGGGCGCGGGAAGGGCGCGGCGGTCGACCTTGCCGTTGGGGGTGAGCGGGAACGCGTCCATCACCACCAGCGCGGCGGGCACCATGTGCTCCGGGAGCTGCTCCTTGAGCCACGCGCGCAGCCGCGGCGCCAGGTCGCGCGCCTGCGCGGCCCACAGCGGGTCGTTGGCGTATTCGCGCGGCTCGCGTGGGGCGCGCGCCCGCTCGGGGAACGCCACGTCGGCCCCGGCCGGGTGGAACAGGGCGTCCACCGCCGCCGGCGCCTGCGGGCCCGCCGGGCGGATCTCCACCGCCAGCCCGAGCTCGTCGCCGAGCGACCACAGCGCCTCGGGGTCGATGGAGGGGTCGGCCTCGCGGTCGAGCGCGGCGCGCGCCTCGGCCACCGTCGCGGGTCCGTCCTCCATCTCCAGCAGCTGGACGATCCCCAGCTCGCGCCAGAGCCGCGCGTTGGGGATCCCCAGCACCGCCAGCGGCCGGCCGGGGTCGGCCTGGAGCCGCGCGCGCAGCCCGTCCAGCGTCATCCCGCCCTCCCACTCGACGGACGGCGCCGTCTCGAGCTCGGCGGCCGGGCCGACGTGGAGGGTGACGTCGTAGCGGTGGCGGGTGAGCTCGTTGTGGTGCCGCCCGCGCTTGACGCGCGCCTCCACCCGGCCGATGCGGGGGATGCGGCCCGCCAGCGCCTGGAAGAAGTCGGGGTCCACCACCAGCTCTTCCTCTTCCTCCACCATCCGCCGGGCGCGCTGGCGCAGGTCGGCCGTCTTCACCGAGCCGGGCGCCGTATCGAACTCGATGGCGGTGCGGAAGGCGTCCAGCGTCCAGCGGTTGCGCACGTCGCCCACGAAGAAGGCCCCGCCATCCTCCAGCGCGTCCACCGCCTTCTCCACCACGGACGCGAAGTAGTCGGCCGTGGGGAAGTACTGGCAGACGGAGTTCAGGATCGCCGTGTCGTGGCGCCGCGCCTCGATCCCGCCGAAGTCCACGGCCTCGCGCTGCAGCAGGCGGACGGGCGGGAGCGGCACGCCGGCGGTGCGCAGCCGCGCCTCGAGGCGGGCCAGCACCTGCGCGCTGAAGTCCGTCCCCAGGTACTCGGCCGCGCGGGGCGCCACGCGGAAGAGGAGGAGCCCGGTGCCCACGCCCAGCTCCAGCACGCGGCGGGGGCCCAGGGCGAGGATGCGCTCCACGGTGCGGTCCACCCACTCGCGCATCTCGTCCGGCGGGATCGGCTGGCCGGTGTACGAGCTGTTCCAGCCGATGATGTCGAAGGTGTCGCCGCCCTCCTCGGTCCCGCGCGAGCCGGTGTACACGTCGTCGAACAGGCTCTCCCACTGCCCCACCTGCCGCGCCGCCGTCTCGTCCGAGGCGGACTCGGCCGCGACGTCCGCGTCCGCGCGCGCGGGGATCACGTAGCCCACCAGCCGCTTCTCCCCCGGCTCGTCCTCGCGCACGTGGACCACGGCCTTCGCCACCTGGGGGCTGCGCTCCAGCACCGCCTCGATCTCGCCGGGCTCCACGCGGTAGCCGCGGATCTTCACCTGCTCGTCGATGCGGCCCAGGAACTCGATCGCGCCGTCCGGGCGCCGCCGCACCCGGTCGCCCGTGCGGTACATGCGCGACCCGGCGGCCGCCGCGAAGGGGTCGGGAAGGTAGCGCGCGGCGGTGAGCGCCCGCGCGTTCAGGTAGCCCCGCGCCACCCCGTCGCCGCCCACGAACAGCTCGCCCGGCACGTCGCAGGGCACCGGTTGCAGCCGCGCGTCCAGCACGTAGGCGGTGCTGTTGGCGATCGGCCGGCCGATCGGGATCGACGCACGCTCCACGTCCGCCGGCTCGATCGTCCGGCAGCAGCTGAAGGTGGTGTTCTCGGTGGGGCCGTAGCCGTTGATCAGCCGCACGTGGGGGAAGGCGTCCAGCACGCGGCGCACGTGGGCCACGGAAAGGACGTCGCCCCCCGCCAGCAGCTGGTGCAGCCCGCCGATGGCGTCGGGCGAGGCGTCGACGAGCTGGTGGAAGAGGCCGGCGGTGAGCCAGGCGCTGGTCACCCCGTGCCGGCGGATGAAGTCCCCCAGCTCGGCCGGGTCCACCGCCACGGACGGGTACTGCGCCAGCCGGCCGCCGTTCAGCAGCGGCGCCCACAGCTCCAGCGTGCTGGCGTCGAACGCCACCGGCGCCAGCTGCAGCCACGTCTCGCCGGCGCCGAAGCGCGCGAAGTCGCTGTTCAGCACCAGCCGCAGCACCGCGCGGTGGGGAACCACCACCCCCTTGGGCCGCCCCGTCGACCCCGAGGTGTACATGACGTACGCCGCGCCCTCGGCGGGCACCTCCACCGCCGGCGGGTGCGGCGGCTGGGCCGCGATCCGCGCCGCGTCGCCGTCCAGCCGCACCGTGGCCACTCCGTCCGCGGGGAGCGACGCGGCCAGCGCCGATTCGGTGACCAGCACGCGCGCGCCGCTGTCTTCCAGCATCAGCGCCACGCGGCTGCGCGGGTACCGGGGGTTGACGGGGAGGTACGCGCCCCCCGCCTTGAGGATCGCCAGGATGGCGACCACCAGCTGCGGCGACCGCTCGGCCGCGATCGCCACCGGCTCGCCGGGCGCCACGCCCAGGGCGAGGAGGTGATGGGCCAGCCGGTTGGAGCGCACGTCCAGCTCGGCGTAGCTCATCCACCCGCCCACCCACTCCACCGCCGGCGCGTTCGGCGCCGCCAGCGCGCGCGCCTGGAACACCTCGTGGATGCTGGCGTCGCGCGGGTAGGGGCGCGCGGTGGCGTTCCAGGCGCGCACCTGCGCCCGCGCCTCGTCCGCCTCCAGCAGCCGCGCGCGGCTCACGGGGAGCGACGCGTCACCGGCCAGCGCCTCGAGCAGGCGCAGGAAGAGCACGATCATCCGCTCCACGGTGGGGCGCTCCCACAGGTCGGTGGCGTACTCCAGGTTGCCGCGCAGCCGGGGGCCCTCTTCCAGCATCTCCAGGAAAAGGTCGAACTTGCTGGTGCCGCTGTCCACGTCTTCCAGCTTCAGCCGCAGGCCGGGCGCGTCCACCGGCTCCATGCGCACGTTCTGCAGCGCGAAGGCGACCTGGAAGAGCGGGTTGTGGCTCAGCGTGCGCTCGGGCTGCAGCTCTTCCACCACGCGCTCGAAGGGCAGGTCCTGGTGCGCGTACGCCTCGAGCGTGGCCTCGCGCACCCGGCCGATCAGCTCCGCCACCGTGGGGTCGCCCGAAAGGTCGGCGCGCAGCGCCATGGTGTTCACGAAGAAGCCGATCAGCCCCTCCACCTCGCGCCGCACCCGCCCCGCGATCGGCGAGCCCACCACCACGTCGTCGCGCCCGCCCAGGCGGTGCACCAGCAGGCCGAATCCCGCCAGCAGCACCATGAAGAGGGTGGCGCCTTCCCCGCGCGCGACCTCGCGCAGGCGCGCGGCGAGCGCGGCCGGCACCTCGAAGGCCACCACCTCGCCGCGGTAGCTCTGCGCCGCCGGGCGGGCGCGGTCGGTGGGCAGCTCCAGCACCGCGGGCGCGCCGGCCAGCCGGCCGCGCCAGTAGGCCAGCTGGTCTTCCAGCACCTCCTCGCGCAGCCACTCGCGCTGCCACACGGCGTAGTCGGCGTACTGCACCGGCGGCGCGGCGAGCGGGGACGGCCGCCCCGCCGCGAACGCCTCGTACAGCGCCGCGATCTCGCGGAAGAGCACGCCGACGCTCCACCCGTCGCCCGCCACGTGGTGCAGGTTCAGCACGAGCAGGTGCTCGCGCTCGTCGATGCGGACCAGGACGGCGCGCAGCATCGCGTCGCGCGCCAGGTCGAACGGCGTCCCCGCTTCCGCGCGGGCGATGCGCATCGCCTCTGCGTCCCGGCGCGGGCGCGGAAGCGGCGACAGGTCGTGGAGGGGAAGGGGGAAGCGGTCGGGCGCGGGGTGCACCACCTGCGCCGAGCCGTCGGCGGTGGACAGGAAGGTGGTGCGCAGCGCCTCGTGCCGGCGGACGATCTCGCAGAGCGCGCGGCCGAGCGCCGCGGCGTCGAGCGCGCCGGTCAGGCGCACCGCGGCGGGGATGTTGTAGAACGGGCTCTCCGGCTCCATCTGGTGCAGGAACCAGAGGCGCTGCTGCGCGAAGCTGAGCGGGAGCGCGCCCTCGCGCCGCACCGGGCGCAGCGGCGGCTGCGGCGCCGCGGGGGCGGTGCGCGCCGCCTCCACGCGGGCGGCCAGCGCGGCCGCCGTGGGCGCCTCGAACACCGCGCGCACCGGCAGCTCCACGCCCCACCGCTGGCGGACGCGGGAAAGCACCTGCATCCCCAGCAGCGAGTGCCCGCCCAGCTCGAAGAAGTCGTCGCCGGGCCCCACGGTCGGGGCGCCCAGCACCTCGGCGAAGATCGCGGCGAGCGCCCGCGCCGTCTCGCCCGCGCCGCTCCAGTCCGTCTCCAGCGGCTCCAGGGCGGCGGGCGCGGGAAGGGCGCGGCGGTCGACCTTGCCGTGCGCGGTCAGCGGCAGCGCGTCCAGCAGCACGAGCGCGGAGGGCACCATGTACGGCGGGAGGCGGCCGTGCAGCCAGCGCCGCAGCGCGGCCGCGTCGGCGGCCGTGCCCGGGCGCGGCACGGCGTAGCCCACCAGCCGCGTGCGGCCGGTGCCGTCGTCGCGCGCCACCACCGCGGCGTGCGCCACCGAGGGGTGCGTGGAGAGCACCGACTCCACCTCGCCCGGCTCCACCCGGAACCCCCCGACCTTCACCTGGTCGTCCAGCCGCCCCAGGAACTCCAGCGCGCCGTCCGGCCGCTCCCTCGCCCGGTCGCCGGTGCGGTACATCCTCGCCCCGGCGGCGGCCGCGAAGGGATCGGGGACGAAGCGCTCGGCGGTGAGCGCGGGGCGGCCGAGGTATCCCCGCGCCACGCCCAGGCCGCCCAGGCACAGCTCGCCCTCGGCGCCCGCGCCGGCGGGGCGGAGCGCCGCGTCCAGCACGTACGCCCGCGTGTTCGCGAGCGGCGCGCCGATCGGCGGCTCGCCCGGCGCGTCCGCGGCCGCTTCGGCGGTCGGCTCCCAGGCGGTGGCGGTGATGGTGGCCTCGGTGGGGCCGTAGCTGTTGATCCACCGCACCCGGCCCGCGGCGATCCGCCCCCACTCGGCCAGCGCGGAGGCACGCGCCCGCTCGCCGCCCACCACCACCAGGCGCAGCGACGGGGGCGGCGCGGCGCGCGCGGCCGCCAGGTCGGCCACCCAGGCGTGCCAGAAGGCGGTCGGCACGTTCAGCACCGTGACCCGCTCGTCGGCCAGCCAGCGCAGGAACCCGCTCCCGAACGACGCGACCTCGGCCGGGCGGAAGACCACCGTTCCCCCCGCGGCCCAGGTGGGGAAGATCTCCTCCACCGAGATGTCGAAGCCGACGGACGCGATCTGCGCCACCCGGTCGCGCTCCGTCAGCCCGAACAGGGGGACGACGGCCGCGTGGTGCGAGGCCAGCGCGCGGTGGGTGACGCCCACCCCCTTGGGCCGCCCCGTGCTCCCCGAGGTGTAGATGACGTACGCCAGCGCCTCGGGGTCCACCTCCACCGCGGCGAAGCCGTCCGCCTCGTCGTCCGCGATCGCGGCGACGTCGAGCGCCGGCGGGGCGCCGGGGGGGAGCGGCTGGCCGCCGCCGGTGAGCACCGCCGCCGCGCGCGAATCGTCCAGCACGAAGGCGACGCGCTCGGCGGGGTACTCGGGGTCCAGCGGCACCCAGGCGCCGCCGGCCTTCAGCACCCCCAGCAGCGCGGCGGCCAACTCGAACCCGCGCTCCAGCAGCACGGCCACGCGCGTCTCGGGCCCAACGCCCAGCGCGCGCAGCCGCGCCGCCACCGCGCTGGAGCGGCGGTCCAGCTCGGCGTAGCTCCACGTGCGCCCCGCGTGCGCCACCGCGGGCGCGTGCGGGGTGTTCGCCGCGCGCGCCTGGAAGCAGAGGTGCACGCAGGCGCACCCCGCCGGCGGGCGGGGCGCTGCGGTGGCGCGGGGGTCGGCGGCTGCCGGCACGGGAGCGTCCTCTTGCATGGGTGGTCGGCAAGGCGGGCACGGGTGGTCCGCGCCTCGGCCGCACCTGCTTGGAAACGTGTGTTGTCCGTGGCCTGATGGGAGCGGCGGGTCCATGCCGCCCAGGTCTGGCAACTGTGAACGTGGCCGTGCGATCGCCGCGTGCAGCGCCCGAGGGTGGGTGCGAGGCGTGTCGGTTGCGCGTCCGATCCTAAACGGCCGTAGAAAGGAATGGGCGGGGAACAAAACGTCTAGGGCCTCGAGTGGCGTGGGTCCACCCGATGCCTGCGCGCTCGGCGCCTCCCTCTCCCTTTCGCGCCGCCAATCTAATGCACTACGGCCCGCTTTTGTAGTAGTTCATCGCGGTCTTGAGAATCTGCACAACGTTCACGGAAGCGCATTTAGCCGTTGCCGGACGTAGAACCGGTAGCAGTCCACACGCAAAATGTCAGGCATTGCAACGAGTACGGAACAGACACTTTGGACAGAGAAAAACACATGTGACGTCTCCGGCCGCTCTCAAGCAGCCCATCTGCCCCGCGGATCGTGCGCCGGATAGCGCCGCGCGAAATCCGCCACAAACCATCTACATCAACCATGCTCGCCGAACACTGATCGTCCGTCCGCCCCAACGACTTGCGCGGCCTGCGCCACCCAGGGACCGCAGGCCGCGGGCGTGAGCGGCAAGGGGAAAGCGTGTCGCTTCGACTCACCTTTCCCGTCCACCCGCGGCGCGGTCCAGGCACCCCGGCTCGGCGGAGGGGGAACACGGAGCTGCTCCGGGTGACCGCCTTCAGCGATGTGGTCCGACCACGGTATGCGTGGATTCGGTACCAGGGCGGATGGATCAGAGCGCCGCGGTGATGGCGCGAAGGTCGGCGGAGAGCGCCTGGAGGACCTGGTCGCGGAGCGCGAAGAGGTAGAAGTGGTCGCCGGGAAAGGTGCGCATGCGGAAGGAGGCGGTCGTGTGGCTCCCCCACGCCCGGGCCTCGTCCACGGTGACCTTCTCGTCGCCCTCGCCCAGGTACGCGGTGATGGGGGCGCCGATGGTGATGCCGGGGGTGGGCGTGTACGTCTCGGTGAGCGCCAGGTCGGCGCGCAGCACGGGAAGGACCAGCGCCATCAGCTCGGGGTGGTCCAGCAGCGCCTGCGGCATTCCGCCCAGCGCCCGCAGGTCGGCCAGCAGCTCGGCGTCGGGGAGCTGGTGGATGTCGCGCTGGCGGCTGGGCAGGCCGGGGGCGCGGCGGGCGCTGGCGAACAGGTGCACCGGGCCGGGCACGCCCGCGGCGGCGGCCCGGCGCGCCAGCTCGAAGCCGACCAGCGAGCCGATGCTGTGCCCGAACACCGCGTAGGGAAGGTCGTGCCACCGCTCCAGCGCCCCGGCCAGCGCCTCCACCAGCGGCGGCAGACGGTCGAACGGCGGCTCGCCCAGGCGGTTCTCGCGCCCGGGAAGCTGCACCGGGCACACCTCCACCCCGTCCGCGGCGATCGCGTCGGCCCAGCCGCGGAACGCGCTGGCGCCGCCGCCCGCGTGCGGCAGCAGCAACAGGCGCAGCCGCGCTCCCGGGCGGGGGCGCGGCCGCTGGATCCAGAGGTCCTTTGCCGAAAGCTGGGTCATCGAGAGTCCGTCCCGTCGCGCCGCGCGCGCACCGAAGGGCCGGCGGCGCGGCGGCGGGCCGGGTGGTGCGGGGTCAACGGGTGCGGTTCCCCGAGCCCAGGTAGCCGTTCAGTGCATTGACCGTCTTCCGGCCCAAGAGCGTGCTGGTGGTCATCGGGTTCCTCGCGTTGCGGGTGCGGAGCGCCCGGCCGACGGGCCTCCGCCTGTACCCCGCGCGTGCCGCGCCCGAACACTTCCGGACAGGGCCGCGCCGGCTGGGGATGGGGCCCCAAATAAGGTCCGATTGCGAGGGCAAATCAAGCGCTCGTCAGCATTACGCCATTCCGGTTTCCCGATTTTGCGCACCCCGTCCACCATCTGAATCCGAATGCGCCCGCCCGTGTCACGATGCGCCTCAGGGGCGCCATCGGGTGCGCCGGACCCCGGTTGGCCGCGGGGGTGCGGTCACGGGTGCGGGTGGGCCAAAGTTGACGACGGCGATCCCATCACGCCCATACACACTCCGTCCAGAATCGTCGCCGTGCGGCGCGTGGTGGGCGGCGCCTTGATCCGGAGCCCCGCGTCGGGCAGAATGTCGCACGGGTGGACGGCTGCTGATCACGCGGGTTCCGTGGGGGTAGGATGCCGAAGTGCTGGCTGATGAAGAGCGAGCCCGAGGTCTTTTCGATCGACGACCTGGCGCGCGACGGGGAGACGTCCTGGGAAGGGGTGCGCAACTACCAGGCGCGCAACTTCATGCGTGACACGATGCAGGTGGGCGACCCGGTGCTGTTCTACCACAGCAACGCCGACCCCACCGGCGTGGCCGGGCTGGCGCGCGTCTCCCGCACCGGCTACCCCGACCCCAGCGCGCGGGAGCCGGAGAGCGACTACTTCGACCCCAAGGCGAGCGACGACGATCCCCGCTGGTACATGGTGGACATCGCGTTCGTCGAGCGCTTCCCCCGCGTGGTCACCCTCGACGAGCTGCGCGCCACGCCGGGGCTGGAGAAGATGCTGGTGATCAACAAGAGCCGCCTCTCCGTCCAGCCCGTCACCGAGCGCGAGTACGAGATCGTCGTCGAGCTCGGCCGCGCGGGCTGAAGCTCCGCCGCCGGCTCCCGCCGCCGGCTCCCACCGCCGCCCGAAGCCGCGGCAACCGCGACGCCCTCCCCAATCCACGCGGGCCTTCCCTGCTCCCGCCGCGGACCCCGATGCGCGCACCCTCATCCCGGCCGCGCCGCAGCCGGTAGTCCGCGAAGGCGCCGCGAAGGCGGACTTCGTGTAGTTGTTGCAGCGAATTCATTCGCCCCTGCCAAGGAAGCCTGCGGAGAGCGCCTGCGGGTCCGCGGAGTCTGCAACACCGAAGCAACGGCCGCTCCCCGCCCCGCCCTTCCCCCTCGCCCGCCTTGCCGTCCCCCGCTCCGCCGCGCATCATCTCACCCATCCACATCCGCCGGACCTGCTCGCCCTTCATCCACAC
>DASSME010000058.1:0-13772 GCA_035689035.1 Longimicrobium sp. | reverse complement strand
GCTCGGGGACGTCGGCGATGGTCAGGCGGCGCTTCCAGGCCTCCACCAGCACGCCGGCCAGCCAGCGCGCGGTCTCGGCCAGCAGCTCGCCGCCGAACTGGTCCTGCGGGGCCAGGTAGACGCCGGAGCGGCCGCGGACCTCCACCAGCCCCTCGGCCTCAAGGGTGCGGTAGGCGTGGGCCACCACGCGGTGGTCCACCCCCATCTCGCGCCACAGGGTGCGGATGCTGGGGAGGCGGTCTCCCGGGCGCAGCAGGCCCAGGTGCAGTGCGTTCAGGATGCGGTCCCGGAGACGGTCGCTGAGCCCGGAATCGGGTTCCATCGAGTGCTCTCCCTGGGGGCGTGCGGGGTGGACGGCTGGACCCAAAGGGGATGAATGTAGCATGCGGGTAGCAATTTCGCTTCTATTCGCCGGATTGCAACGCCTATCCACTCCGTTTCCTGACGATTGGACGTTCGCGTACCCGCTTGCGGCGCACCTCCGCGGGGCGTAGCGTCCCCGCTGTGCACCGGCCGCGCCCGCGCTGGCGTGGCTCGTGCGTCTGGTTTGTGCAATGCATCCAGGGCCCCGCCCACCCGGGGCCGCCCAGCGAGCGGGCGGTCCGGGGCGGGCGCGCGGCCCTCGCCGGGGAACAAGGCCCCCGCGCGCGCTCCCCCGCTCCGGCGAGAGATGGTCGGGCCCCTGCTGGTCGTTCTCCTCCTCATTCTTTTCAGCGCGCTGTACGTGGCCGCCGAGTTCTCGGCGGTCTCGGTGCGCCGCTCCCGCATCCGCCAGCGCGCCGAGCAGGGGAGCGCCCAGGCCGCGCGGCTGCTGCGCGTGCTCGACGACCCCCGCAAGCTCGACCGCTACATCTCGGCCAGCCAGGTGGGGATCACCATCACCTCGCTGGCCGTGGGCGCGTTCGCGCAGGGGACCATCGCCGTCGGCCTGGTGCCGGTGGTGGCGGGGGTGGCGGGCACCTCGCCCGCGGCGGCGGCCTCGATCGCCACGGTGGTGGTGCTGCTGATCCTGACCGGGCTGCAGATGGTGCTCAGCGAGCTGGTGCCCAAGTACCTGGCGCTGGCGCGGCCCACCCAGGTGGCGCTGTTCACGGTGCTCCCCATGAAGTGGTCGCTCACCGTGTTCGGCCCGTTCCTCACCTTCCTGAACGGGAGCGCCAACGTCGTCCTGCGCCTGCTGGGCGCGCCCGGCGAGAGCCACCGGCACATCCACTCGCCCGAGGAGATCGACCTGCTGATCGCCGAGAGCCGCGAGGGCGGGATGCTGGAGCCCGACGAGCACCGGCGGCTGCGGCGCGCGCTGCAGCTGGGGATCCGCCCCGCGCGCCACCTGATGGTGCCGCGCAACCAGGTGGCGGCGGTGGACATCGCGCTCCCGGTGGAGAGGGTGATGCAGATCGTGGCCGAAAGCCCGTACACGCGCCTCCCCGTCTACCGCGGCGACCTGGACCACATCGTGGGCGTCCTCCACACCCGCGACCTGTTCGTGCGGGCGATGGAGGGGCACCCGCCCGAGAGCGTGGAGCCGCTCCTCCGCCCGATCCTGCACGTCCCCGAGTCGGTCACCGCCGAGCAGCTGCTGGCGCGCATGCGCGAGAGCCGCACCCACCAGGCGGTGCTGCTGGACGAGTTCGGCGGGGTGAGCGGGCTGGTGACGCTCGACGACGTGCTGACCGAGGTGATGGGCGAGGTGGGCGACGAGCTGAAGGGCGACGAGCCCGGCCCCGAGCGCCTCCCCGACGGCCGCGTGCGCCTTCCCGGGTGGCTGCGGCTGGACGACGCGGAGCCCTGGATCGGCGCGTACCTGGAGGGCGAGAGCGACACCCTGGGCGGCCGCGTGACCGAGGAGCTGGGCCACGTCCCCGCCGTGGGCGAGACGGTGGAGATCCAGGGCGTGCGGATGGAGGTGGAGAGCGTGCTCCACCACGCCGTGGCCTGGGTGGTCGCCGCGCCGCGCAGGGACGAAGACGACGAGGAGCGGGTCCCGGAGGAGCGTGATGGATAAGCTCCTCGCCATCGTCATCATCCTGCTGCTGGTGCTGCTGAACGCGCTCTTCGTGGCCGCCGAGTTCGCCATCGTGAGCGTCCCCCGCTCGTCGATCGAGACCGCGTCGCACCGGGGCGACCGGCTGGCGCGCATCGTGTTGAACGTGCTGCGCGAGCCGATGCGGCGCGACCGCTACATCGCCACCGCGCAGCTGGGGATCAGCGTGGCCAGCCTGCTGCTGGGGATGTACGGCGAGCACGTGCTGGCCGAGTGGATCGCCGCCGCGCTGCACGCGGTGGGGATGGGCGAGCGCGCGTGGATCACGGCGCACGCGCTGGCCAGCGTGCTGGCCGTGGTGGTGCTGACCTACTTCCACATCGTGCTGGGGGAGATGATCCCCAAGTCGCTCTCGCTGCAGCAGCCCGACCGGATGGTGCGGCTGGTGACGCCGCCGCTCCTGCTGCTGCAGACCCTCGCCCTGCCGCTGATCCGCGTGCTCAGCTTCGCGGGGAACGGGCTGCTGAAGGTGTTCGGGATCGACCGGCAGGCGCTCTCGCACGAGCACGTGCGCACCCCCGAGGAGCTGCGCTACATCGTGCGCGAGAGCCAGGCGGGCGGGATGCTGCGCCGCGAGAGCGCGGCCGTGGTGCAGGAGCTGCTCGACTTCGGCGAGCTGACGGCGGGGGAGGTGATGGTGCCGCGCGTGCGCGTGGTGGGGCTGGAGGTGGGGACGCCGTTCGACGAGGTGGTGCGCATCGTCCGCGAGCACCCGCACACCCGCTACCCGATCTACCAGGACGACCTGGACCACATCGTCGGCATGGTCCACATCAAGGACCTGTTCCGGCGGCTCAGGAACCGCCGCGCGGTGCACGTGGCCGACGCGCGCGCGGTGCCCTACGTCCCCGAGACGGCCGACATCGACGCGGTGATCGGCGCGCTGCGGGCGGCGCGGACGCAGCTGGCGGTGGTGATGGACGAGCACGGCGGCACCGCCGGGATCGTGACCATCGAGGACATGTTCGAGGAAGTCGTCGGCGACATCGAGGAGAGCGGCGGCCGCCGCCCCGACATGTACCGCGACGGCCGCGGCCGGGCGATCGTGGCCGGCACCGTGCGCGTGGAAGAAGTGGGCGAGTTCCTGGGCGTGGTGCTGGAGCACGAGGAAGTGGACAGCGTCAGCGGGCTGGTGCTGGACCGCCTGGGCCGCCCGCCCCTGGTGGGCGACGTGGTGGAGTACGACGACGTCCGCTTCGAGGTCACCGCCATCGAGGGCCACGGCGTGCGCGAAGCCGCCGTCAGCCTGATGAAGCCGCCCACCCTGCCGGAGATGCAGCCGGGGGAGTAGGCCTCACCGGCTCAACGGATCAGTCGGACCTGGTAGATCGGGACTCCCAAGGCGATACCTGACTGATACCGATCCGCATTTACAATCCTCGAAACCGCCGTCGCTGAAAAGCGTCACACGGAGCAACGGAGGGCAGCGGAGCAACGGAGAACTGCTTACGACTGGTGCAGTTCTCCGTTGCTCCGTTCTTCTCCGCTGCTCCGTGTGACCCCACCACCCGAGCCGGTAAAGTCACTGAACGCCGGATTCGTCCGGAAACGCGGAGTCCCCGTGCCGCAACACGCTGCCGGATCGGTGCCCGGGCCGGGTGCCGCGGTACGGCGATTCAGCAGCCCGCGGCCCCGGCGAGCGCGCCGGAGGCGATCTCCTCGAGCGAGTGGGCGCAGAGGGTGAGGAGGACGGCGGCGCGGGCGTCGTCGTCCGCCGCGTGGGGAAGGGCGGCGGCGAAGGCGGCGAGCTGGACGGCGGCGGCGTGCGCCAGGCGCTGCAGGACGATGAACGCGCCGTCGGAAAGGGTGCCGCGGTAGTTCTCCAGCCGCCCGCCGGGGCGATAGGCGGGGAAGGATTCCAGGCCCAGGAAGCCGAGAAGCCAGTCCGCGCGGAAGCGGCCGGCGGCGGCACGGATCCCGGCGAAGTCGGCCACCAGCTCGTCGCGCAGGGTGTTGCGCATGGAGCCCAGCACGCGGCGCGTGAAGTAGTGCGCGCACTCGTGCTCCAGCCGCAGCGCCACCGATTCGCGCGCCCACTCCTGCTCCGTCCGCCCGGCCGCCGACGCGGGGACGCCGCTGTACGGGCCGGGGGAAAGGATGATGAAGCGGTCCTGGTACAGCTCGCGCCGGGGGACGAGCGCGCGGAACTCCTCGCCCCAGTCGCCGGATGGATGGGCGGCCGCCCACGCGCGGCGGTGGCGCGCCACGCGGTCCCAGTTCGGATAGCCGGCCACGATGCAGGCGCCCATCGAACCGGGGAGCGGCTTCGGCTCGTTGCGCGCGGTGATCGCGCGGACCAGCGTCTCGAAGTCCGCCCGGGTGCCGGCCAGGATCACCGGGACGCGGCCCGCGGGGGTGGCGTGCATCCAGATGCGCAGCCCGGCCGCGTTCTCCAGCGTCACGCCGCGCTCCGGAACGCCGGACAGGTCCCCCGCGCGGGTGGCGCGGCGATATTCGGGGCTCTCCGACATCCCGGCGCGGACCGGAAAGCGCAGCTGCACCAGCACCTCGCGCAGCACCGGCCAAGCCCCGCCCCGGTCCGCCGCGGCGACGTATTCGTCCCACGCCGCCGCGAACGGCTCGTCGGCCAGGGGAAAGGGCGGGGGCGAGGGAAGGGTGCACGCATCGCCGTCCCCGTAGGCCAGCAGCTCCGCGGCCTCGGCATCGGTGGCGCCGTGGGCGCGCAGGACGGCGGCGCGGGCGGCGCGGCGCGGATCCCCGAGCCGCGCGTCCTCGATCCGCGGGTCAAGGGACGGGGCGGCGCCGGACGGGGCGGCGAGGACCGGGGCGGCGGGGCGGGGGCGGGCGAGGGTGGTCATCGTCCGGGTCATGCCAGCTGCCGGCGGGCCAGCTCGGCGAAGGGGCCGTCCTGGTCCATCAGCTCGCGATAGGTCCCCTGCTGGACCAGGCGGCCGCCTTCCACCACCACGATGCGGTCGGCGTTCACCACCGTGCTCAGGCGGTGCGCGATCACCACGCGGGTGGCGTGCAGCGCGTCGAGGCTCGCGGCCACCACGGCCTGCGTGCGGTTGTCGAGCGCGCTGGTGGCCTCGTCGAAGAGCAGGATGCGCGGGCGGTGCACCAGCGCGCGGGCGATCATCAGCCGCTGCCGCTGGCCGCCCGACAGCGTGCCGCCGCCCTCGCTGACCACCGTGTGCATCCCCATCGGCATGGCGCGGATGTCGTCGTCGAGCCCGGCCATCCGCGCGGCCTCCCACGCGTCCTGCAGGGTGGCGGTGGACGAGCCCACGATGTTGGTGAAGAGGTCGCCCGACATCAGCCGCCCGCTCTGCAGCACCACGCCGATCTGGCGGCGGACGGCCTGCACGTCGAGCCCCGACAGCTCCTGCCCGTCGTAGAACACGCCGCCCGCGTCGGGCGCCTCGAAGCCCAGCAGCAGCCGCAGCAGCGTCGACTTTCCCGAGCCCGAGGGGCCCACGAAGGCCACGAACTCGCCCGGGCGGATGCGCAGGCTCACGTCGCGCAGCACCGCGGGCCCATCGGCGTGATAGCGGAAGGAGACGTGCTGAAGCTCGATCTCGCCGCGCAGCGTTCCCGGGTGCGCCTTGGCGGGGTCCACCTCGGGGGCGCTCTCCAGGATCGGCGCGGCCTGCTCGTACAGCGGCACCACGGCCAGCGTCCCCACCAGCGCCGTGCACGCCGCCAGCAGCCCGCCCAGGCAGGTGGTGAACGAGGCCACGAAGGCCATGAAGTCACCCGGCCGCAGCGTTCCCCGCGGCGCCAGCAGCGGGACGGCGACGGCGTAGAGGACCACGAACGCGGCCAGCGGGAAGGCGGCGTTGAAGGCGGCCAGCACGTTGCCCACCGCGCGGACGCGGTACTGCAGCTGCCGCTGGCGCGAGAAGCCGCGCCCCCAGAGCGAGAAGGCGTGCGCCTCGGCCCCGGCCACGCGCAGCTTGGCGATCGCCGAGAGGAGCTGGAGCACCGTGCCCGCCAGGCGCGACTGGATGAGCGCCGCGCTGCGCTGGCTGTTGATCTGCACCCAGCTGCCCAGCCCCGTGGCGCCGATGGCGACGGCCAGCAGCAGGATGCTCCACCACGCCAGCCGCGTGCTGTAGTGGAAGAGGAGCCCCAGGTGGAAAAGCCCGAAGGCGCCGCCCAGCAGCGCGTTGACGGTGGCGCCCGAGAGCACCTGGCGGATGCCGTCGATCCCCATCGCCCGCGTGGCCAGCTCGCCGGCGGTGTACGAGCGGAAGAAGGGGACGGGGAGGGCCAGCAGCCGGTCCCACACGGCGGCCTGCACGGCGCTCCCCATCCGGGTGTCGAGCCGCACCAGCGCGATGGCGCTCACGGCGCTGAACATCGCGGTGGACAGGGCGATGGCGACCAGGATCACCATGAGCTGCACCAGCTGCGGGCGCGCCGCCCCGGGGATCACGTCGTTGAAGACCAGCCCCGTGGCCACCGGCACCAGCAGCGACAGGAGCGCGGCCAGCGTGCTCATGATCGCCACGGACCACAGGTCGCGCCCGCAGCCGTGCAGGCCGAAGCGCAGCACGTGCCGCATCTTCAGCACCGTGTCGGGGAAGCGGCGGTAGAAGGTGTGCGCCACCGGCTGCAGCGTGGCCGCCACCTCGTCGTCCACGCGCACGCGGGCGCCGGTGGACGGGTCGCGCAGCAGGTAGCCGCCGCCCTGGGGGATCAGCGCCACCGGCCGGCCGCCGTCGTCCACGCGGGCCAGCAGCGGGCCGGCGTCGCCCTTCCACCACCCGTCGCGCAGCATCACGCGGCGGGTGGAGACGCGCGACGCGCGCACGATCGCCGCCAGCGGGTCCAGGTGCGCGGCGGTGGCGTCGCCGGGGGGGCGGCGGAACTCCATCCCCAGCACGCGGCCCACCATGCGGCAGGCGTCCAGCAGCGCCTCGTCGGGGGCGCCGGGGTCGCCCGCGCCCGCGGGGTGCGCCTCGGCGTTCAGCGTGCCGGCGAGCCCGGCGCACGCCTCGCCCAGCGCCCGGCGCGAGGCGGCCGACTTGCGGCGCAGGCGCTCGCGCTCGGCGGCCTCGGCCGCCGCGGCGCGCTCGCGGGCGCGCTCCAGCACGGCGGCGTGCAGCCGGTCGACCCCCGCCCACGCCGGCGCGGGGTGCCGCAGCATCTCCGCGGTCCCCTCGGCCCGCACGGTGCCCCCGGCCTCCAGCCGCAGCCAGGCGGCGCGGGTGAGCGGAAGCCAGTCGCCCGCCGCCAGCGCCGCCCCCGCCGCCCCGCCCACCGTGGCCGGCGACGACGCGCGGAGCCACTCCACGCCGTCACGCGGGCGCACCGAGCCGCCCTCGGCCACGCTCGCCGTCTGCTGGACCACGGTGTCGGTCACCCCGTCGGGCGCGTGCTCGCGCCCCCAGGCGGCGTCGCAGAGGAGCGAGACCCAGCCGTCCACCTCGTCGCCGGGCGCGTGGCCGGCGGCGTCGAGCCCGCCGCGCCCCAGCTCGCGCAGCAGCGCGCCGGGGCCGGGCACGGCCAGCAGCGCGTGGCCGCCGGTGTCGAGGGCGCACTCGAAGAGGGTGCGGCCGGCGGGGGCGCGCAGCAGGTGGGTGCGGCGGCCGCGGGGCTCGCCGCCGGCGACCGCGGTGACGAACACGTCCACGTGCCCCGCTTGGACGCGCCAGGCGCGCCTGCCGGTGAGCAGAAAGGGTTCGTGCCGTGCCGCGGGGCGCGGGGGTGCCGCGCCTGCCGTCCTGGTGTGCATGGATCTCCCTGCGGGTGCTGCCCGGGGGACCGGGCGTCGTTGCGGATGGGTCGATGGAGCCGGGCGCGCGCGCGATGGCGCGGCTACTCCAGGGCGATCAGGTCGCGATACGGGCCGTCGGCGTGCGCCATCTCGTCGTGCGTGCCGCGCTGCACCACCTTGCCGCGGTCCAGCACCAGGATCTCGTCGCAGTCGCGGATGGTGCTCAGCCGGTGCGCCACGATCAGGCAGGTGCAGCCGCGGCGGCGCAGGTGGTCGTCGATCGCCTTCTCGGTGGCGGCGTCGAGCGCGCTGGTGGCCTCGTCGAGCACCAGCACGCTGGGCGAGCCCACCAGCGCGCGGGCGATCTCCAGCCGCTGGCGCTGCCCGCCGCTGAAGTTGCGGCCGCCCTCTTCCACCCTGCCGTGGTAGCCGCCCAGCCGCGCCGCCACCTCTTCGTGGATGCAGGCGTCGCGGGCGGCCTGCACCAGCGCGGCGTCGGCCACCGTGTCGTCCCACATGGCCAGGTTGTCGCGCACGGTCCCCTCGAAGAGGAACACGTCCTGGTCGACCACGGCCACCGAGCCGGCCAGCACCTCGGGCGGCACCTGGGCGCGCGGGCGCCCGTCGAAGAGGATCTCGCCGCCGCGCACGGGATAGAGCCCCGCCACCAGCCGCGCGATGGTCGACTTGCCGCACCCCGAGGGGCCGACCAGCGCCACGCGGGCGCCGGGGCGCAGCCGCAGCGAGAGGCCGTCCACCAGCGGCGGGTCGAGCGGGTTGTAGCCGAAGCTCACGTCGCGCAGCTCCAGCTCGCCCTCGAGGCGGGCGGGCGCGCCGTCGCCGTCGGGGACGGCCACGGCGGCGGCGGCGCCCTGCGGGTCGGGCTCGGCGCGCAGCACGTCGTCCAGCCGGGCGAGGTCCGCCTTCACCTCCTGCAGCGTGCCGCCGAGCGTGACCAGGCGGTTGACGGGGTTGACGAAGGAAAGCATCAGCGCCTGGAAGGCCATCAGCATCCCCATGCTCAGGTGGCCGTCCATCACCCGCAGCCCGCCCACGCCCAGCACCAGCGCGGTGTTGATGGCCAGGAAGAGCGGCGGCGCGGCGGAGAGGACCTGCGTGGTGAGCGCCAGGTGCTGCGAGGCGTTCAGCACCTTGGCCTGGTGCCCCGACCAGCGGGCGAAGAAGTCGGCCTCCGAGCCGGTGGCCTTGAGCGTCTCCAGCGTCTGCAGGCCGCCCATGGCCACGCCCATCATCTTGCCGCGGTCCTGCTGCACGCGCTGGCTCAGCTCGGCGCGGCGGCGGGCGGTGAAGCGCAGCACCGCCAGGTTCAGCCCCGCCGTGGCCACGCCGATGACGGTGAGCACCACGTCGTACTGCAGCATCAGCACGGCGTAGAAGGCGATCATCACCAGGTTCACCGCCGTGGTGGCCAGCTCGCCCGAGAGGAGGCGCGCCACGCGGTCGTTGATCGACACCCGGTTGCTGACCTCGCCCGCGTAGCGCTGGGCGAAGAAGCCCACCGGCAGCCGCAGCACGTGCCAGAGGAAGCGGCTGGAGGTCGACAGCGCCACCCGGGTCTCCAGGCGCAGCAGGTAGTGCTGCTGCAGCCAGGTGAGCACCCCCTGGAGAAGGGCCGTGCACCCCATCACGATCAGCAGCGGCCGCAGCCAGGTCGACAGCCCCCGGATCAGCACGTCGTCGATGAACACGCGCGAGTACGCCGGGCCCACCATCCCGGGGATCACCAGCGCGAGCCCCGCCAGGACCACGAACAGGAGCCCCGCGGCCGAGCCGGCCAGCCGCGGCGCCAGCGAGCCCATCAGCCCGCGCCGCTCGCCGCCCGGGGCGAACCCGGGGCCCTTCTCGAAGAGGAGGGCCACGCCGGTGAACGCCTGGTCGAACTCCTCCTCGCTCACCTGGCGCGGGCCGGTGGCGGGGTCGTTCAGGCAGGCGCGGCCGTTGCGGAACCCCTCCAGCACCACGAAGTGGGAGAAGTTCCAGTGCACGATCATGGGCAGCTGCAGCCCGCGCAGCTGCGCCGGCTCCTTGCGCACGCCCCTGGCCTCCAGGCCGTAGCGGCGCGCGGCCTTCACCATGTTGCTGGCCTTGCTCCCGTCGCGGCTCACGCCGCACTCCACGCGCAGCTCCTCGAGCGGCACGTGCCTGCCGTGGTGCGCCAGCACCATGGCCAGCGTGGCCGCGCCGCACTCCACCGCCTCCATCTGCAGGATGGTGGGAACGCGCACGCGCCTGCCGCGCCAGTTGGCGGGGGTGGCGCCGGGCCTTGCCGCGGGGGCCGCGGCCGAGGGCGGAACCGCGCCGCGCGTGCCCACCAGCGACAGGTTGGCCAGCGGCGCCTTCCAGCGGCGCGCCCGTCCGGCCGGAGCCGGCACGGCGGCGCCGTCCACGGGGGTGGGGGAGGTGTCGGGATTCATCGGCGCGCTCACATTCCGCTCCAGCGGCGCAGCAGGGGGATCACCCGGGCGATCGGGCGCTGCGAATCGACGATCACCTGCGCGCCCGCCAGGGTGCCGCTCTGGATGGCGAGCGGCGGCCCGTGCGACGAGGTCCAGCGGAAGCCGCTGGGCGTCTTCGGGTCGATGGCCAGGGTGGCGTGCACCTCGTAGGGCGCGCCGCCGCCGGAAAGGGCGGTCACCAGCTGGTCGTTCTTCAGCATCCGCTGCATCCCCCGCGGAGTGGCGGGGTAGGCCGAGACCGAGGTGACGCGGCCGGTGATCATCCCGAACTCTTCGGAGCGCACGGTGGCGGGGGCCACCTGGATGCGCATCCCCGGCCGCACGCGCTTGCCGAACTGCGCGGGAACGTAGACCACCGCCTCCAGCTCGCGGGCCCCGCGGCCGGCGCGGTCCAGGGTGAGCACGGGGTCGCCGGTGCCCACCATCTTCCCCGGCTCGGCGATCAGCTCCAGCACGCGCCCGGCGTAGGGCGAGGTGACCTCGGCGGCGCGGCGGTACTCGCGCTCCAGCCGCGCCACCTCGGCGCGCTGCTGCTCCAGCCGGCGGCCGGCGTCGCGCTGGCGCTCGTCCAGCTCGAAGTCGTGCCCCAGCCGCTGCACCTCGAGGTCGGCCTGCTGCGCCTGCGCGGTGCGCACCTTTTCGCGCGCCTGGTCGTACTGCTGGCGCGTGGCCAGCAGGGTGGAGCGGGTGATCAGCCCCTGCTCCACCAGCTGCTCCTGCGCGTGCATGCGCTCCTCGAGCGAGGCCACCACCTCGCGCGAGGCGTCGATGGTGCCCTGCAGGCTGGCGCGCTGCTGGCCCATGCGGGCCCGCTGCAGCTCGGCGTCGGCCGCCCGGTAGCCCAGCCCCTGCGCCTGCTCGTTCTGGAGCGCGGCCAGCTGCTGGCGCGCCTCGTCGAGCTGGGCGCGCAGCGTGGGCTGCTCCACCACGGCCACCTCCTGCCCGGCGCGGACGACGTCGCCCACGCGCACGTTCAGGTCGGTCACCCGGCCGGGGGCCTGGTTCACCACCTCGAGCACGCCGCCGGCGCGGGTCAGGATCCCGCTCCCCACCACGCTTTCGGGAAGCTCGCCCACGAAGCCCCAGGCGATGCCCACGCCCAGCAGCAGCCAGAGCGCCGCCAGGGCGATCCACCCGCGCGGGCTGGTGGTGTGCATCAGCT
This sequence comes from Longimicrobium sp., assembly GCA_035689035.1. Taxonomy (GTDB): domain Bacteria; phylum Gemmatimonadota; class Gemmatimonadetes; order Longimicrobiales; family Longimicrobiaceae; genus Longimicrobium. Next base: position 2,406 of record DASSME010000058.1, on the reverse strand, counting down.
CGTCGAGCTGCTCGGGCGACGAGAGCCGGTCGAGCGAGACTTTGCGGAAGATCGGCTTGGGCTGCATGGGAGTCAGCGGGGGGTGGAGGCGGTGGGCGTGCCGGCCAGGAGCGCGGCCAGGTCGGCCGCGGCGCCGGTGCCCGAGAGCGCGCCGCTTTCGTAGCGCAGCCGCACCAGCGCGGTGGCGTGGGCCAGGTGCGCCTCGACTTCGGAGAGGCGGGCGCCGGTCAGGTCGTCTTCGGCCTGGATCACCTCGAACAGGGTGTTGGCGGCCACGCGGTTCTTGCGGCGCTCGTTCTCCACGGTGGTCGCGGCGAGCACGGCGGTCTCGCGCGCCTGCGCAAGGACGCGGACGCCGCGGTCCAGCGCCTCGCTGGCGGCCTGCACGCGGCTGGCGATGGCCTCGCGCAGCTCGCGCTCGGCGATGCGGGCGCGCTCGGCGGCGGCCTCCTGCTGCTGCACCAGGCCGCGCGTCTCGGCCGACGCGGCGGGCTGCAGCTGCACCTGCACCGAGGCGCTCATCCCCGGGCGGTCGGCGTACAGCGGCTGCACCAGGCTCCCCAGCCCGCCGCCGGACGCGAGGCCGGTGTAGCCGTGGCTCACGGAAAGGTCGACGCGGGGCCGGCCCGCGTCGCGCGCGGCGTCCAGCCGCACGCCGGCGGCCTGGGCGCGGCGCCCGGCGGCGGCCAGGTCGCGCCGTGCGGCCAGCGCGTCGGCCGCCATGGCGGCCACGGCCGCGGGGTCGTGCGCGTAGGGCGCGGCGGCGGGGAAGTCGGCGGCGGGGGCGGGGAGGGTGGCCACCTCGGTGGCGGCCAGCCCCATCAGCCGCCCCAGCGACTGCCGCGCCTCCACCACCTGCTGCTCGGCGGCGATGCGGCTGGTGCGCTTGGCGCTCAGGTTGGCCAGCGCCTGGTTGAGGTCGGCCGGCGGCCTCTCGTCGGCGGCGATCAGGGCGCGCAGCTCGGTGGAAAGACGCTCGGCGCGGGCCTCGGCCTCGCGGTACACGTCGACCCGGCGCTCCGCGGCCACGTACTGCCAGTAGGCGATGGCCACGTCGCCCGCGCCCGCCGCCACCGTCTGCTCCAGCGCCAGCGACTGGCCCTGCAGCTCGGCGCGGGCCGCGCGCTCGCCGGCGCGCGTCACGCCGCCGCCCAGGTCGCGCCAGAGCGGCACGTCCATGCGCAGGCTGAGCCCGGCGGTGTTCACGGGAAGGGTGGGGGTGGTGGCCGCGGCGCCGTTGGCCAGCGCGGCGTCCTGCTCCAGCCGGGTCACGTTGAGCCCCGATTCCACGGTGATGCCGCTGCGGAACTGCCGGGTGACGCCGGCCTGGTAGCGCGTGGTGCGCTGCCCGGGCTGGGCGCTGGCCGCGGCCGCCGGATCTTCGCTCCAGGCGGTGCCGACGGTGGTGGAGAAGCGTGGGGAGAAGTCACCGCCGGCGCGGGTGAGCGCGCCCTGCTGCGTGCGCACGTCCTGCCGGGCCAGCTGCACGGCCGCGCCGTTGGCCAGCGCCGCCTGGAGTGCCTGCCCCAGGGTGAGCCCGGGCGAGGCGGCGGATGCACCGGCTGGCGCGGGTGCCGCGCCGGACGGCGGCGGCGTGGGGCCGCCCTGCCCGCTCAGGGGCAGGGCCGGCACGGCCGTGAGGCACGCGGCCAGCAAGGAGGCGGGCCACGCGGATGCGCGGCGCCTCGGGCTTGGATGCTTCATTCGCTTCCTTCGGGAGTGCCTGGCGCCATGGGATGCGCGCCGGCGCGTGAAAACCGCCGTGAGCCGCCGGGAGAGCATCGGAACCGGCTCCCCGGCTTGAAACAGGAGGCGTCCGTGTGGGAGGATGCTCTCGCGGGGCGAGAGAACCCGTTGGACCGCCCCTTCCGCCCCGGTCCCCAGGCGCGCTTCACGCGCCCGGGCTCCGCCGCGGTTCGTGCCATTCGGAGCGCTGCCCCACGTCGCTGACGCGGTGCGGGCCAGCCTTCCAGTCGGCCGATGTCGTGTGGGTGACGTGGGATTAATATAACGCAGAAGTCGCTATACTGCAACGCTTTACGCCGAATCCGAGTGAAAACTCCCGTCGTTGCTGGAAGGTTGCTGGATCGCCGCCGCCCACCGTGGCCAGAACCGCGCTATCGTGAACAGTGACATGGAGTTAACATGGCCGCAGCGCGAAGGATCTGTGACCGACGGTGCGCCACGGCTGGTTTTTCCGCCCCGACCGGCCACGGATCCTTCGGCTTGCGACCGCTCGCTCATGCCGCGGCGAGTGCGTGGTCAGCCTCCTAAGAAACTCCTTGCGGTAGGAGCTCACCTGTGTCGATGGCGACGAGGGCGAAGCCGAGGGCTTCGGCCCGCTTGTGCAGCTTGCGCACGAGGCGCTGTCGCTGCCGGGCATCATAGGCGTCGGGACCCGGATCA
>DASSME010000057.1:0-9050 GCA_035689035.1 Longimicrobium sp. | reverse complement strand
GTGTACCATACAGGGCCGTCCCCGGCGGACGGCCCTTGTCGTTGCCGTAACCGAAGGCACACGCCGAACCCGCATAGACCGATGTCGACCGACGAGATCCGCAGCACCCTGGATGTAAACCGCGAAAGGCTCGCCGAGCTGAGGAGGTTTCTTTGACCTCGACAGCAAGGAAGAACGGCTGAGGCAGCTCGAGGCGCGCATGGCCGACCCTGGCTTCTGGAACGACCAGACCGCCGCGCGCGAGGTCATCGACGACGCCAACAAGCTGAAGCAGTGGACCGAGCCCTGGAACGAGCTCAACGCCAAGGCCACCTCCCTCTCCGAGATGGTGGACCTGCTGGAGGTGGAGGACGACCCCGAGATGCTGGCCGAGGTGCGGCGCGACGCCGATTCGATCGCCCCCGCGCTGGCCGACCTGGAGCTGCGCAACATGCTGCAGGGGCCCGATGACGGCCGCGCGGCCCTGGTCACCATCCACCCCGGCGCCGGCGGCACCGAGAGCCAGGACTGGGCCGAGATGCTCCTGCGCATGTACCAGCGCTGGGCCGAGCGCCACGGCTTCGCGATCGAGCTGCTGGACTACCAGGAGGGCGAAGAAGCGGGGATCAAGGACGCCACCCTCGAGATCACCGGCCAGTACGCGTACGGCTACCTGAAGGCCGAGCGCGGCGTGCACCGCCTGGTGCGCATCTCCCCCTTCGACAGCGCGGCGCGGCGGCACACCTCGTTCGCGTCGGTGTTCGTGTACCCGGTGGTGGACGACACCATCAACATCGAGGTGCGCGACGAAGACATCGAAATGGAGGTGTACCGGGCGTCGGGCGCGGGCGGGCAGCACGTGAACAAGACGTCGTCGGCCGTGCGCCTCCGGCACCTGCCCAGCGGGATCGTGGTGGCGTGCCAGCAGGAGCGCAGCCAGCACAAGAACCGGGCGACCGCCATGAAGATGCTGAAGGCGGCCCTGTACCAGCGCGCGCTGGAAGAGCAGGAGAAGGAGAAGGCGAAGCTGGAGAGCACCAAGACCGACATCGCCTTCGGCAGCCAGATCCGCTCGTACGTGTTCCAGCCGTACACCATGGTGAACGACCACCGCACCGAGCTGAAGATCCCCGACGTGCAGAAGGTGATGGACGGCGACGTGGACCCGTTCATCCAGGCGTATCTGCGGGAGTTCGGCGCGACGCAGATGGCGTGAGAACAGGTGCGTTAGTGCGCTAGTGCGTGAGTGCGTTTGATCCGCGAGCAGGATCCAGGTCCCGCACTGTAGTCAACGCACTAGCGCACTCACGCACTCGCGCACCTGTTGAGAAAGTTCGATCCGAGACGATGACGGATAGAGGCACAGTGACGGACCAGGAGCAGAACGTAGAAGAGCGCGTGGTGGCCGACCGCGTGGCCAAGCTCGAGCGGCTGCGCGAGCGCGGCGTCGAGCCGTTCGCCTACCGCTACGAGCCCACGCACGGCGCGGCCGGCGCGGTTTCGCTCTTCCAGGCGTGGGACGAGGGGAAGGGCGATTCCACCGCCGAGGGGCCGGAGGAGGTGGTGCGGGTGGCGGGGCGCATCGTCAGCAAGCGCGGGATGGGGAAGAGCACCTTCGCGCACCTGGCCGACCGCACGGGGAAGATCCAGCTCTTCTTCCGCGTCAACGACCTGGCGGACAGCTACGACCTTCTCTCGCTGCTCGACCTGGGGGACTGGGTGGGGGCGGAGGGGACCGTCTTCCGGACCCGGACGGGCGAGGTGTCGCTGCGGGTGAGGTCGTTCCAGCTGCTGGCCAAGTCGCTGCGGCCGCTGCCGCTGGGGAAGGAGGAGACGGACGCCGAGACCGGCGAGCGCGTCGTCCACTCCGGCTTCAGCGACGTGCAGCAGCGCTACCGCCAGCGCTACGCCGACCTGGCGGTGAACCCCGAGGTGCGGGCGGTGTTCGTGCTGCGCGCCCGCATCGTCACGGCGCTCCGGCGCTTCCTGGACGAGCGCGGCTTCGTGGAGGTGGAGACGCCGATCCTGCAGCCGCTGTACGGCGGCGCCGCGGCCCGGCCGTTCGTGACCCACCACAACACGCTCGACACCGACCTGTTCCTGCGCATCGCCGACGAGCTGTACCTGAAGCGGCTGATCGTGGGCGGGATGGAGCGCGTCTACGAGATCGGCAAGGACTTCCGCAACGAGGGGATCGACCGCTTCCACAACCCCGAGTTCACCATGCTCGAGTTCTACGCCGCCTACCTCGACTACGAGGCGGTGATGGAGCTCACCGAGGAGATGCTGGGGTACGTGCACCGCGAGGTGCTGGGCGGCCGCACGGTCACCTTCATGGGGAACGAGATCTCCTTCGCGCCGCCGTTCCGCCGGCTCACCATGTACCAGGCGCTGCGCGAGATCGGCGGCGTGGAGGTGGAGGCGCTGACTGACGAGGAGATGCGCGAGAAGGTGGTCTCGCTCGGCGTGGACCGCGCCGAGGCCGCGCGGTTCGGGCGCGGCAAGCTGATCGACGAGCTGTTCGGCGAGCTGGTGGAGCCCACGCTGATCCAGCCGACGTTCATCACCGACTACCCGCGCGAGATGAGCCCGCTGGCCAAGCCCAAGCGCGGCAACCCGGAGCTGACCGAGCGCTTCGAGCTGATCGTGGCGGGGAAGGAGCTGTGCAACGCCTACAGCGAGCTGAACGACCCGATCGACCAGCGCGGCCGCTTCGAGGCGCAGCGGAAGCTGCGCGAGGCGGGGGACGACGAGGCGCAGCAGCTGGACGAGGACTTCCTGCGCGCGCTGGAGTACGGGATGCCGCCCACCGGCGGGTTCGGGATGGGGATCGACCGCCTGTCCATGATCCTGACCGGCCAGCCCACCATCCGCGACGTGCTCCTGTTCCCCACGCTGCGGCCGGAGGAGCGGTGAACGGCAGGGGACGGGGGACAGGGGACAGGGGACAGGGGGAACGGCGTCCGCGCGGCGCCGGCCGGAGCGGCGTCTGCTTCGCCCATGTTGGGCGATCGGTTGACGGGGTCGCTAACCTCCGGGTAATCCGGGTTCCGGAACCGTTGCGGCGGAAGCGTTTACAGGCAGCCATGCGCAGAACCCGCGGGCTGTCCCCCGTCCCCTGTCCCCTGTCCCCTCCGCACCCTGGCCGCCGGAGCGCGCGATGAGCCTGGAATGGTTCATCGGCCGGCGCTACCTGGCGTCGCGGCGGGGCACGCGCTTTCTGTCGCTGATCACGCTGATCGCGATCGGCGGGGTGACGGTGGGGGTGATGGCGCTGATCGTGGTGACCGCGGTGATGACGGGGCTGCAGGAGGACCTGCGCGACAAGATCCTGGGCGTCAACCCGCACATCTGGGTGATGACCTACGGCGAGAACATGCGCATGGACGACTGGCGCCCCGCGCTCCAGAAGGTGCGCACGGTGAAGGACGTGGCCGCCGCCGGGCCGTTCATCCACACCGAGGTGGCCATCCGCAACCGCGCGAACTACACCGAGGCCGCCATCCTGCGCGGGATCGACCCGTACCAGCCCGGGCCGTCGGTCACCGGGATCGGCTCCACCATGCGCGAGCACGACCTCCTTCCGGCGCGCACCCGCAGCGGCCTGCCACCGATCGCGCTGGGCGAGGGGCTGGCCGGGCGCGCCAGCCTGATGCCGGGCGACACCGTGTTCGTCATGTCGCTGCAGAACGTGAAGGTGAGCGTCGTGGGCGGGCTGATCCCCACCATCCGCAAGTTCGAGGTGACGGGCACCTTCCGCACCGGGATGTACGAGTACGACAACAAGTTCATGTACACTTCCATCCCCGCCGCGCAGGACTTGACGTGGATGGGGAGCGCGGTGTCGGGGCTCGAGGTGCGCGTCCCCGACCCCGGCCAGGCGACGGAGGTGGGCGACCGGATCGTGGACAAGCTGGGGCTTCCGTACCGCACCGACGACTGGAAGACGATGAACCAGGCGCTCTTCTCGGCGCTCAAGCTCGAGAAGCTGGCCATGTCGCTGATCCTGCTGCTGATCGTGATCGTGGCGGCCTTCAACATCGTCAGCACCCTGGTGATGGTGGTGACCGACAAGACGCGCGAGATCGGGATCCTGAAGTCGATGGGGCTCACCTCGCGCCGGGTGCTGCGCATCTTCATGATCCAGGGGCTGGTGATCGGGCTGGTCGGGTCGCTGGCCGGCGGGGTAGGCGGGCTGCTGCTGAACTGGCTGATCGACCGCTACCACCTGATCCGCATCCCGGGCGAGATCTACTTCGTGAACCACCTGCCGGTGCGCAGCGACCCCTGGGACGTGGTGACCATCATGCTGGCCACGGTGCTGATCTCGTTCGTGGCCACCATCTACCCGGCGCTACAGGCCGCGCGGCTCACGCCCGTCGAGGCGATCCGCCATGAGTAGCCCGGCCCCGCTCCCCGAGCGCCCCGCGTTCGGCGTGGACGACGTCGCGCCCTCGGCCCTTGCGCCCGCCGCGGCGGGCGAGGCGCCGGCGCCGCGGTGGAGCGCGGCGGAGGTGGCGCTGTCGGCGCGCGGCGTGCGCAAGCACTACGTGGGCGGCGACGGGAGCCTGCTCATCGTGCTGGACGGCGTGGACCTGGACGTGGGGCGCGGCGAGGCCGTGTCGGTGATCGGCCGGAGCGGTTCGGGAAAGTCGACGCTGCTGCAGGTGCTGGGCGGGCTCGACCTGCCCAACGCGGGCGAGGTGCTGGTGGGGGGGCGAGCGCTCGGCTCGCTGAACGAGGAGGAGGGGGCGAGGGTACGAAGCGGGACCATCGGCTTCGTCTTCCAGTTCCACCACCTGCTGCGCGAGTTCACGGCGCTGGAGAACGTGATGATGCCGCAGCTGATCGCCGGGCGCGGAGACCGGGCCGCCCGCGAGCGCGCCCGCGAGCTGCTGGCGCACGTGGGGCTAGAGGCGCGGCTCACGCACAAGCCGGCGCAGCTCTCCGGCGGCGAGCAGCAGCGCGTGGCGGTCGCCCGGGCGCTGGCGAACCGGCCCCTGGTGCTGCTGGCCGACGAGCCCAGCGGCAACCTGGACCCCGAGACCGCCGAGGCGCTGCACGGCCTGTTCTTCCAGGTGTGCGCCGAGGAAGGCGCCGCCCTGGTGCTGGTTACGCACGACCTTGCCCTGGCCGCGCGCGCGGGACGCGTGCTGCGGCTGCACGCCGGCCGCCTGGTGCCCGCGCACCCCGCCGCCGAGCCGGGGCTGGAGGATTGAAGGAGCCACCCATGTCCGTACCGTGTGACCGCTGCGGGAAGAACGAAGCCTCGATCCACTTCACGCAGATCCAGAACAACGAGGCCACCACCCGCCACCTGTGCGAGGGGTGCGCGAGCGCCCTGGGGCTGGACCCCGGCCTGGGCGCCACCGCGCCGCTGGCCGACTTCCTGGCGCAGATGGGGAAGCCGATGGTGGCCGAGCAGGCCGGCGGCCCCGGCACCTGCCCGTCGTGTGGTTTGACGCTGGCCGACTTCAAGCGCACCGGCCGGCTCGGGTGCGCGCGCTGCTGGAGCGTCTTCGAGCCGAGCCTGAAGGGGCTGCTGCGCAAGCTGCACGGCGGCACCCAGCACGTGGGCAAGGTCTACCTCCCGCCCGACCCGACGGAGATGGACAAGACGGCGCGCGTGGTGTCGCTGCGCCGCTCGCTGCAGCGCGCGGTGGACGAGGAAGACTTCGAGCGCGCGGCGGGGCTGCGCGACCAGATCCGCCGGCTGGAGGCCCAGACCTGATGGCCAGGACCCTTCTCCCGGGCGACCCCGAGGCGGGGCTGGAGTGGCTCGACGCCGCCGGCCCCAACAGCGACATCGTGCTTTCCACGCGCATCCGCCTGGCGCGCAACCTCCAGGGGTTCAAGTTCGGCCCCCGGGCCGACTCGGCCGACCGCGCCGAGGTGCTGCGCCTGGCCCGCGGCGCCGTGGGGCAGACCGACGAGCTGAAGGCCGCGCAGGCGCTGGTGATCCCCGCACTCGAGCCCGCCGCGCGCCAGCTGCTGCTCGAGCGCCACCTGGTGAGCCGCGAGCTGGTCGGCGCCGACGGGACCACGCCGCACTCCGACGCGGCGCTGCTGCTGGGCGCCGGCCGCCCGGTGAGCGTGATGGTGAACGAGGAAGACCACCTGCGCCTGCAGTCGCTCCTCGGCGGCTTCCGCCTGCGCGACGCCTGGCGCGCCATCGAGCGGCTGGACGACGAGCTGGGCGCGCGGCTCCCCTACGCCTTCCACACCGAGTTCGGCTACCTCACCTCGTGCCCCACCAACGTGGGGACGGGGCTGCGCGCCTCCGTGCTGATGCACCTGCCGGGGCTGGTGCTGACGCAGGAGATCGGGAAGGTGCTGCAGGGGATCAGCCAGGTGGGGCTCACCTTCCGCGGGCTGTACGGCGAGGGGAGCGAGGTGGTGGGCAACTTCTTCCAGATCTCCAACCAGACCACGCTGGGGAAGACCGAGGAAGACCTGATCGAGCACCTGCAGCGCATCGTGCAGCAGGTGGTGCAGTACGAGACGCAGGCGCGCTCGGTGCTGCTGCGCGACGCGCGCACCGTGATCGAGGACAAGGTGTGGCGGGCGTACGGGCTGCTGCGCCACGCCCGCAGCACCAGCTTCGAGGAGGTGATGAACCTGCTCAGCGGGGTGCGGCTGGGAGTGGGGCTGGACCTCATCCGGGGGGTGCGGGTATACACGCTGAACCGCATCATGATCTTTGCCCAGGCCGCGCACCTGGAGCTGGTGGAGGGTGCCGGACAGGATGCCGACGTGGCGCGCGCCGCGTACGTTCGGCAGGCGCTGGCAGGGGAGCCGGTCGAACCGGCATAGCCCCGGCGGGGCGGGCCTCTGGCCCCGGCCCGGATTTTCAGAAAAATCGAACCCGGCGGCTCGGCTCAAGCCGTTGGCGGAATTGAGCATGCGGCGGGAACGCCCGGATTGATTCCGGCAACGGCCCGACGTGTGCATTGAATCGCGCGCGAGCGCAGCAAAGACCCTCACTCCGCAGGTCCGGAGGCCAGTAACGCATGAACTACAATTTCACCGACCGCGTGCGCAAGGTGCTGGCGATGGCCCGCGAGGAGGCCATCCGCCTGCAGCACGACTACGTCGGAACCGAGCACATCCTCCTGGGGCTGATCCGCGAGGGCGAGGGCGTGGCCGCGGCCGTGCTCAACAACCTGGCCGTAGACCTGGAGCAGGTGCAGGAGAAGGTCGAGGAAAGCGTCCGCCGCGGGAAGGCGACCATCGCCCTGGGCGAGCTCCCCTATACCAGCCGCGCCAAGAAGGTCCTCGAGTTCGCCATGGCCGAGGCCCGCGAGCTCAACCACAGCTACGTCGGCACCGAGCACCTCCTCCTGGGCCTGCTGCGCGAGGAGAAGGGGATCGCCGCCGAGGTGCTGGGGCAGCTGGGCGTGAGCCTGGAAGACGCGCGCCGCGAGACGCTCAAGCTGCTGGGGAGCGAGCCCAGCGCCGCGCCGCAGGCCTCGTCCGGCGCCATCGGCGGCGGGTCGGGCGCCACGCCCAAGGGCGAGAAGAAGAGCAAGACCCCGGCGCTGGACCACTTCTGCCGCGACCTGACCGAGCTGGCGCGGCAGGGCGAGCTCGACCCCACCATCGGCCGCGCCGAGGAGATCGAGCGGGTGATGGAGATCCTGTCCCGCCGCAAGAAGAACAACCCGGTGCTGATCGGCGAGCCCGGCGTGGGGAAGACGGCGATCGTGGAGGGGCTGGCCCAGCTGATCGCCGAGGGGAAGTGCCCCGAGAGCCTGCGCGACCACCGGGTCCTGGCGCTCGACATGGCGGCCGTGATCGCCGGCACCAAGTACCGCGGCCAGTTCGAGGAGCGGCTCAAGGCGGTGATGAACGAGATCAGCCAGAACAAGAACATCATCCTGTTCATCGACGAGCTGCACACCCTGGTAGGCGCGGGCGCCGCGGAAGGGGCGATCGACGCCAGCAACATGCTGAAGCCGGCGCTGGCGCGCGGCGAGCTGCAGTGCGTGGGCGCGTCCACCCTGAACGAGTACCGCAAGTACATCGAGAAGGACGGCGCGCTGGAGCGGCGCTTCCAGACCGTGGCGGTGGACCCGCCGTCGATCGAGGAGGCGATCGAGATCGTGAAGGGGCTGCGCAGCCACTACGAGGACCACCACCGCGTGCACATCACCGACGAGGTGATCGAGCAGGCGGTGAAGCTCAGCGAGCGCTACATCACCGACCGCTTCCTCCCCGACAAGGCGATCGACGTGATCGACGAGGCGGGGGCGCGCGCCCGGCTGGCCACGCAGGTGCCGCCCGCCGACGTGAACGACCTGAAGCAGGAGCTGGACAAGGTCGGCCAGAAGAAGGACGAGGCGATCCGCGACCAGGACTTCGAGCGCGCCGCCGAGCTGCGCGACCACGAGCGCGAGCTGCAGCGCCGCATCCAGGAGCGCGAGCGCGCCTGGGAAGAGGAGCGCCGCACCAACCGGCCCACGCTGAGCGAGGAGGACGTGGCCTTCATCGTGAGCCGGTGGACCGGGATCCCGGTCACGCGCCTGAAGCAGGCCGAGAGCGCGCGCCTGGTCAACATGGAGGACGAGGTCCACAAGCGCGTGGTGGGGCAGGACCGCGCCATCCAGGCGATCAGCAAGGCGATCCGGCGCAGCCGCGCGGGGCTCAAGGACCCGCGCCGCCCGATCGGCTCGTTCATCTTCGCCGGGCCCACCGGCGTGGGTAAGACCGAGCTGGCCCGCGCGCTCGCCGAGTTCCTGTTCGCGGACCGCAACGCGCTGATCCGCGTGGACATGAGCGAGTACATGGAGAAGTTCTCGGTGTCACGGCTCATCGGCGCCCCTCCGGGGTACGTGGGCTACGAGGACAGCGGCACCCTCACCAAGGCCGTGCGGCGCAAGCCGTACAGCGTGGTGCTGCTCGACGAGATCGAGAAGGCGCACCCCGACGTGTTCAACATCCTCCTCCAGGTGCTGGACGAGGGGCACCTGACCGACAACTACGGCCGGGTGATCGACTTCAAGAACACGGTCATCATCATGACCTCCAACCTGGGGGCTCGTGACATCGGGAAGGGGAAGGGGCTGGGCTTC
>DASSME010000056.1:0-3805 GCA_035689035.1 Longimicrobium sp. | reverse complement strand
CGCGGCGAGCGGCCGCGCGGCGCAGATCGCGAGGATGGCGAGGAGGGTCGGGAAGAAACGGTTCGTCTTCACTGCGGTGGTTTGATCGGTGGGGATCGGACGGAGCCCGGCCCGCGCGCCGTTGCATTGGCGCGCGGAGGCGGGCAACTACGCAAGAAAGTGGTTGGAGGGCAACAGTTTAGCGGAAATGCACGATTTTTTCCAGACCCCCTGCGCGGATGATTGGCCAGACTCGCCGAGCCGGTGAAGGGACGTTCATGGCCCGGGCTGCTACCACTTCTCCTGGTACCAGGTGTCCCCGTCCTCGTCCACGTACCGGACCCGGAGGCCGGCGCCATCGAACGTGAACAGCGCGAAGCCGTTTTTCAGTTTTCCATCGGGCCGCTTCACGTTCCAGGATTTGCGCAGCGCCGGCGCCGTGGAGCCGGGAACCACGCCAGAGTAGCGGCTCACCGGCTGGCCGCCGTGCCCCAGGATGCACGACCGCATTCCGCCCAGCGTGGGATCGGCGCGGTACACGCCGGCGTCGTGCTCGTGTGCCATCACCCACCCGTGAACCGTGTGCTGCTGCGCATAGGGCCCCAGCACTCCGCGCATGTTGAACTTGACGGGCCGCTCGTCGGCCGCGGAGAACATCTGGTGGTGCGACAGCACGATCTTGCGGGGCCCCTCCTCGCTGAGCTGATGGCGGATCCACTCGGGCTGCGGAGCGTCCACGCGGTACTCGGTGTGCCCCGTGTCGATCGCGATCAGCCGCCAGTGGCGGTTCCCCAGGTTGAAGTAGCTCGCGGGCTGGTTGCAGAAGGGGAGCACCAGGCCGTAGTAGCCGTCGCCTCCCGAGTACATCTCGTGGTTCCCGCACATGGCCCAGATGCGGGTGTTCTCCGGCTTCCGTGGCTTCCACACGTCCACGAAGTTCGCCTGGCACTCGGCGGGGGTTCCCGTGGTGTAGATGTCTCCCAGGTGAATGACGTGGTCGGGCCTGAGCGCCGCGATCTGGTCGGCCACCTTCAGCGCGCCCGGCGAGGCGGTGCCCCAGTCCCCCATCATCGCGACGGTCCACGTCTCCTTCGGCTCGTCGAAGCGGAAGTCGTCCAGGTTCGTCCACCCGGTGATCGGGTGGCGCGGCTTCTGGCTGAGCGCCACGTGGGCGACCACCGACCGCAGCGGCATGTCGTGCAGCGCGGCGGTGTGTGGCTCGGCGGCGGCCTCGTGGGCCGCGAACGCGGGGACCGCGGCTTCCGGCGCGGGCGAGGCGTTGATTCCCGATTGCACCAGGCTCAGCACCGGGTCCCGCGAGATGTAGGGAACGTCGGGCTGCAGGTCGTCGAGCTGGCCGCGCTGTGCCAGGGCGCGCTCCTCGGTCTTGGCCCAGTGCAGCGAGCGCCGCAGGGCGTGCGCGAGCTCGGCGGCCTCGGCGCTGGTCTCGGCCAGCCGCAGCTCGGGCGGCAGCGCGTCCGGGTGGTCGGCCTGGAGCTGCAGCCGCTGCATGGCGGCGGTGGCCACGCTCAGCACGTGGTCTCGATTGGTGGTGGCTGCTTTCATCGTGAGCCTCGCACGGACGGGGAAGGATCGTTCGAGGGAACCATGAATGGTTGGCACCACCCGCCGGGATTTCCCGCTTCCCTGGATCATCGGAAAACGAAAGAGCGGAAGCGGCTTCTCGCCACTTCCGCTCCGGACCTTCGATCCGACGCCGCTCCCGCCGTTACTCGTCCATCTCGTGCTTGCGCCAGCCTTCGACGTAGCGGATGACGGTGTGGTTCTCGATGGAGTTGAACCAGCGGTCGTGCACGGCGCGGCCCTCGACGGTCTTCAGCAGCCACTCGCGGAGCTGGCGGGGGCCGTCGATGTCCGTCCAGTACGCCTCGTTCACGAACTTCGGGCGGTCGCGCACCTCGCGCGGCATCAGGTAGCTGCCGGTGAAGCCGTCCAGCAGCTTCCAGGTCTTGCGGTCCACGCAGCCGAACTGGCGGGCCGCCACGTCGAGCTTGGCGTCGAGCCACTCGATGAAGCTCTGCTCGTCGACGCCGCGCTTGACGTCGAACAGGTGCACCACACGGATCATCCCTTCCTCCCCTTGAAAACGAGCTGGACGAGCTTCTTCACGGGATCGTAGTGCCGGTCCACCACCCGCTCCTTGAGCGGGATGATGGCGTTGTCGGTGATGCGGATTCCCTCGGGGCAGACCTCGGTGCAGCACTTGGTGATGTTGCAGTACCCGATCCCGCCCTCGTCCTTGAGATACCGCGTCCGGTCGGCGGTGTCCAGCGGGTGCATCTCGTAGACGCCGGCGCGCACCAGGAACGCCGGGCCCATGAAGCGGTCGTGCCTGCCGTGCGAGCGGAGGACGTGGCAAACGTCCTGGCACAGGAAGCACTCGATGCACTTGCGGAACTCCTGCGGCCGGTCCACCTCGTGCTGCGCCATCCGCCACGTCCCGTCCGCCGCGTCGGGCGGGCGCGGGGTGAAGGGCTGGATGGTCTTGTGCACGGCGTAGTTCCAGCTGACGTCGGTCACCAGGTCGCGGATCACGGGGAACGCCTTCATCGGCGTGATGGTGACCGGCGCGTCGTCGGGGAGCGCGTTCAGGCGCGTCATGCACATCAGCCGCGGCTTGCCGTTGATCTCGGCGCTGCACGATCCGCACTTCCCCGCCTTGCAGTTCCAGCGCACGGCCAGGTCGGGCGCGCTCTCGGCCTGGATGCGGTGCACGGCGTCGAGCACCACCATCCCCTCGCTCACCTCGGTCTCGTAGTCGCGGAAGTCGCCGCCGGCCTGGTCGCCGCGCCAGATGCGGAAGGCGCGCGTGCTCTTCCCCGCCTTGGCGTCCTGCGCGGCCTGCGTCGCGGCGAACGAGTCGCCGTGCACCGCGGGGGGCGTGGGGACCGTCTTCGTGTCGGTGGTGCTCAATCCCACCTCCGTTGATGGGTTCCGTGGCATCAGCCGCAAAGCAGCGTCTGGCTCTTCCACACCGCCACGCCGCTCCAGGTGAACGGCCGCCCGTCGACGGTGGTGGTCCGCAGCCGCACGGCGACGGACGAGTCCGCGCGCATGGGGCCGAAGACGGCGACGGTTGGCGTGGCGGAGCGGACCACGCGGCACTCGCTCGCGGTGCACCAGTCGGCGTACGGCCCGGCGGCGTCGGGGTCGCGCACCTCGATCGTCTTGCCGGCGACCTCGCCCACCGGGCTGGAGACGCGCAGCCGGAAGCGCGGGAACTCCGCCGCCGTCGCGGGCACCTCCAGCAGCACCGACGGCTCGTCCGCCGGCCCGCACGCCGCCCGCAGCGTGGCCCCGCCGCCCTGCGTGCTGGCGGACGACGCGGGGGTGCAGGCTGCCAGCAGCAGCGCGGCGGAAGCGAGAAGGGCCCCGCGCGTCATCGCGACTCCTTCGGTTCGGCCCGCGCGGCGCTCGCACTCAACCCGACCCCGCGTCCCACGTGGAGCTTCCGCGGCTCCGGATCCAGCTCGTCGCTCTCGCCGATCTGACGCAGCAGGTCGTGGCGCAGCGGCTCGGTGATGGCGGCCAGGTTCGCCGCCGCCTCGTCCGGGGTCTGCGGCTTTCCCGCGGGGCGCGCCAGCACGCACGCCGCCTGACCCGCGAAGGTCTTGAACTGCTGGTACGCCAGGGTCTCGTAGTCCCAGTTCAGCGGCCGGCCGCGGCGGATGCGCTGCCGCAGCTCCTGGTACAGCTTTCGATAGCTGCCGAGCGCCAGGCATTGCTCCGGTGTCGGCCGCTGCTCGATCGCGATCTTGATGCAGATGGCCTCGAGCGCCCCCTCGGCGGCGCTGGCGCGCTGCAG
>DASSME010000055.1:0-4309 GCA_035689035.1 Longimicrobium sp. | reverse complement strand
CGCGCGCCGCACGTTGCCCTCGAGGCTCGAGTTGAACAGCCCCGTCGGGTCCTCCAGCGAGGCGCCCTGCAGGAACGTCAGCTTGACGACCGACTTGTAGGACTCGCCGGTGCAGATGATCCCGTCGTGCGACCACACGGGCGTTCCCGGCGAGCTGGCCTTGGCCCACTTCCACTCCTCCACCACCTCCGGGTCTGCCTCCCGGATGAGCGTGCGCATCCGGCTCAAGGTCTCTCCGCGCCAGTCTCCGAGCCCGGCGATTCGTGCGTCGATCTGCTCGGATGCCGGCGGGGCCGCGGTTGAAGCGGGCTTTTTCATCGTCCTGGAAACCTCTCGGTGGAGGTGGAGTGCAACGCCGCCGACGCGCGCGGCGAGACGTGCCGGCGCCCGGTCAGCCGGTGCGTTGTACGCTGCGCCGCCGGGCGGCGTACGGCAGCACGAACAGGTAGAGGCCGCTGAAGAGGAGCAGCGCGAGCGGGAGCAGCGGCGAATAGGTCACCCAGGCCGGAGGCGTGCCCTGCGACATCGCGCCGAAGTTGGCGATGACGGTCACCGTGAAGACGATGGACAGCCAGCGGTGGGTCTGCCGAATCCATTGGTTCCAGTTCACTGGCACCTCCTCTTGAAGACGAGCCCGACGCCCGTCGGGCATGGCCGCCGGAAGCCCGGATCGGCTCAAGGGATCCGCGCGAGCAGGTCCACGAGCTTGCCGCCCATCATCTTCCAGCCGTAGCGCGCACCGCCGAATTCCCGCTTCTGGCCCGGCGTGAAGCCCGACTGCACCAGCGACAGGCGCGTCCCCGACGCCGTGGGCGCGAGGGTGAACGCCACCACGGTGTCCAGGAAGGGGACGCTCCACGTGTAGACGAGCTTGCGCTGCGCCTCGATCTCGACGAACCGGCAGTTCACGGTGCCGTCCCAACCGGGGTACGCCTGCGTCTTGAACGTGAATTCCGCCCCCGGCTCGAGCTGGAGACCGACGACCGGGAGGAGCCACTCGCTGAGCAGCACGGGGTCGGTGAGCGCGCGCCACACCTTCTCCGGCGGATGCTGCAGATCGAACTCGAACGAGATCGCTTCGGTCTGCGACGGGGCGGTCTGGTCGACGAGGTTCATCCGTCCATCTTCTCCAGGAGCTGTTCCAGACGGTCGACGTGCTCGGTCCAGAAGGCGCGGTAGTGCGCGATCCAGTCGATGAGCGGCTTCATCCCGCGCGGCTCGACCCGGTAGTAGACGCAGCGCCCCTCGCGCCGGCCGTTCACCAGGCCGGCGTCCTTCAAGGTGGCGAGATGCTGCGAGACCGCCGGCTGCGAGATGTCGAAGCGCGCCGTGAGGTCCTTCACCGCCGCCTCGCCGCGCGTGAGCGACTCGAAGATCGCCCGGCGGCTGGGGTCCGCCAGTGCCTGGAAGATCATGTTTTCGGTCGCGGCGGTGGTCTGCATGAGTGATATATAAGCATGCGCTTATGAATAGTCAAGCGTGGATGGATCGCCCTGGCGCCCACCGCTCACAGGCGACCGCGAACGGCGCAGAAAGGCAAGATGGCGAAGCCCCCGGGCACGCGCCGAGGGGGCTTCGTTGACTGCGGGGTGGTGATGATCGCCGGGCGCCGGCGTTCCGTCGCGACGGCGTGGACCGCGACCGGTGCTGCAGGTGCGAAGATCTGGGCGCCGTCGTGGGGCACGCGGCTGAAGATGGGGATGGTCGCGCGTCACGTACCGCCCGCGACGATTCGTCAGCCTTCCGGCGCGAGCGCGTCCGCCCACGGATGATCGGGCGCCGCGCGGCGCAGGGCCGCCCGCAACCACGCCCGCGCCTCCACATCCAGGAGCGGCCGCGCGACCTGGAAGTCGTGCTCGTCGGCGGGGCGCGGCGCCTTCGACTTGTACAGGAGCACGATCTCCGGTGCCAGCACCCACACGCCGAGCCCGCTCTCGCGGACCGCTTGTGCCAGCGGGAGGCGGACCGCCGGGTCGCGACGGTACACCCAGTCCGCCCCGTCGCGCTCGTTGAGCAGGAATTCGAGCGCGGGCCCCGGCACGCCCGCGGGAGGCCGGGCGTGGACCTCGTGCACCGGCGGCGCCAGCCACGCGCCGGGCTCCCACGGCCGCGGCGCTCCGCCCTCCACGACCGCGAACTCCCACGCCGGCAGCGCCGCGCGGAGCGCCTCCTGCGCGTCGCGGAACACCGCGACGTCCACGTCCGCGTGTGGCCGCGTCACCCGGCCGAGCGCGAGATCGATCGCCCACCCGCCCGCGATCGCCCACGGCGCACGCAGATCGCGCAGCGTGCCGGCGACCGCGCGGAGGGGCGGCGGAAGCATTCGCTTGAGCACTTGTCACTTAGATGAAAACTGGACGACGTCCTCCTGAGGCCGATCACGCCACAACCGGCGGCATTGTATCGTCTGGCAGGCCGAAGGATCTATGGACGGGGCTCGGAACCGAGCATTCGAAGCGCAAGGTCTCTACCCGGATCTGGAATTATTGGCGTTCAGCTTCTGCAGCTCCGAAAGGATTGCTTGAAGCAGATCGCGAATTTCCTTGACGAGGTTGTAATCCGTCTGGTCCATGCTCATAGGTCCTCCGTTGTCAGGCGCGGGATCGGTGAACAAGGCTCGCTGCGCAGAGAAGCCGCGCTCGTCATCACCGCGGCCGGTACGGCTCCCAGAGAAGTCGAAGGAGCCGCCGTGCGTCAGGCCGCAGCGGGCGTTGCAGCTGCCGCGGTTTCCGGCCGCCGCAGGGAGGGTGGGGAAGGTGCCGTCGTAGGCGGCCGAGGTCCTTGGGCGGCGTTGAATCGTCCGGGTCGATCGTCTTGTAGGCCCCGATGATGGCCCGCATGTCCCAGCGGTTCCATCGCCTGGTGTAGTCGGGGCAAAGCCGGCACATCTTTCCGAACAGGGCGTAGTTGGCCGTGCCCGCCAGCATGCACTCGCCGTTCACGACCACGTTTCCCCACGGCGCTTGCTGCGTCAATCGACCCTTCTGTTTGCGCGGTCGATGACTGCTTTCGATATGGAAATCCCGTAGTGCCGAGCCACGCTCAGGTTCACCGCGGTAACCGGTTTGGTGGGTCCTATGATCGGCATGTCCGCCAGGGCGACACCGTTGACCAGGTTTCGGAACACGACCTGCCTTGCAGTCATGATCCCAAGCTCCGTCGAGCTCGGAGCGATGCACGCGACTGCTCCCTTGGTGATGTTGGAAATATCTCCCGCAACAAACGGCTTCGAGCTGTGCTCGACGAATTCACCCAGGTTGGCCGCTACATAATACCGGCCGAAGAAGATGTCGGCGTCGTCCTGCTGCGCTTCGCTGAGGCGAGGTTGGGCTACCGCAACCGCCCGCACCCGGAGGGGCGGCGTGAGCGTGGGCGCGGCTTGCAAAACGTTCTGCAATAGATATACGTCCTGGTGGTAGTTCGGGTTGTAGACAAACCCGAATGTCTTCCCTGGAAACGCTTCCTGGAAGAACCGGAGATACGTTTTCACCGGCAGGCCATAGATTACGCCCGCGACGTTCCCGCGGGTGGGATCACGTCCAAAATGCCTTACCAGGCCGCTCTTGACGGGATCGGTGACCGCGACGAACACGAGTGGGAAGCGGCCCCGGTAATGTGTATGGGCGTACTCGCTGGCCTGTGTCCCGATCGTCACCAGGTAATCGACGCGGCGTTGAGGAAATTTGTCCAGCAGAGACTCGAATATTCGCTGGTTGGCGGTATCGCGTGACGCATCGGGCTCTCCAACCACGAACTCGTAGTTGGCGGCATAGGCCGTAGGGCGCAGCATGGCATCGAGCTCTTGCGTGAAGGACGCCATGATCTCGCGCGTAAAATAGATCTGGCCCGTGAGCACGATTCCAATCTGGATCGGCTTCTTGTCGGAGGGTTCGACGGGGACTTCGCTGGGTCTGAACAGCACGATCATCGATGCGCAGGCCAGCGCGATCGTTCCGCAGCTGGTCAAGGCGATGTAGCAGATCGAGAACAGGGACTTGGCCAGCGCGCGGGTATGACGGGACCACGCCCGGTCCGGATCATAGGATACGCTCTTGAGGAACTTCTGAACCGTAAGCGTGCCCTCGGACGAGGCGATCGCGCGTTTTGCTTCTCTGGAAAGGCGAAAACCTCCGATGATCTTTTTCCCGGCTTTTCCGTCATAGGTCTGGACCGCGACGACGTATCCGTAAACGAGCAAGCTCACCAGGCAGGTCAGCGCGGTAAAGACCGCGATTTTCACCAGAACGGGGATGTGTTGTGTATTCGCAACCAGACTCCACAGCAAAGCCAGGGTGACCGCGGTTATCAG
>DASSME010000054.1:0-16594 GCA_035689035.1 Longimicrobium sp. | reverse complement strand
CCGCCGCGGGCGCGCAGTCGGCCACGGGCACCAAGGCGCGTCCCTCGCGCCAGACACCCTCGCCCTCGACGAAGGCGTGGCGGAGCGAGGTGCGGGCCATCTCCTTCAGCGCGGCGTAGTCCAGCCCCTGCTCCTCCACCGCCTTCTGGTACTCGCGCGGCATCTCCGAGCGCGCCACGCCCTGGTCGTCCGTCGCCAGCGCGACGGGGACGCCCGCGCGGCGGTAGGCGGCCAGCGGGTGGTCGCGCCCGCGCACGCCCAGGATCGCGTCGTTGCTGGTGAGCGCGATCTCCACCATCACCCCGCGCTCGGCCATCTCGCGCAGCAGCTCGTGCGGCCGGTCCTCGAACATCACGTCCACCCCGTGGCCGATGCGGCTGGCGTGGCCCAGCTCCACCGACTGGCGGATGTGGAAGCGCATCCCCTCGGGCGGCACCAGCCCCGGCGACAGCTCGCCCGCGTGCAGCGCCACCTTCACCCGCGGATAGATCCCGTGCAGGTAATCGATCATGCGCATCTGCAGGGTGAAGTCGCGCATGGAGACGAGCCCGTCTTCGGGCATCACCAGGTTGAAGCCGACCACGCGCGGGTCCGCCTGCGCCAGCTCGAAGCCGGTGAGGATCTGCGCGAACACCTGCGCCGGCAGCCGGCCGCGGCCCACCTGGTACAGCCAGCGCACCTCCACGCCGCACCCGCCGCCGGCGCGCGCGGCGCCGCACCCCAGCACCGTGTCGCGCCGCGCGGCGATGTGGGTCAGCGCCCGGCGCGCCGAGTCGAGCACCGGCGCCAGGCGCGGGAGCAGCGCCTGCCGCGCCGCCGCGAAGTCCGGCTGCCGCCCCGGAACGAAGGCGTCGCCCAGCACCGCGGCGCCCAGCCGCGAGGCCATCGACCCGTCGGGAGTCAGCATCAGCTCCAGGTAGCTCACCTCCCCGTCGGCGGCGCGTGCCTGCGCCTCGGCCAGCTCGTCGCCGATGCGGCGGTCGGCGGCGCCGAAGCGCGCGAAGGTGGCGAAGAACTGGTCGTGGCCACTGATCCGCGCGGGGTTCCAGTTGCGCATCGACCACGCGTCCACCAGCTGGTCGTGCAGCGCCTGGTCGCCCGCCGCCGCGGCGCCGGAGATGGTGTCGCCCTCCGCGCCGGCGCAGGTGCCGCCGACCATCGCGAGCGCACGCCGGCTGATGCACAGGTTGTCTTCCGCCGCCCAGCGCAGGAAGCTCTCGGCGTACACGGCGCCCGAAAGGTGGCTGTGCAGGTCGCCCCCCTTCGGCATCTCGCGCAGGAAGGCGTACAGCAGCGGCGGCCGCTCGCGCACGGCCGCCAGGTACGCGGCCGTCCGCGCCTCGTCCGTGCGCCGCGCCTGCGCCTGCGCCGGTGCGACGAGCGCCAGGGCGAGCACCCCGGGGAGAAGTCTCGGGATCGATCGGATCATGGTTCGGACGGGACAGGGCGAAGGCAGCGAACGGCGAACGCTCGGGTGCCGTGGGGGGCGTTCGTGGCGGGCAGTCCAGGACCGGGTACCTGTTCGCGCACCATCATGCCTGCCCGCCCCACCGCTTCACAACCCCCACGCGGCCGTTCCTTCGAAAACGGAAACGCCCGGACCAGCATGATCGCGGGTCCGGGCGGATCGTTCGGCCGTCCGCGCGGCGCTCAGCGCGAGCGGTTCTTGTCCACGATGGCGACCAGGATCAGCAGGAAGGCGAGCAGGCGCAGCACGTACAGCCAGACCGTGGCCTGCCCGTCGGCGTACGCCAGCAGGCTGAGCACGGCGCGCTGGACGGCGAGCAGGCAGAACGCCGCGCCGAACGCCACGAACAGCCGGTCGCGGGTCTCGCGCCAGAAGCGGAAGAAGAACAGCCCCGCGGTGAGGTAGGCCATCACCATGGCCCCCGACACCACCGCCTTCAGCGCGTCTCCCATACCAGCCCGTAGATCAGGAGCATCAGCCCGGCCAGCGCGGGAAGCGAGCGCCAGAGCGAAAGGTCGACGTCGGGCACCACGCGCACGTCCACCACCAGCAGCACGTTGTTCAGCGTCAGGCCGACGAAGCAGAGCCCCACCCACAGCAGCAGCCGCACGCCGTTCCGGGCGTAGCCGCGCAGCAGCAGCACCGCGCAGGCAAGGCTGGTGAGCGCGCACAGCACGTACACGAGAGTCGCCACTCAGCGGTCCTTTCTGAGCCGGAAGGCATCGGCCAGCGAGCGCACGGGGTCTACCCGGCGCGCGAACAGGTGCTTGATCACCGCCGCGCGGTTGGCGCGGTACACCCCGCCCAGCGCGGCGATCCGGTCGTCCGCCTCGCCCGTGGCGGCGTAGCGCCAGGCGGGCGGCGTGCCCCCCGCGGCCTCGGCCAGCCCCTTCGCCTCGAGCCGCTCCAGCGTGAGCGCGGCGGACTGCGGCACCGAGAAGAGAGCCTGGCTCAGCGCCTCGGGCGTCCACGCGCGGTCGCGCTGGGCGTGCAGCAGCATCAGCGCGTCGAGCTCCTCGGCCGACGCCACGTGGTCTGCCAGGAAGCGCTGGATCTCTTCGGGGATCGCCGGATCAGCCAACCGTCTCTCCACGCCGCGAGCGGGAACCATCGGGATGGGAACCCATATACGCCTGCGGAGGGGACCGGCGCAACCGCCGCGGACCTCATCGCCCGCCTCCAGCTTCGCCCGGGCGGGTCCCGGGGTCTGATCCCGGATCCGGAAACGCAGTCGTAGCACCGGCTCGGGCGGATGGGTCACACGGAGCAGCGGAGTGCAACGGGGCAGCGGAGAACTGCATCGGATTCGCGCGCAGTTCCCGCTGCAGCGGTCTTCTCCGCTGCAGGCAAGTCTGGTCCCGGATCCAGTATCGGCCGGGTGACCCGACACCTGCAGCTCGGATTCGAGATGACGGCGGGGCTGCCGGTGCGGCTCCTTCGCCTGATCGGCTGAAGCCCGAACGCCAAAGACCCGGCCGGGAGAGGTGCTCCCGGCCGGGTCTTTCCCGGATCGCGAAGGATCGGGCCCGTCCGTCAGCGAGCGACGACGACGGGCGCCTGCGCGGGGGCCGGCGCGGCCGCCACCGTCTCCACCCCCGCCGGGGCCAGCGCGGCCGGCTCGGCGGCGGGGGCGTCGCCCACGGCGATGTGCGGGGCGATCACCAGCGACACGATGGACATCAGCTTGATCAGGATGTTCATCGACGGGCCCGAGGTGTCCTTGAAGGGGTCGCCCACGGTGTCGCCGGTGACGGCGGCCTTGTGCGCGTCGCTCCCCTTGTACACCGTCTGCCCCTCGATCTCCACGCCCTTCTCGAAGCTCTTCTTGGCGTTGTCCCACGCGCCGCCGGCGTTGCTCTGGAACATCGCCATCAGCACGCCGCTCACGGTGACGCCGGCCAGCATCCCGCCCAGCACCTCGGGGCCCATGGTGAAGCCCACGATCACCGGCGCCAGCAGCGCGATGGCGCCCGGCGCGATCATCTCGCGGATGGCGGCCCGGGTGCTGATCGCCACGCAGCGCTCGTACTCGGGCTTGCCGGTGCCCTCCATGATCCCCGGGATCTCGCGGAACTGGCGGCGGACCTCCTGCACCATCGCCATCGCCGCGCGGCCCACCGCGCTGATCGCGAGCGAGCTGAAGATGAAGGGGATCATCGCGCCCACGAACAGCCCCCCCAGCACCCGCGCGTTGGAGATGTCGATCGAGTTGATGCGCGCGGTGCCCATGAACGCCGCGAACAGCGCCAGCGAGGTGAGCGCCGCGCTGGCGATGGCGAAGCCCTTCCCCGTGGCGGCCGTGGTGTTGCCCACCGCGTCGAGCACGTCGGTGCGCTGGCGCACCTCCTTGGGGAGGTGGCTCATCTCGGCGATCCCGCCCGCGTTGTCGGCGATCGGGCCGAAGGCGTCGATGGCCAGCTGCATGGCCGTGGTCGCCATCATCCCCGCCGCGGCGATCGCCACGCCGTACAGCCCAGCCGCCTCGTAGCTGCCGATGATCCCGGCCGCCAGCACCAGGATCGGCAGCGTGGTCGACTCCATCCCCACCGCCAGCCCGCCGATCACGTTGGTGGCGCTCCCGGTGGACGACTGGCGCACGATGCTGAGCACCGGGCGCCGGCCCATGGCCGTGTAGTACTCGGTGATCAGGCTCATCAGCGCGCCCACCACCAGCCCGATCGCCACCGCCGCGAACACGCCCATGGCCGTGAACGGCTCCGAGCCCGCGCGCTTCAGCGACATCTCGCCGCCGGGAAGCATCCACTGGATCACGAAGAAGCTCGCGATGCCGGTGAGCACGATCGACGCCCAGTTCCCGATGTTGAGCGCCTGCTGCACGTTGCCGTTCTCGTCCTTCACCCGCACCAGCAGGATGCCGATCAGCGAGAAGACGATCCCCAGGCCGGCGATCACCATGGGCAGCAGGATCGCCGACAGCCCCTGGAAGGTCTGGTCGTACGCGATGGTCACCTCGCGGCCGAGGACCATCGTCGCCAGGATGGTGGCCACGTAGCTGCCGAAGAGGTCCGCCCCCATCCCCGCCACGTCGCCCACGTTGTCGCCCACGTTGTCGGCGATGGTGGCCGGGTTGCGCGGGTCGTCCTCGGGGATCCCGGCTTCCACCTTCCCCACCAGGTCGGCGCCCACGTCGGCCGCCTTGGTGTAGATCCCGCCGCCCACGCGGGCGAACAGCGCGATGCTCTCGGCGCCCAGCGAGAAGCCGGTGAGCACCTCCAGCGCGCGCGCCATGTCGGGGCCCGAGGCGCTGGAGCCGCGCGCGAACATCTGGTAGAGGACGATGAACAGCCCGCCCAGCCCCAGCACCGCCAGCCCCGCCACCCCCATCCCCATCACCGACCCGCCGGCGAAGGACACGTCGAGCGCCCTGGCCAGCGAGGTGCGCGCGGCGTTGGCGGTGCGGACGTTGGCCTTGGTGGCGATGTTCATCCCGATGAACCCGGCGGTCACCGAGAAGAGCGCGCCGATCAGGAAGCTCACCACGATGAAGGGGCTGCTCCCCTCGCTGGTGTAGCCCAGGAAGAACAGGCCGATCCCGGCGATCACCGCGAAGATGGCGAGCACGCGGTACTCGGCGAAGAGGAAGGCCCGCGCGCCGGCGGCGATGTGCCCGCCGATCTCGCGCATGGCCTCGTTCCCCGGGTCCTGCCGGGTGACCCACCCCGAGCGGACGAAGGTGTACGCAAGGCCCAGCAGGCCCAGCACGGGGGCGATGTAAACAATGGGTGTCATGGACGTTGGCTGAAACGCGAAAAGCCCGGTGCGCCCACACCCCGGGGTTCGAGGGGGGCGCACGACACAGGAAGCCCGACTCACCCGCGGCAGAGGCGGGATCGACCCGGACCCATGCCGCGCGGCCCGTGAAGATACAGGAAGAACGCCGTTTCGCCAGTCCCCCCGCCTGTTTCGCGCCGCGCTACAAAAAGCCCCGGGCCCGCCACGTGGGCGGGCCCGGGGAGGGAGGACCGGCGGACGGCGGGCTACGAGTTGTGCCCCACGTTGTGGCCGGTGCGCTGCAGCACGCTGTGGCTGCGGCTGTACACGAAGTAGATGAGCAGCCCGATCGCCATCCAGATGATCAGGCGGATCCAGGTGTCCTTGGGGAGGCCGGCCATCATGTAGCCGCAGATCAAGATCCCCAGGATCGGGACGATCGGCACCAGCGGGGTCTTGAACGGCCGCTCGCGGTTGGGCTCGGCGTAGCGCAGGTAGATGATCCCGCCGCACACGATCACGAACGCCAGCAGCGTGCCGATCGACACCAGCTCGCCCAGCAGGCCGATCGGGAAGAGCGCGCCCACGATCGCCGCCACGATCCCGGTGAGGATGGTGGTGACGTACGGGGTGCGGAAGCGCGGGTGCACCTTGCCGAACGCCGGCGGAAGGAGCCCGTCGCGCGCCATGCTGTAGAAGATGCGCGGCTGCCCCATCAGCATCACCAGCACCACGCTGGCCAGGCCGGCGATCGCGCCGATGTTGATCAGGAAGGTGAGCCACTTCAGCGCCGGGCCCGCCGCCTCGATCGCCACGAACACCGGGTGGGGCACGTTCAGCTTGGTGTAGTGCACCATCCCGGTCATCACCAGCGACATCAGGATGTAGAGGACGGTGCACACGCCCAGCGACCCCAGCATGCCGATCGGCATGTCGCGCTGCGGGTTCTTGGCTTCCTGCGCCGCCGTGCTCACCGCGTCGAAGCCGATGTAGGCGAAGAACACCACCGCCGCGCCGCGCACCACGCCGCTCCACCCGAAGTGCCCGAAGCCGCAGTTGGTGGTGTTGCCCCCAGTGCAGGGGACGTTGGGCGGGAGGAAGGGGTGCCAGTTGGCCTTGTTCACGTACTGGAACCCGAAGCCGATCACCAGCAGCACGATGGCGACCTTCACGTACACGATCACGTTGTTGAAGCGCGCGCTCTCCTTGATCCCCACCACCAGGAGCGCGGTCATCAGCAGCACCAGGATGAACGCCGGCAGGTTGACCACCGCGCCGGTGGAGGTGAAGTGCCCCTCCTTGAAGTCGAGCGGCGCGTTGCTGAACGCCTTGGGGATGTGGATCCCGAGCTCGTCCAAGAAGGCGGTGAAGTACCCCGACCAGCCCACGGACACGGTGGCGGCGCCGAACAGGTACTCCAGGATCAGGTCCCACCCGATGATCCAGGCGATCAGCTCGCCCAGCGTGGCGTAGCCGTAGGTGTACGCGCTGCCGGCGATGGGGATCATGGCCGCGAACTCGGCGTAGCACAGCCCCGCGAAGAGGCAGCCGAGCCCCGACAGGATGAACGAGTACACGATGGCCGGCCCGGCGTAGTTCGCCGCGGCGCTCCCGGTGAGCACGAAGATGCCGGCGCCGATGATGGCGCCGATCCCGAGCAGCACCAGGTTGGTGGCCGAGAGCGCGCGTTTCAGGCTGTGCTCGCCTTCCGAAAACGCGTCCTGCCGCAGCTCGTCGATGGACTTGCGAGCGAAAAGGCTCATGCGGTCTCCTGTGGGGCAGAGGGCGGGCGCTCCGCTCTCCGTGGGGGTGGCCGGGCGCCGCCCGGGTGCGGCGCGCCGCTGCGGGTCCCACGCTGGGGACCGTTCGGGAAAACCGGGGTCCGACCGCTGCACGGTGTGTGCTGCGCCGTGCCGGGCGTCTGCGTTGCGGGGGCGGAGACGGGCCTGGAGGGCGTGCCGGGAGACCGCCTGCGCGGTGCAACGGACGGGTAACGGTTCGGAAAGGCAAGCAAACTGGGGCACTCCGCACATTCCGTCAAGCGCCCGCGCCCTTCCGCTCCGGCCCGCCGGCATCCCTTTCCCGCCCCCGCGGGCATCCTCCGCGCGGGGACGTCACCCGTGCGCGAGCGTCCCGCCGGGGTGACGTTTCCGCGTCATCGCTCGCGGACACACGGGATCCGTGCGCGCGTGTGCCGTGTTCCAGGGTCGGCCGGATGAGACACCGCGCGCGGGCGAGGGGTTTCGATCATCACAAAAGATTTACAACCGCAACGGCAACCGCGGGTCACCCGGAGGGGTGGAGAAGTGCCGGAGAAGCGGAGGGTTTCCGCGGCGGGAACCGGCCCCGCGCCGTTCCCGCGGCTCCGCACGGTCCGCCCCGACCGATTTCATCGGGATGCTTCGCCCTCGTGAAAGTCGGACCCGGCACAAGGACACGCGAGGGGCGCCGTTCCCCGAATTGCAAATCGTTTGCGTGAGGGATGCGCGCCCGGAGGGCCGGGACGGCGGCGGCGCGCCGGACGGGAGCGTAGGTCCGGGATGGTGATGGGCGCGCCGCCGGTGGCCCGGCTGCGTTGGGCACGGCGGTATCGTGCCCTACGCAGCGCGCAGCCCGGCCCGGAGCGCAGCGGAGGGACACGCCCGAACCCTGCGGTTCCGCCGCCCGCCGGGTGGGCGGATCACCCCGCGGCGAAGCAACCCGGTGGGCGCCCAACCATCGAGGCTCCGGACGAGACGGCCGCCGGATTGCGCGGCGCGGGCGGGGCGCGTAGCATCTCGTGGCGCCAGCCTTCCAACACAACGATTGCCCCGGTTTCGATGCCGCACGCACCCGGCCTGCTGGACGTACCCGACTCGCGCTCGTTCACCCTGCGCCGCGTGGCGCAGCGGCTGCTGAACGCGCGGCGCGTGGTGCTGACCACGCACGTGAACTCCGACGGCGACGGGTGCGGCTCCGAAGCGGCGGTGGCCGCGTGGCTCGAGGGGAACGGGGTGGAAGCCACCATCGTGAACCCCACCGAGTTCCCGCAGACCTTCCGCTTCTTGCTGCACCGGCAGGACGTGGTGGCCGAGCTGGGCACCCCCGAGGCCGAGGCCGCCATCGACGCCGCCGACCTGTTCCTGGTGCTGGACACCAGCGAGCCGCAGCGCGTGGGCGACCTGGCCCCGCGCCTTCCGCGCGAGCGGACCCTGGTGGTGGACCACCACCCGGCGGGACGCGAGGTGGTGGGCGACACCGCCGTGCAGGACGCCACCGCCGCCGCCACCGGCGAGATGGTGTACGACCTGATCACCGTGAGCGGCGACGAGGTGCCGCAGGCCGCCGCGCTGGGCGCCTACGTCGCCCTGGTGAGCGACACCGGCAGCTTCCGCTACAGCAACACCACCCCGCGAGCGCATGCCGTTGCCGCCGACCTGCTGGGCCGCGGGATCGACCCCGAGGTGGTGTACCGCCGCCTCTTCGCCACCGCGCCGCTGCGCCGCCTGGAGCTGCTGCGCGAGGCGCTGGCCACCCTCCAGTTCGACGAGGAGGTGGGGCTGGCGTGGATGATCGTGACCCGCGAGACCGCCCAGCGCCTGAACGCCGACGGCGAGGACTTCGACGGGCTGATCGAGCACGCGCGCTCCATCGCCGGCACCGAGGTGGCCCTCCTCTTCCGCGAGACCGAGGAGGGGAAGACCAAGATCTCCTTCCGCTCCAACGGCCACGCCGACGTCAACCGCCTGGCGCGCAAGTTCGGCGGCGGCGGCCACGTGAAGGCCGCCGGCGCGCTGGTGGACGGCGCCGCGGCCAAGGTCGCCCCCCCCGTGATCGCCGCCGTGCACGACGCGCTGCGGGGCTGACCGCGGGAACGGAGCGGGAGAACGGACGAGGGGCGCGCCCATCCACAGGCGCGCCCCTCGTCGCGTGTGCCCCGCCCGGCCGCGTCACGCGAAGGAAATCCTTCCGCTCCACGTCCCGGGCCACGATCATATCGGGAGAATTCTTGCTGGATCACCTACATCTTCCTCACGGAGACAGGGACATGTCCGAAGCGTACGGGCGGGCGGCGGGGGCGAACCGGGTGGTGATCACCGGCGTCGACATGTCGTTCGGCGAGCTGGTGGTGTTCATCCTGAAGGTGATGCTGGCGTCGATTCCCGCCTACATCATCCTCTTCCTCATCTTCGCGATCCTGGCGGCGGTGTTCGGCGGGATGTTCGCCGGGCTGATGGGGCTGGGCGGGATGCACTGACGCGTCCTGCGGCGGCGACGCCGGAGCAGAGCGCGCGAAGGGGAGCACCGTGGAGGGTGCTCCCCTTCGTCGTGGGCGCGGTTGCCGGTCCGCTCAGTCGCTGTACGGGTGCGCCTTGGCGTAGTTGTAGGCGGTCCAGGCGCTGATCACGTGGCACACCCAGCCGAAGAACCCCGCGGTGCCGATCCACAGGCCGGGGGTGATGATGAACCAGAAGATGGCGCGCAGGATCTTGCCGTTGTACAGCTGCCCCAGACCGGGGATCTGCAGGCTCAGGACCGCGGCCGTGCCGGGATTGCGATAGCTCGACATGGTTGGGAGCTCGGGTCGGGGACGGTTCCGGCGTGGCCGGAGATGCTTTGATGGTGGGGTATACGGGGGTGCGCGCCGCAGAGTTTCAACGAGTGCGCGAGTGCGCGAGTGCGCGAGTGCGTGAGTGCGGGAGTGCGTCACGGAGCGCGGAGGAGATCGCGTTGCGCGAACGAGGAACGGCGGAGCCGGCACGGGCCCCGCCGTTCCACTAACGCACTGGCGCACTCACGCACTCACGCACTCACGCACTCACGCACCCGTCATTCTTCGAGATACGTATACCCGTCCAGCCCGGCCACGTAGTCCGCGATGAAGGTGTTCGCCTCGGCGCGCTTGAGCTTGGCGTTCTGCACCTTGCGGCGGAAGGTGGCCACCAGGTTCTGGGCGTTGAACTGCACGTAGTTCAGCACCTCGGTGACCGTGTCGCCGTGCACCAGGTCGTCGATCTCGTAGCCGGTGTCGGTGAGGCGCACGTGCACCGCGTTGGTGTCGCCGAAGAGGTTGTGCAGGTCGCCCAGGATCTCCTGGTAGGCGCCGGTCAGGAAGATCCCCAGGATGTACGGCTCCTCGGGGCGGAAGGGGTGCAGCTCCAGGCTGGGCTTGGCCTTCCGCCACCCGGTGAAGTGGTCGATCTTCCCGTCGCTGTCGCAGGTCATGTCCTGCAGCGTGCCGCGGCGGGTGGGCTCCTCGTCCAGCCGGTGGATCGGCATGATCGGGAAGAGCTGGTCGATCGCCCAGCTGTCGGGGAGGCTCTGGAAGAGCGAGAAGTTGCAGAAGTAGCGGTCGATCAGCACCGCCTCGAGCTCGGGGAGGATGTCCTCGTACTCCTCGGGGTCCTGCGCCGCCAGCACGGCCACGCGGTTCATCACCGCCAGCCAGATCCGCTCGGCCGCCGCGCGCTCGCGCAGCGTCATGGTCCCCGCGTTGAAGTGCTGCTGCGTCTGCTCCTTGGCGAAGGCGGCGTCGTGGTACACCTCGCGCAGGTTGCGCGAATCGACCTCGCGGTGGGTGGCGGCCAGCTCCAGCACCAGCGGGTGGTCGTCCTCGCCCGTCTCCTCCACCGGGTCGGGCGCCTGCGTCTCCAGGTCGATCACGTTGATCAGCAGGAGCGCGTGGT
Organism: Longimicrobium sp.; assembly: GCA_035689035.1. Classification (GTDB taxonomy): domain Bacteria; phylum Gemmatimonadota; class Gemmatimonadetes; order Longimicrobiales; family Longimicrobiaceae; genus Longimicrobium. The sequence goes on along the minus strand of DASSME010000054.1, from coordinate 5,728 downwards.
GCGCGGTGAGCGCTCGCCCGCTCTCGCTGATCACGTGCGGCATGGGGACCTCGTTCTCGCGCGAGGCCTCGGCCAGCGCGTACACGATGTCGTTGGCGTACTCCTGGATGGAGTAGTTCACGCTGGCCTGCCGCACCGAGCGGCTGCCGTCGTAGTCCACCCCCAGCCCGCCGCCCACGTCCACGTACTGAACGTCCACCCCCAGCTGGCGCAGCTCCACGTAGTACCGCGCCACCTCGGCCATCCCCAGCTTGATGTTGCGGATGTCGGGGATCTGCGAGCCCAGGTGGAAGTGGATCAGCTTGAGGATGTCCAGCTTCCCCGCCTGCTCCAGCTTGTCGAGCACCTTCACCAGCTGCGCGGGGTTCAGCCCGAACTTGCTCTTCTCCCCCGCGCTCTCGCTCCACTTTCCCGCGCCCGCGGTGGAGAGCTTGATGCGCACGCCGATGGTGGGCTCGATCTCCATCTCGCCGGCGACGCGCAGGATGGTGTCCACCTCGCTGATCTTTTCGACCACGATGAGGACCTTGTGGCCGAGCCGCTGCCCCATCAGCGCCAGGCGGACGTACTCCTCGTCCTTGTAGCCGTTGCAGACGATGATGTGGTCGGCGCGCTCGGTGAGGGCGAGCACCGCCATCATCTCGGGCTTGCTTCCCACCTCGAGCCCCACGCCGTAGGGCCGCCCGTACTCGGCGATCTCTTCCACCACGTGCCGCTGCTGGTTCACCTTGATGGGGTACACGGTGGTGTAGGCCCCCTCGTAGCCGAACTCGCGGATCGCGTTGCCGAACTTCTCGGCCAGCGTCTTCACGCGGGTGCGCAGGATGTCGCTGAAGCGCAGCAGGAGCGGCATCCCGATCCCCTGCGCCTGCATGTCGACGGCGAACTCGAACAGGTCGACGCCGCGCTTCTCGTCGCGGGTGGGGTGCACGGTGACGTGCCCCCGGTCGTTCACGCCGAAGTACCCGATCCCCCAGCCCTCGATGTTGTACAGCTCGCGGGAATCGTCGATGCTCCACTTGCTGGCGATCTCGGCCTCCTCTGGCCCGGCGTAAGTGGTTCTGAAAGGCGGTGATAATGCACCCCCCGCCCGCGCCGCGAAAGTGGGCGTGCGCCACCGCCCGGGAGACGCCTCGGCCGCGCGCGCGTGGTTGACGCCCGCACGGGGCGGGTGGCACCTTCACGCGCGCCGCCGCCGCCCGGCGCCGGCGGCCCAGCCTTCTGCCCGCGTGTTCATGCTCCGAGCCGTACTGAGGACGGTGGTCCCCCGCGCCGCGCGCCTGGCGCTGCACGACGCCAGGCGCGCCCTGGGTGCGCGCAGGTGGCGCGGCACGGGCGCGTACTGCCCCGTCTGCGAGCACGAGTACGCCCGCTTCCTCCCGTTCGGCGACGTGGTGCGGCGGGAGCACGCGCTGTGCCCGGGCTGTCACTCGCTGGAGCGCCACCGCCTGCTGTGGCGCTACCTGCACGAGCGCACGGAGCTCTTCAGCCGCCCGCACCGCCTGCTGCACTTTGCCCCGGAGCGCTGCCTGGAGCGGCGCCTGGGCCGGGCGCCCACGGTCGACTACGTCACGGCCGACCTGCAGCGCGGCCGCGCGATGCTGCAGCTGGACATCACCCGTCAGGCGCTCCCCGACGCCAGCTTCGACGCGGTGCTGGCGGTGGACGTGCTGGAGCACATCGAAGACGACCGCGCCGCCCTGCGCGAGCTGCGCCGCGTTCTGCGCCCCGGCGGGTGGGCGCTGCTGCGCGTGCCGCTGGACACCACCCGCGCCGAGACCCTGCAGGACCCCGCCATCCGCACGCCGGAAGACCGCGCGCGCGAGTACTGGCACCCCGATCACCTGCGGCTGTACGGCCGCGACTTCCCGGACCGCCTGCGCGAGGCCGGCTTCACCGTCCGCGAAGACGATTTCGCCTTCCACCTCGCCCCCGACCAGACGCGCCGCCAGGGCATCGTCCCCGAGACCATCTACCTCTCGTTCCGCTAGCCACAGGGTACGAATCCGGAACCCCGCGCGGTCTCGTCACTGCCGCCTGCTCGCGATGGTCCTGCCGGAGTGTGCTGCAGGCTGCGCTCGCGCTGAGTGATCGAAATTTTTTTGGAGACCCACCCACCGCTCCTGCCGGTTCCAATCCGCGCACGCACATCCCTCTGATCGCCGGCACCGCCAACTGCTCGATCAGGTAGAGCGTTCCGCGCCTCGTCACGCGAGTCCAGCGGCAGTTCCGTCCGAGGTGCAGCGGGATCGCACGGCCGCTTGGGCCGGCTCGATCCACCCGATGACGCAGTTCGCAGTAGCAGCCTCGTGCCCAGCGCACGAACATCCATGTGATCGCCGGCACCGCCAACTGCTCGATCAGGTGGAGCACTCCGCGCCTCGTCACGCGCGTCCAGCGGCAGTTCCCCCGAGGCGCAGCGGGATCGCACGGCCGCTTGGGCAGGCTCGATCCACCTGATGACGCAGTTCGCCGTAGCAGCCTCGTGCCCAGCGCACGAACATCCATGTGATCGCCGGCACCGCCAACTGCTCGATCAGGTAGAGCGTTCCGCGGCTCGTCACGCGTGTCCAGCGGCTGATCGAACGAGGTGCCGCGGGAGCGCACGCTACTTCGGCAGGCTCGATCCACCTGACACCAGATCCGGCTGGAGTGTTGATGTGACCTTCCGACTCACGTTCGGACGCGGCGATAGATCCTTCGGCCTGGAAGATGTTGTGCGAAAGTCAGCTATGTCGCGGCCGGCCTCAGGGCTCAGGATGACGTCATAGGGACGGATGAGGAAAGACGAGCTGAGCACCTGGATTTCGATAGGATCCTGGTCCACCTCCGTGGGCGCGGTGACCGGGATGCATCGGTTCGGTGCAGGGTGTCGGATCGGGGCGGGGGATGCGCGCGCCCCGCTTGAACGGCGCGGGTCCCGGCGCTAGGTTCCGCCGCACGGATGCCCATCTCCCGATCCCCCGACCAGACCGGTCTTGATGTACCGCCGTCCCGACTTTTCGCAGCCGCGCTTCGCCGACGCCCCCGACGCCCGCTGGGCGCCCGCGCCGGCAGACGGCGTGCTGCCCGAGGGATTCTTCAGCACCACCAACCTCCCCACCTACGTGCGCGTCGGCGGCGAGTGGAAGCTGCCCCGCGACCCGCGCATGGACTCGGCGCTGGTGCTGGACCCCGACCAAGTGCCCCGCGTGCTGGAGGGCCGCTACGTCCGCCGCGGCCAGCTGGTGGCCATGGGCTTCGCCGAGGACGGCGCCGAGGGGATCTACGTGCACGCCAGCGGGCTGATGGGCGACCCCGACATGGGGCCCGAGGGCGAGTTCAAGTTCATGTCGTCCGAGGTCAGCCGCGAAAAGCCCACCGACTACCCCGAGATGGCGCGCATCCTGGTGGACGAGAAGGAGCGCGGCGGCCACGTGATCTGGGTGGTGGGGCCGGCGGTGCTGCACTCGCGCGGGCGTGACACGCTGGCCTGGTTCGTCCGCAACGGCTACGTGGGCGTGCTCTTCGGCGGCAACGCAGTGGCCGTGCACGACATCGAGGCAGCCACCCTGGGCACCACGCTGGGGATGAACGGCCGCGGCGTGCCCGTCGAAGGAGGCCACGCCTTCCACATGCGCGCCATCAACCGCGTGCGCCTGGCCGGGTCGATCCAGGCCGCGGTGGACCAGGGGATCATCGAGAACGGGATCATGCACGCGCTGGTCACCAGCGGCGTTCCCTTCGTGCTCGCTGGCTCGATTCGAGACGACGGGCCGCTTCCCGATACGATCACCGACGTGGTGGCCGGCCAGGAGGCGATGAAGGAGCACACCCGCCGCGCCACCGGCGTGATCATGATCGCCACCGCGCTGCACTCCATCGCCACCGGAAACATGCTGCCCTCGTACGTGTACCGTGAAGATTCGGGCGAGGTGCGGCCGCTGACCACCATCTGCGTGGACAGCAGCGAGTTCGTGGTGAGCAAGCTGAAAGACCGTGGCACGCATCAGGCGTTCGGGGTGATCACCAACGCGCAGGACTTTCTGCACGTCCTGCGGCATTACGTGGAGGTGGAGGCCGCCAGCCGCCACCCCGCCGCCGTCGGTTGAGGACACCCGGCGTCCGCTGCCGGGGACAGTGGGAAATCGCAGAAATCTGTTACGGCGGCTGAGGATCGGGGCGGCGGCCGTTCGGCGTGAAGCCGCTTGCGTGCGCGCCGCAACCGACAGAAATTCGAGCTTCGCGGGTGCCATTTCGTCCAGCGGACGGCCGGACGGCACCCACGAGCACCACCACCCGCGCCGCCGGCGCGCACGCTGGGCCGGCACCCGGCTCCGCCCGTGACGGCGGACGGAGCCCCGCAGGACTTTCCGCTGCACCGATCCGCGGTACACTCTCCCGGAGCTCGGCTGACGCCATGGACGCGCCGATCCTTTCACGGTTCCGTACCCTGCAACGACTTGCCGCCGCGGCCGTGGCCGCGCTGCTGTGGGCGCACCCCGCGAACGCGCAGGAGGGCCCCGCCGCCATCGACCTGCGCGTGACCGACGGCGAGACGGGCGCCCCGCTCGCCGGCGCGTCGGTGCGCCTGGACGGCGTGGGCGTGGGCGTGAGCGACGCGCGCGGCACGCTGCACCTGACGGTCTCCCGCGCGGGCACGCACCTGCTGGAGGTGGCGATGCTGGGCCGCCGCGGCGCGTCGCCCGAGGTGGAGGTGGCGCCGGGGAACGCGCTGGAGCTGGAAGTGGTGCTGGAGCCCGACGTGGTGCCGCTCCCGCCGATGGCCGTCACCGCGCGCACGCGCGGGCCCCGCGGCGTCGACCTGGACGGCGACGGGCTGGGCGACCTGGACGACCGCCAGGTGATGCTCGCCGCCCTGGAGGTGCACGCGCAGGCGGTGAAGGAGCTGACCGCCCCCGTGCACGACCCGGTGATCCCGCAGGTGCGCGGCCGGCTGCTGGCCGACCCCACCGCCGATACCGGCGACGGGCTGGACGCCGGCTCGTGCGTCCCCGACCTGTTCGTGGACGGGGTGCCGGTGACCTACACGGGCGACGTATACCTGGGCGACCTGGCCCAGGGCGAGCCCGACCCGCGCGACGGCCCGCCCCAGTTCGGCCAGGTCACCTCGCCCTGCGGCGCCATCCTGATCTGGACGGGCGAACGCTGAAGGCCGGCGCGGAGCCACGAAGGTTCGGAGGTGCGGAACCGGCGTCACGGCGCCGTGCTCCGCACCTTCTCGCTTTCCGGACGGCGGTGGCTTCCGCGGTCCGCTATATTGTCCGCCGGCCGGCCGATCACCCCGTCAACTCTTCTCCGCACCGGATGCTGCCGCCCCTGCCCAGGCCCAGCGACAAGCAGAACCCGCATCTCGGCGCGGCGCTGGCCGGCGTGGCCGACCGCATTCCGCCCGGGCGCGTGGCGCAGGTGTGGATCTTTCCGCCCCGGCAGGTGGCGGCGCGCGAGACGGGCCTCGCCGTCCTGGTGGTGACGGCCGACGATCCCGCCGACGCGCGGCGCACCATCTGGACGCTGCGCTACGAGGCGGAGACCGCGCGGGGCGGCAAGACCACGCGCACCGACGCGCTGGAAGAGCAGGGGACGGTGCCGCCCGACCGCGTGACGCGCATCGTGGACGGCGTGGTGCAGCGGCTGGAGGCCGAGCGCGACGCCCCCGACGTGCGCGACACCGCCGGCGACGCCGGGGCGTGGCGCGCCCTGCTCGACGAGCTGGGCGCGCCGCCGC
>DASSME010000053.1:0-7050 GCA_035689035.1 Longimicrobium sp. | reverse complement strand
CCCAGCGAGGAAAAACTCGGGACCCCGGACACGTGGCGGAAAACTGCTTCCGCGCACCGGCCTTCCCATGGCAACTCAGCCGGTAGTCCGCGAAGGCGGACTTCGTGTAGTTGTTGCCGCGAATTCCTTCGCCCGGGGCGTCGGAGAGCGCATCTCTCTCACCCGCCAGCTCACCCCGCCAGGTCGATCGCCCACAGGCTGCCGCCGCCGGTGATGAACAGGCGTGGGCCGTCCGCGCCGCCGAACGTCAGGTTGGTGCAGGCCTGCGGCGTGGGGATGATGCCGAGCGGCTCACCATCAGCATCGAACACCTGGACGCCGCTGCCGGAGCTGGTCCACACCCAGCCGCGCACGTCCACCTTGAAGCCGTCCGGCAGCCCCGGCTCGATCACGCGGAAGATCCGCCGCTCGCCCAGCGCCCCGTCCGCGCCGACGGTGAAGGCGACGATGTGGTGCCGCCCCAGGTCGGTGTCGCTGACGTAGAGCGTGCGGCCGTCGGGCGAGAAGGCGAGGCCGTTCGGCATCTCCAGGTCGGCCATGCGCGTGAGCGTGCCGGACGGTTCGTGGAAGCGGTAGACGCTGCGGTGGTCAAGCTCGGGCGCGGCGGGGCAGCCCTGGCGCGGGTTCAGCAGGCCGTAGGTGGGATCGGTGAACCAGGTGGCGCCGTCGGGGCCCAGCACCAGGTCGTTGGGCGAGTTCAGGCGCTTTCCCTCGAACCGCGTGACCAGCGGGGTCGTTCGCCCGCTCCCGTCCGTGCGGCTGATGCAGCGGCGGCCGTGCTCGCAGTGGATCAGCCGCCCGTCCGCGTCCAGCGCGTTGCCGTTGATGAACGCGGTGGCTTCGACCACCACGTCCACCGCGCCGTCCGGGTGCCAGCCGAACACGCGGCGTCCCTCGATGTCGCTCCACACCAGCATCCTGCCCGCCGGCCACCAGACCGGCCCCTCGGTGAACAGGCCCTGATCGTACAGCGAGAGCAGCACCGCGCCCGGCGTCAGCACCTTGCCGAAGCGCGGATCGTATGCGACCGGCGGAGCGACGCCGCGCACCGGCGCGGGCGGCCCGGGCGGGCGGACGCGGCAGCGCATGGCATCCGCGCTCAGGTCCACGATACGTCCACGTTCATCCATGCTCTCTTCCACAGGCTGTTTCGATCGGGGGACGAGCACGCCCAAGCAAGGACCGCGCACCTTCGGCAGCAGACGTGAGGACCAGGCGTCGAAACCTCAACAGCAGCCTCACGCAGAGTCAGCAGGGTCAGCAGAGGAACTGCGAGTTGTTCTCTGCTGACTCTGTTGACTCTGTTGACTCTGCGTGAGCTCATGCCGTTCTTCAGGCGGCAGGCGAACCGGCGGCGGCATCTCGTGTAGGAGCATACGGACGATGTGAAGCCGTTGCGCGAGACGGGACGGATGGAGAAGATCCGGGGCTTTCCGCGCGGAGAGCCCCGGATCGGCGTTTTCAGGGAGACGAGGGTGGCGGATCGGGACGTGAACGGAGGGGAGGAGGCGCGGCCGCTGGTGGCGGCGCCCGGGGTGCACGGGCGCACGCGCGAGCTGGCGCGCTTCGCGGTGCGGCCCAACTGGGGCGCGGGGCTGCGGGCCGGCGTGGCGACCGTGGCGCCGATCCTGATCGCTCAGGCGTTCGGGATCCCGGGCGCCACCTGGCTGGGGCTGGCCGGCTTCAGCACCGCGCTGGGCGACAAGGGCGGCGCCTACGCCACCCGCGCGCGCACCATGGGCGGGTTGGCGATCGGGATCGCCGTGGCGGGGATGCTGGGCGGCGTGGCGAGCGGGCGGCCCCAGCTCTCCATCCCCCTCATCTTCGCGCTGGCGACGGTCGGCGCTTTTCTGCGCGCCTTCGGGGCCGCGCCGGGGACGGTAGGCCTTTCGGCGGTCATCACCTTCATCATCTCGCTCTCCGCGCCGGCGCACTCGCTGGGCGAGGTGGCGCAACGCGGCGCGGCGCTGCTGGCGGGGAGCGCATTCGCGATGGCGCTCTCGCTCTTCCTCTGGCCCGTCCGCGCCTACGCCCCGGCCCGCGGCGCGCTGGCCGAGTGCTGGCGCGCGCTGGCCGACTACGCGGACTCGGTCGCCCACGCCCAGCCGCGCGACTTCGCCCGCTTCCGCTCGGGGCTCGAGGCGGCGCGCACCACCCTGGCCGAGACGCGCCGCGGCCGCGCCGGCGAGAGCGGCCGCGGCGAGCGGCTGCTGATGCTGAGCGAGACGGCCAACCGCACCTTCGGCGCGCTCACCGCGCTGGGCGGCGCGCTGGACGCGGCTTCGTGGAGCGGCCAGACGGAGGGGATCGAAGCGGCGCGCGAGTCCGCCGCCCAGATCGCGTCGCTCGCCCGCGAGCTGGCGGACGCGGTGGAGAAGGAGCGCAACCCGGCGCCGCTCCCCTGGGCCGCCGCCGAGCCCCCGGCCGAGGGCGTGCGCTGGATCGACCGGCTCGCCGCCAACCTGCGGCACGAGGCGACGCTGGCGTGGCAGGCCGCCGCCGGGGTGGAGAGCGGCCGCCGGGTCCGCATCACCCCGGCCGAGGGCGAGAGCCGGCAGACGGTGTGGGAGGTGCTGCGCGAGAACCTGACCCCGCGCTCGGTGACGCTGCGCCACGCGCTGCGGGTGGGCGCCACCGCGGCGATCGCCACCGCGCTGGCGCACCTGCTGGGCGTGCAGCGCGGCTACTGGGTCACGCTCACCGCGCTGATCGTGTTGCAGCCCTCGGCAGGAGCGACGTGGGTGAAGGGGGTGCAGCGCATCGGCGGGACGGTGGCGGGCGGGATCGTGGCGGCGGGGATCATCGCGCTGGTGCACGACCCGGCGGTGCTGCTCGTCTTCGTGTTCGCCCTGGCCGTGGCCGCCGTGTCGGTGCTGCTGGTGAACTATGGCGTCTACAGCGCGCTGCTCACGCCCACCTTCGTCCTGCTCGCCGAGACGTCGACGCCCGACCCGCACCTGGCGGGGATCCGCATGGTGAACACGCTGATCGGCGGCGCGCTGGCGCTGGTGGCGGCGAAGGTCTTCTGGCCGACCCCGGAGGGGCTGGCGTTCCGCGGCCGGCTCGCCTCCGCCGTCCGCGCGCTGGCCACGTACGTGCGCGTCGCCACCCGCCGCCACGCCCACGCGGCCGACCGGGCCGAGACGGACGCGGCGCGGCGGGCGGCGGGCCTGGCCGTGCTGAACGCCGAGGAGTCGCTGCAGCTGGTGCTGTGGGAGGGCCGCCGCGACCGCGCGGGCGAGGCGGGGATGGCCGCGCTCGCCTACGTCCGCCGCGCCGCCGAGGCCGCCAACGCGCTCGGCTATGCGCCCACCCGCCGCCCCGAAGGCGCCGCGGACGTGATGGAGTTCGGCGACGGTGCCGCCCGCGTGCTGGAGGGGCTGGCCGACGGGCTGGAGCGCGGCTCCGGGGCGATGGAGAACGCCGAGCTGACCCCCGTCCCGCGCGACACCGTGGTCGGCCGCCTTACGCGGGAGCTCGCCGAGGACGTGCGCGCGCTCGGGGGCGTGCTGGCGCGCGGGCTGGTGGCGGCGCGGGAGGAGGAGGAGGAGGAGGAGGAGGAGGAGGAGGAGGAAGGACAGGCTGCCGGCTCCCAGCGGCGGCCAGCGGCGGGTTGATACCCGCCACTGATCAACCCCAAGTCCGCCTTCGCGGCGCCTTCGCGGACTGCGCGCAGTTCCAGCGGGAGGTTTCAACCCGCCGTGCTACCCTGCCACCTACCCCACCATCGACGCACTGGCGATCTCGCCGCCATCGATCCAAACCTCGATCGCGTGGTCGCTGAACATCGCGGAGGTGTCGAAGTAAACCGCCGCCGAGCCGGCCTCGTCATACAGCGTGATCGACGGGTTGGTCAGACGCGAGCAGAATTCGTCCTCGTCCAGCTCCGGGTCTTCGCCCTCGCGCCAGGTATCGTTGTACAGATCCAGCAATTCCCCGGCGGCGTAGCGGCGCATCTCGCCGAGCTGGCCGATCAGCTTCGCGGCGAATTCGCGCGCGGCGGCCGTGGGTTTCCCGTCGTGCACGTACGGCCCGGGAATCACGTCGACCACGTGGCCGTCGATCTCCATCGTCACGTCGTCACTCATCGGCCCATCAGGAATCGAGGTCCGGGATGAGAGCTCCAGCGCACGGTCAGCCGAACCGCACACGGGCGAAGTGGCGCTTGCCGCGCTGCAGGACGATCTCGCCACGGGCGGGGATGCGCGCCAAGCGGTCCGTCACCTTCTCGCCGTCCACGCTGATGGCGCCCTGCTGGATCTGGCGCTGCGCGTCGGCGCCGGACGAGACCAGGCCGGTGCGGACGAGCAGCTTGGTCACCAGCACCCCGCCCTCCTGCGCGCCGCCCAGCTCGGGGTCGTCGGCCGCGAGGTCGAATGCCGGGATGTCGTCCGGGATCTCCTTGCGCTTGAACAACGCGTCGAACGCCTCTTCGGCCTGGGCGCCGGCCTCGGGGCCGTGGTAGGTGGCGGCGATCAGGCGGCCGAGCGCTCGCTTGGCGCGGTAGGGGTCCGTGCGCGCCTGCTCCAGCGCCCCGGCCAGCTCGGCGCCGCCCAGTCCCGACGCCAGGCGGTACCACTCCTCGAGCAAATCGTCGGGGATGGACATGGTGCGGCCGAACATCTGCCCGGGCGCGTCGGCGATGCCCACGTAGTTGTCGTAGCTCTTCGACATCTTGGCCACGCCGTCGGTGCCGCGCAGCAGCGGCATCAGCAGGCACACCTGCGGCTCCTGGCCCCAGTGCGGCTGCAGGGTGCGCGCGACCAGCAGGTTGAACTTCTGGTCGCTGCCGCCCAGCTCCACGTCGGCCTTCAGCACCACGCTGTCGTACGCCTGCATCAGCGGGTACACGAACTCCACGATGGAGATCGGCACGCCGTTGTGGTAGCGCTTCTCGAAGTCGTCTCGCTCCAGCATCCGGGCCACGGTGTAGTGGCTGGTGATCTTCAGGACGTCCTTGAGCGTGAGCGGCTTGAGCCACTTCGCGTTGTTCTCGATGCGCGTCCTGGCGGGGTCGAGCACCTTGAACATCTGCTCGGCGTAGGTGTGGCTGTTGGCCTCCACCTCTTCCTCGGTGAGCGGCGGGCGCGTGTCGTTGCGGCCGCTGGGGTCGCCGATCATGGCCGTGTAGCCGCCCATCACGAACACCACGTCGTGCCCCAGCTCCTGGAAGGTGCGCAGCTTCCGCAGGGAGACGGCGTGGCCGATGTGCAGGTCGGGGCGCGTGGGGTCGAAGCCCTGCTTGACCACGAGCGGCGTCCCCGTCTTGAGCGACCGCTCCAGCTTGCGCTCCAGCTCGTCTTCGGGGACGATCTCGAGCGTGTCACGGCGGATCTCGTCGAGCTGCTCCTGGACCGGCGGGAAATTCACGGCAGTACCGGGATGATATGGAAACGGAGCCGTCTCCAGGCTCCAGCACGCGTTCGGAATAGCCGCGGAGTGTAGCCGAACCCCGCCGCGCCACGCAACCCCGCGCGTGGCGTACGGACGGTGGACGGCAGGCAGGCGACGGTTGGACGGCGGGGCGGCGGAGGCGCTATCTTGTGCGGCTTCGTGCCGCGCGGCGAAGTCGCGCGCGATCCGCGGCACCGCGCCCCCTCCGCTCGCTCAGGCTCGCACCTCCCCCGTACCGGGAGAGGTTGCGGACGCGGCGGTGGTGCGGATGGGCGGACTGAGGTGTGGCCGCGGCGTTGGCCCTCTCCCCCCGGCCCCCTCCCCCAAAAAACTACCTTGGGGGAGGGGGAGAACTCGGTGGCGCCGTGGGGTTTTCTTCGTCACGCGGATCTCGACGTGGGAGTCCGCGAAGGCGGACTTGGGGTGGATCAGCGGCGGGTTTTAACCGCCGACGAAGCGGCGGGATCACGCGGATGCCGCGCGCCGGGAAGGCTGGAGACCTGGATCACGACCCGATGCGGATCGTTCTGAGCAACGCCTCGAAGGCGTGGGGGGGCGTGCACCGGGTGACGGAGGTGCTGGCGCGGGGGCTGCAAGCCCGCGGGCACGAGGTGATCGTCTACGGCCGCCCCGGCTCCATGCTGCAGGAGCGGATGCGCGGCGTGGCGCCCTTCGAGCCGATCCTGAAGGGGATGGACCTGTCGCCGCGCGTGCTCTGGCGCGTCCGCAAGGCCCTTCGGCGCCACCGCCCGGACGTCCTGCTGGCGCTGATGAAGAAGGACGTGCGGCTCACCGTGCCCGTCGCGCGGATGCTGGGGATCCCGGCCGTCGTGCGCCACGCCAACGACCAGCCGCTCCCCTCCGGCCCGCGCGGACGCATCCTGTACGGCGGCGCGGTGACGCACGTCACCAACGCCGGGGCGACCAAGCGCACGATCCTGGCGTCCGCACCGTGGCTGGCGCCGGAGCGGGTGGAGGTGATCCACAACGGGCTCGACCCCGCGCCGTTCGAGGCCGCCGAGCCGGTGGCGCTCGGCCTGCCGCCCGGTGCGGTGCGCTTCGGCTACGTGGGCAGCTTCGAGCCGCGCAAGGGGTTGAAGGTGCTCGCCGAGGCGTGGCGGAGCGTGGCGGAACGGGTCCCGCGCGCGCACCTGCTGTTCGCCGGCAAGGGCACGGACGAGGCGGCGCTCCGGGAGATGCTCGGCGGCCTCCCCCGCGTGCACTGGCTGGGCTACCGCCGCGACGTGCCGAACGTGATGCGCGCGCTGGACGTGCTGGTCCTCCCCAGCTTCGTCGAAGGCGCGCCGAACGTGGTGCAGGAGGCGATGGCCGCGGGAATCGCCGTCATCGCCACCGCCGTCAGCGGCACCCCCGAGCTGGTGCGCGACGGCGAGCACGGCCTGCTGGTCCCGGCTGGCGACGCCCCCGCGCTGGCCTCGGCCATCACGCGTCTCGCCGCCGACGCGGACCTTCGGCACCGCCTGGCCGCCGCCGGCCACGCCCGCGTCCGCGCCGAGTTCAGCCTGGAGCGCATGCTGGACCGCTACGAGGCTCTGTTCAAGCGCGTGGTGTCCGCCCGCGGTTGACCGCTGTGGCCCGCGGCATCGGCGCATTCGGCAGATTGAACCCTGCCGCTGGAACCGCGGGAAGTCCGCC
>DASSME010000052.1:0-19006 GCA_035689035.1 Longimicrobium sp. | reverse complement strand
GGGCGGCGGCGTCCGGCTGGCGCGCGCCGGCGCCCTCTTCGGGGCGATGATGGCGGTGGGCACCGGCCAGACGGTCGCGCACTTCTTCCGCGGCATCCCCGTGATCGAGCCCGTCACGTACCTCGGGGTCGCCGCCGTGCTCGGCGCCGCGGCCGTCGCCGCGAGCTGGTTCCCCGCGCGCCGCGCCGCCCGGCTCGATCCGCTGGCGGCCCTCCGCGCCGAGTAGCGGATCATCGGACCTCACGCAACGCGAAGCGCCCCGCCGATCGTCTCGGCGGGGCGCCTTGCATGGGCCGCAATCCGAAGTCCGCGCGGGCGGACGGTGCCACCGCAGCGGCTACGTCGTGCGGTCGGGTTCCGTCTCCGCTGCTGCGTCGCCGTGCGCCGCGTGCGAGTGGCTGGCGGCCAGGTACGCCCACAGCACGCTGAGCCCCCACACGGGAATCACGCCGATCCCCACGGTGAACAGACCCAGCACGATCAGCAGGAACAGGCAGAAGAAGCCGCCGGCGATGGAGGTGTAGAACAGCCCCAGCGGCCCCAGGAACACCGCCAGCAGCACGGCCGTGCGAACGTGCTTCGGCTCGCGCGGGGGGAGCGGGTGATCGGTGGGGAAATCGGGTACGGCCATGCGAGTGGGCTCCCATGCGTGAATCGCGAAGCGCGGGATGCTGCGCGTCGCCGGCCCGCCTCGCAAGCCCCCCGCGGGCTGGATCTGGCGGCCGCGGGGGGGAGCGGAGCCCGTTCTCCACACAATCATTTCCGTACGTCGATGTGCGGTCCATTTTTTTATTCTGTTGTACCACAACATCTTACGCTAAAACGTCCATCCGGACTGGACGATATTGACAAGGCTGGGGCGCCCGTGCATACTCTTTTCGCGAAGTAAACATGGGAGATGGCTACCGGGCGAGATGATGATGTCGGAGACCGAAACCAGCCTGCTCACGCTGCGCGAGCGCGACCCCGAGGCGTTCGCGGCGGAGATCGAATCGATCCGTGAAACGCTGCGCCTGTACATGGATCGCGTCAGCCTGCGCCAGGCCTCGCGCGAGGTGGGGATGAGCCCCACGGGGCTGTCCAACTTTGTCAACGGCGCCGAGCCGTACGTGCCCACCATCCGCAAGCTGCGGGCGTGGCGGAACGCGCACCTCAGCCTCGGCATCACCCACCTGGACCGGTGACGCCCCGACGTTGGAGGCGGCCGGCGGCCGGGGATGCGCACGGTCCAAGCCTCACGCGGGGGTCGTGAGGCTTCCGGCTGGCGTGCGTGCGTGCGGATTCAGCCGCCAGGACGATGTGGGTGGGAGGTGCTACCGCGTTCAGGCGGGCTCGCGCGCCGTTTCGAGCAGCGCGACGAGGGAGGTGAGGCGTTCCTCGCCCAGGTGCGCCAGCTGGCGCAGGTGCAGGTCGGCGATCTCGGCGTCCAGCGGGGCGATCGCGGCCAGGCCGGCCTCGGTGATGCGCGTCCACACCACGCGCCGGTCGTGCGTGCACCGCCAGCGCTCGGCCAGCCCGCGCTTCTCCAGGCGGTCCAGCAGGCGGGTCACGTCGGGGTCCCGGGTGATCATGCGATCCCCCACCTCGCCCGCGGTGAGCCCCTTGTCGCCGGCGCCGCGCAGGATGCGGAGAACGTTGTACTGCGTGGGCGTAAGGTCATGCCGGCGGAGCACTTCGGTGAGCCCCTGCAGCAGCACGTTGGCGGTGCGCTGCACGTTCAGGTACGCCTCCTCCTCGAGCGAGGGGATCGGCTTGTTCTGCTGGATCTCCCGCTGGATCTTGCCGGGCACCGTGTTGTCTCCGGGGGTGGGGAAACTTCCGACAGCCGACATTAGGCGGGGAAACGCCTTTCGTCAACGAACGTGTGTGGATAATCACGAAATGCGTACGGCGGGCACCCCCCGGCTGGCAGGCGAGCGGTGAGGCGTCCCGCGCGTCCGCGGCCGCGCAGGGCGGCTGCACCGGCAAGACGAGCGGAGCAGCGGAGAACCGCCCGCGAATCCGACGCAGTTCTCCGCTGCTCCGTTGCACTCCGCTGCTCCGTGTGACCCCATTCGCCGAGCCGGTGACGACGACTGAGCTTCCGGATCGGGCATGACGGAGGTTGGGCGTCAGCGAGCGAACCCCCTCTCCCGGGCCGGGAAGAGGGGGTTCGCTGGTTCGGCCAGTCACGCTTCGATCTACATCTACCGGCTGCCGTTGCTGGGCGCCGGCGCTTCGGGGTAGAGCGACACCTGCACGTAGCGGCCGGTGTCCAGGTAGCGGCGGGCGGCGTCGCGCAGGTCATTGGAGGTGAGCGTCTGCGACAGGGGCTGCGAGGGGATCAGGCGCGGGTCCCAGCCGTAGACGTCGTAGTTGATCAGCGCGCGCAGCCACCAGTTGTTGTCCCGGTGGGCCACCTCGGTCTCGCGGCGCTGCGTCTCGCGCACCTTCTGCAGCTCGTCGGCGGTCACGCCGTTGGCTTTGACCGAATCCAGCTCGGCGAAGACGGCGCGGGTGAGCTCGTCCAGCCGTTGCGGGTCGGCGCCGAAGTCGATGGAGAAGCGGAACTCCTCGCGCGGCTCCTTGATCACCCCGCCGCCCACGCTCACCCCGTAGGTGCCGCTCATGTCCTCGCGCAGCCGCTCGCGCAGGCGGATCTCCAGCACGTCGCCCAGCGTGCGCAGCAGCGCCGAGGTCCTGCGGTCGGCCGTGGCGGGGCCGCTGAAGACGATGGAGGTGCGGCTCTTGGGCTCCACCCCGCGGCGGACGGTGCGCTGGACGACGCCCTCGGGGGTGCGCACCCCCACGTCGCGCCACGTCTCGTGCCGGCCGGTGGAGGGGAGCGCGCCCAGGTAGCGCTCCACGTACGGCCGCACCGAGTCGGGGTTGAAGGCGCCGACCAGGTAGAAGGTGAAGTCGCCGGCGTCGGCGAAGCGCTCGCGGTAGATGGCCAGCGCGCGGTCCAGGCTCAGCGAGTCGAAGGTGGCGGCGGTGAACGGGCGCTCGCGCACGTGGCCCTGCGTGAGCACGGAATTCAGCGTGTCGCGGTACACGCCCTCGGGGCTGGCGCCGCGGTCGCGCATGGCGTTGCGGCCGCGCTCGATGTACGCCGCCCACGCCGCCGTGTCGCGCCGCGGCTGGGTGAAGTAGAGGTAGACGAGCTGGAAGAGGGTCTCCACGTCGCGCGGGCTGGCGTAGCCGCCCACGCTTTCGTCCAGGTCGTCCACCGAGGTCCCCACGCTGGCCGCCTTGCCGGCCAGGCGCTTGACCAGGTCGGTCACGCTCAGCCGCCCCACGCCCCCCACCGCCGCCGCCGCGCTGGCGGTCTGCGCGTAGCGCTGCAGGCTGTCGGGGAGCAGCGAGGTGCCGCCGGGGCTGCGGCCGGAAAGGAGGATCTCGTCCTGCTTGAAGTCGGTGGGCTTCAGGACCACGCGCACCCCGTTCTGCAGCCGCCACTCGGTCACCCCGATCTCCGCGATCGCCGTGGTGGAGACGATGCGCCCCGGCGCCGGCTCGCGGTCCAGCAGCGGCGCGCTGGAGACGGTGTCGGCGTAGGCGGTGAGCGGCGCGCGGGTGGCGGAATCGACCAGCGCGGCCAGCTGCCGCTCGGTGGGCACCGGCGTGGTATCCGGAGCGACCACCAGGATGGCGCGGTCGGTGGGCGCGAAGGCGCGGCGGGCGGCGGCGTTCACCTCGGGGAGCCGGATGCCGGGGAGGAGGCCGCGGTTCAGCCCGTACTCGGTCGTGGTCGACAGGAGCGCGCCGCGGAACAGGTAGTGGCCCACGTAGCGCCCGGCGTAGTCGGCCGAGGTTTCCCTGGTCCGTTCCGCGTAGATCTGTTCCCACTGCCGCATCAGCTCGGCGCGGGCGCGGTCCAGCTCGGGCTGGGTGAAGCCGAAGCGGCCGGCGCGCTCGCCCTCGGCCAGCACCGCCGCCAGGCCGCGCGCCGCGCCGCCGTCGGGGACGCGCGCGGAAAGGAAGTACGCGTCGGTGCTGCGCACCAGCGAGCCGCGGTAGGTGCTCACGTCCAGGAAGGGCGCGCCCGGCCGCTGGGTGATGTCGCTCATGCGCCGGTCCAGCATCGACGCGGCGAGCGACTCCACCAGGCTTTCGCGGTAGAGCGCCGCCGTGCGCCGGATGCGCGCGGGGACGGTGCGCACCACCTCGACCGAGGTGCCCGTCGCCTCGCGGTCCGTGGCCACGTTGTAGCGCGTGCCGGCGTGCCCGGGAACGCCGAACTCCGTCCGCGGCGGCGCGCCCGAGCGCGGCGGGATGCGGCCGAAGCGCTCGCGGATCATCGCCTCCACCTGCCGCGGGTCGAAGTCGCCCACGGCGACCACGGCCATCAGGTCGGGCCGGTACCAGTCGTGGTAGAAGCGGCGGATCGTCTCGACCGGGGCGTTGCGGATGACGTCGGGGTCGCCGATCGGGAGGCGCCCGGCGTAGCGGCTGCCGGCGAAGAGCACGGGGAACTGCTTGTCGCGGATGCGCGCGCCCACGCCGCGGCCCAGCCGCCACTCCTCGATCACCACCCCGCGCTCGCGGCGAACCTCGGCGGTGTCGAAGGTGATGGCGGTGGCCCAGTCTTCCAGGATGTCGAGCCCCTTCCCCAGCACGCCGGCGGTGTCGGTGGGGAGCGTGAGCATGTACACGGTCTCGTCGAAGCTCGTGTACGCGTTCACGTCGGGCCCGAAGCGCATCCCCACGCCCTCCAGGAAGCGCACGAGCTGCTGCCCGGCGAAGCGGCGGGTGCCGTTGAAGGCCATGTGCTCCACCACGTGCGCCAGCCCGCGCTGCGCCGAATCTTCCAGGATCGACCCGGCGTTCACCACCAGGCGGAGCTCCGCGCGTTTCGGGGGCTCGGCGTTGCGGCGGACGTAGTACGTCAGCCCGTTCGGCAGCCGCCCGATCACCACGCTGGTGTCGCGCGGCAGCGTGTCGGCCCGCGCGGTGGCGAGGGGACGCGCCGTGCGCCGCGCGGGGCTTCGCGTCTGCGCGGGTGCGGGTGACGCGGCGAGCAGCATCACCGCGGCCACGGCGGGAACGATCGGGTGGATTCGCTTCAGCTCGATCAACACTGCAGTCCTGCGTCGTGTGAGATATGCTTGGCTAAGCCAATGATTCATGCTTCGGAGCGGGGCCAAACAGCATGACTCTCACAGAGTTCACAGAGTCCACGGAGAACAACGCAGTTCCTCTGTGGACTCCGTGAACTCTGTGAGAGCCTGCTGTTCGACTTTCATCCTCCATGGTCGCGCCCGGCGCGGTGTTGACCCGCGTACTCATTCCACCAGCGGAATTCCTTGGGCGAACCATCGTACCTACTTCGCCAGGTTGATGTTCGCGAACTCGCTCTCGTCGGTCACCTCGCGCACCATCTCGCGCTGCAGCCAGCGGGGGACGGGCGGATCGACGTCCTCGGAGGGAAGCTCCACCTCGGCCAGCACCAGGCGGCGGTCGCGGAAGCGGTCGATCTCCCAGGTGAAGCCGCCGTCATCCACCTTGTAGCGGCGCTTGCGGACGCGCTTGCCCCGGGTGAGCGGCCACATCTTCCGGAAGATGCGCTCGGTGGTTTCCTCTTCCACCTCGGTGCGGCTGATGCCGCGGCCCAGCTTGACCGTGCGGTAGTAGTGCACCTCGCCGCCCTCGCGCACCCGGCGGATGCGCTCGGCCAGCCGCTCGCCGGGGAGGTACCCCTGGTCCAGCTCCTGGATGCGCACGGGAAGGTGCCGGATCGCCGGCATCCGCTTGAGCAGGTACTTGCGCTCGATCTCGCGGTCGGGCTCGCCGCGGGTGCGCGCCGCATCGGCCACCGCGCGGACGGCGGCGAAGAAGCCCTCGCCCGCGCCGTGCAGCCAGTCCATCTCCACCGCGGCGAACCGGGTCGCGCGCTCCTCCTCGAGCGCCGCCCGCAGCGCGCGGACGCCGGCGTCGTGCTCGTCCGCATGACCGCCGCCGTCGTCGCCCTCGTGGTGGCCGCCGTCGTCGTCCGCGCCGCCGCGATCCTTGCCGTTGCCGGGGTCGGGGAGGCGGGCCAGGAGGACGTCGGCGTCGTGCATCTCGCCGAGCGCGTCCTGCAGGCGCTTGAGTCGCTTGACGACGTCGGCCGCGCCCGGGAGCTCGGCCGCGAAGGGCTCGACCAGGTAGCGCAGGCGCTTGGCGGCGATGCGCGCGCGGTGCGCCTCGTCCTGGTCGTCGATGTCCCCGACCCGGTCGAGGCGGCGCTCCAGCTGTTCGGCTGCGTCGGCGGCCAGGCGGGCGAGGACGGCGGACATGCGCGGGCCGCCCTCGGGCTGGTCGACGTCGACTTTCACGCGGTAGTAGCGCAGCTGCCTGGACAGGCGCCAGCGCAGCTTGCCGAAGTCCTTCGCCACCTCGCGCCGCACCTCCGCGTCCACCTTCTCCTTCTCGGCGCGCAGGTCGCCCAGCGAGCGCTCGGCGCCGGGGCGGTCGTGGCCGGGCAGCCCGTCGATGCGACTGGAGACCCAGGCGGCGTGCACCTCCAGATCGCGCGCCGCCGACGTCGCGTCGGCCAGCGCGGAGAGGCGGCGGCGGTCCTTCTTGTCCACGCTGCCGCGCAGGTGTTCGTCGTAGGCGCGCACGGTGCTGCGCAGGCGGCGGAGGGCGACGCGGAAGTCGTGCAGCGCCTCGTCGTCGGCGCCCTGCTCCAGGCGCGCGTGGCTGGCGGCCGCGCCGTCCAGGAAGGCGAGCGCCAGCCGCCGCGCGGCGCGGTCGGCGGGAAGGTCCAGCAGGCCGGCGGCGGGTTTCACCGCGCCTTGCGCAGCTTGCGCAGGTGGCCGGGGGGGAGGGCCCACAGCAGGGTCGCGCCGCCGGCGGTGGGCGGGTCGTCGAACTCCAGCAGCACCGCGCCGCCCTTCTTGAGCTCCACGAAGCTCTCGTGGCGGCCGGTGAGCAGCCAGCCGACCAGGAACCCCAGGTGCGGCTCGTGGCCGACGACGGCGATGGTGGTGTCGGGCTCGTGGCCGCGCAGCCAGGGGAGGAGGTCGTCGGGCGCGTGCTCGGGGGCGAGCTGGTCGACGGTGGTGAGGTGCACGCCGCCGTAGATGTCGGCCACGATCTCGGCGGTCTGCACCGCGCGCGCCAGCGGCGAGGTGGCGACCAGGTCCAGGTCGGGCGAGACGCTTTTCAGGCCGTTGGCGGCGCGGCGCATCTTCACGCGGCCCTCGCGCGTGAGCGGGCGCTCGGAATCGGGCCGCCCCGTGAACGCGAACTCCTCGCGGTCGCCCGCGTCGCCATGGCGGATCACCAGCAGGCGGATCATTCGGTCTCCTCCCGTCCCTGTCCTCTGTTCGGTTCGACAACCCAGGACGGCGGGTTGAAACCCGCCGCTGAAACTTCGCGAAATCCGCCTTCGCGGGTTGCACACGCAGCCACGATTCCAGCGGCAGCCATTGGCCCGGGGCTCGGCGTTCCCCCCATCCCGGGCGGATGAATCCGCGGCAACAACGGCCCAAAGTCCGCCTGCGCGGACTCCCACGCGATCGCTGGTGCTACCCGGCCGCCATCGATCCGGGGCCTGGCCGGACCCGGGCGAATGAATTCGCGGCTTCGCGGCAACAACGGCACGAAGTCCGCCTGCGCGGACTGCACGCGAGCATCTGTGCGCGCCGCAACCATCTGCTCGGGCCGAACCATCTCCCGAAAGCAGTTCTCCCTCTCCCCCGCGGAGCGGGGGAGAGGGCCGGGGAGGGGGCCAGCCGCGGCCGCGACGATCCCCGCCCCACGCCAACGTAAGCAAATCGGCGTCCGTGTGCATCACCGGCGAGCGAGTCGGCCCGACGCTGTTACACACACAACGTACGAGGGGGAGCAGCATGCATGCCGCTCCCCCGCTCCGATTCGACCACTGTCCCGCATCTCGCACCCCGCACTCCGCACCCCGCACCCCGCACTCAGCACCGCAGTTCAGTCCGGGTCGTCCGCGGCGGTGACGTCCACCTCGGCCGATCCATCGTCCGCGTAGGCGACGGAGACCTGCCAGGGGCGGCAGCAGACCTCGCAGTCCTCCACGTACTCCTGGCGGGTGCCGCTGCCGGGGTCCAGCACGATCTCCACCGGCTCGCCGCAGTAGGGGCACTCGACGGTGGCGCCGCAGTCGGCCGTGCCGTCGCCGAGGGGAAAGCCGGCATCCAGGTCGCCGGGGTCGTCGTCCATGAAAGCGTCGGGGTGCAGGCCGTATCCCATCAGCCCTGCTCCCCGGTCAGCCGTTCGAGCAGCGTCACCAGCCGCTCGCGATCGTCGTCGTTCAGGCGCTCCAGCACCTCGCGCTCGGCCTCGTCTCGCGCGACCACGGCGCTCTCGAAGCGCTCGCGGCCGGCGCCGGTGATGCGGGCCACCACGCAGCGCCGGTCGCTGGCCTTGGGCAGGCGCCGCACGTAGCCGTCGGCCTCCAGCCGGTCCACCAGCTGGGTGACGTTGCTCTTCACGCAGCACAGGCGCTCGGCGAGCTGGCCCAGCGGCAGCCCCTCGGGCTCGGCGGCGAGCTGCTCGAGCGCGCGGAGCTTGGCCAGCGACAGGCTCCACGGCTCCAGCCGGTGCTCCACGTGCTCGGCCACCGCCGCCCGCGCCCGCAGCAGCAGCGGCAGCAAGCCCTGCATCGTGCTTTCCATGCAATCGTTCATGACAGAACGATGTTGTGGGAAGCGGGCCAAGGCAACCCCTGGGCAATGCGAGACGGGATTTTACGGACAGGCGGGGAACGGTGCATCGCTGCGCGTTACGAGCTCCGGCGCGGCCGCGGCTGGCCCCCTCCCCCACCCTTCCCCGCGCTTCGCGGGGGAGGGGGGAGCTTTTGGGGGACGTTTCAGTACCCGTCACAAGCGTCGATGTGAACGAGCACAGCAAAACGTCCCCGCATCCAAGCCTGCCTGCACGCGCAGACCTCTCCCCCTCCCCCGCGGAGCGCGGGGAGGGGGCCGGGGGGAGGGGGCCAGACGGGGCTCGGCCGGCGCCCGGTCTCCGTGGCTGTTCCTTCCAGCCGACCCCTCGATGCAGCCGCGAGATTGCACGCGGGGTGCAGCCGCGCGGCTGCACCTGTCGCCGTCCGGCTGCACCCCGGACGCGGTGGTATAAATCGTATCTAGTTAATTATCAACGACTTACGAATCGGGCACGCGCGGTCCCCCGGTTGCCTTGAGGGGTGGCGTCACCGGACAGGTGGCACCGAACCCGATCAACCGGAGACCCATCCGATGTCCATCTACCGAACCACCCTCGCGACCGCCGCGGCCCTGCTCGGCGCCGTACGCATCGCCGCGGCGCAGGCCGATCCCCACGCCGACGCGGCCGCCGCGCTGCAGCAGTGCATGGCCGCGGCCGAGGCGAAGAACGAGGTGCCCGCGCTGGCCGCCGCGGATCGCGCCGAAACGCTCTACGGGCAGTGGATGAAGGCCGCGCCGAACGACGTGGCGCCGCGCATCGGGCTGGCTAACGTGGCCAGCCGCTGCCGCATCCCCTTCGCCGAGATGATGCAGAAGGGCGTGCTGATCGGGCAGGCGAACGAGCTGCTCGAGCAGGCGCTGCAGATCGACAGCACCAGCTGGGAGGCGCGCTTCACCCTGGCGATGAACCACTTCTACACGCCGGCGTTCCTGGGCCGCACCCCCGACGCCATCCGCCACCTGGAGACGCTGGTCGCCCAGCAGCACGACCGCGCCGACAGCCCGCGCTTCGCCCTGCCGTACCTGTATCTCGGCGATCTTTACAAGCGCACCAACCGGGATGCGGACGCGCAGGCGATCTGGCAGCGCGGCGCCCGGCTCTTTCCCGCCGACGCGCGCTTCCAGCAGAGGCTGAGCGGCGGGCCGGCTCCCCAGCCCATCAGCGGAGGGGCGGCGCAAGCCGCCCCTTCCGCTTCGCGCCCCGGCGGCGTGGTCACCGCGGCGGCCGCCAACCGCTCCAATGCGCTGGTGATGGCGCCGATCGTGGCGGACGGGGGCAACCGGCTGGACGACACGCGCAGCCAGGTGGCGCTGCGCCGCATCGACGTGCTGACCACGCCCGGCGGCAGCGCCGACGTGATGCAGAGCTTCCAGACCATGCCCGGCGCCACCCGCGCCGGTGACGGCAGCGACCTCTACGTGCGCGGCGGCGACCCGTCCGAGGCGCCGGTCTTCGTCGACGGGGCGCGGCTCGTCTACCCCGGCCGCTACGAGAACCTGAACGGCGCGGTGTTCGGCATCCTCGACAGCCAGGTGCTGAAGAACGCGTACTTCAGCAGCGGCGGCTTCTCGGTGCGCTACGGCGACGCGCTGAGCGGCGTGCTGGACCTGGAGACCAACGGCCGCCCGATCGAGCGGCGCGTGAACGTGATGGGGAACACCGTGCAGCTGGGCGTGAACGGCACCCTCCCCGCCGGCCGCCGCGCGGGCGCCTGGGCCAGCGTCCGCGGCACCGACGCCGCGCTGATGCTGGCCATGCACGGCCGCGGCGGCGAGTTCAGCCAGGCGCCCACGGCGATCGAGGGGATCGCCGGCGCCGTGTGGGAGCCGCGCGCCGGCACGCAGCTCAAGCTCGTGGCCATGGCGGACGGCGACCAGTCCGCCCGCGACGTGGACTACTACGGGTGGACGGGGCCCTTCCACAGCCGGGGGATGAACCGCCTGGCCGCCCTCAGCGGCCGCACGGTGAGCATGGACGGCGCGCGGGGGATGCGCGGGTCGCTGTCGTTCACCAGCCGCACCACCGGCTACGCCTACGGCGTGCTGGACCGCGACCGCACCGACCGCGCCGTCCGCGGCCGCTGGGAGGGCGACGTCGCCTGGGGCAGCGGCGGCCGCATCCGCGCGGGCGTCGAAGGCGCATGGATGGACGCACGCGAGGAAGGGAGCGTTCCGACGACGGACCAACTCGCGCCGGGGTCGCCGTCCTCGTCGACGGAGTCGCTGGCGGACGCTTCGCACGTGGGCGGCTACGTGGAGGCCGAGCGGCAGCTGGGCGGCCGCTTCGCGGTGATCGGCGGCGTGCGCGCGGACCGGCTGCCGGGCGAGGATGCGTGGACGATGGACCCGCGGGTGGCGGTGGCCTTCCGCGCGCCGGCGGGGTGGACGCTGCGGGCCGGCGGCGGCGTGTTCCACCAGGGCCGCTGGCGCACCAGGTACCAGCTGCCGGACGCGGGCTCGCCCGGCGGCATCCCCACCGTCGCCCGCCACGCCACCCTCGGCGCGGAGCACGGCGGCGAGCCGAGCGTGAAGGTGGAGGCGTTCGTGAAGGACTACGACGATTACGTCGATCGCGGCGATGGCCCGCGCATCGCCGACGGCCGGGCGATGGGGATGGACGCGATCGTGCGCTGGAGCCACCAGAAGGTGCTGAACGGCTGGATCACCTACTCGTATCTCGACGGCACCGTGAAGCTGGCCGACGGCCGCGAGGCCCCGTCCAGCGTGGACGTGACGCACACGCTCACCGGCGTCGCGCGGCTTACGCTGCCGTACGCCTTCGAAGTCGGCAGCACGCTGCGGCTGGGCAGCGGGCGCCCCTTCACCCCCGTCCTCGGGGCGGATTCGCTGGGCCGGGCGATGTACGGCGCGCCGAACGGCGACCGGATGCCCGCCTACTCGCGGCTGGACGCGCGGGTGATGCGCTACCTGCCGATGAACGGGAGCGTGGGCGTGCTCTACCTGGAGATGCTGAACCTGCTGGACAGGACCAACGTGCAGGCCTATACCTACGGCCCGGGCTACACCGGGCGGCGCGCCGTTCCCGCCTTCTTCGCCAACCGCACCATCATCCTCGGGATGGGGCTCACCTTCAAATGAACCCGGCTGCCGCGGCGGTCGCCTTCTTCGCCCTGGGCGTCACGCTGTTCGGGTCGTCGCTGCTGCTGCTGTTCAACCCGCGCAGCACCGGTGCCCGCTGGTTCGCGGCGTTCCAGCTCTCCATCGGCACCTGGCTGGGGACGCAGGGGTGGGGGTACGCCACCGGCGACTGGGCGCGGATGGGTCCCCTGGTCAGCGGCGCGGTGCACATGGCGCCGGGGTTGTTCCTGGCCTTCTCCATGGCCGAGGTGTGGAAGAAGCCGTGGGCCGCGGCGGGCGCCATCGCCCTGGCCCTGGCGCTGCTGCCGGTGGACCAGGCGTCGCTGAACCGCCACTACGCCGAGTGGGTGCTGAACGCCTGGAACGGGGGCGCGTGGAGCATCGCCACCGTCCTGCTGGTGCGGGGGATGACCCGGCGGATGCGGACGATCGGCGCCACCGCCCGGCAGCGCCGCGCGGCGCGGGTGATCCTGGGGCTGATGATGCTGGTGATGCCGATCGGGATGATCGGCGGGGTGCTGACCAGGGGCGCCACCCACGTGTACCTGATGCCGCTGCTGATGGTGTGGATCCAGGCGCTGGTGTTCATCGGCGTGGCCCGGCTGCGCTTCTACGACATCGAGGTGCGCGCCGCGCGCACCGGCGAGATCGCCGCCGCCGCGGCCGAGCAGGAGCGGCTGGCCGTGGTGGGCGAGCTGGCGGCGAGCCTGGCGCACGAGATCCGCAACCCGCTCACCGGCGTGCGCTCGCTGGCCCAGCGCCTGGCCGAGGACGACGTGGAAGAGGCCAAGCGCCGCCGCTACGCCGGCGTGATCCTGGAGGAGGTGGGCCGGGTCGAGCGGCTGGTGGCCAACCTGCTCGGCATCGCCCGGCGCGCGCCGCGGACGGCCGTGGGGGATGCGACCACGCCGCTGGCCCCGCTCTTCGACGACCTGGCCCTCCTCGTCGGCAGCCGCGCGGAGAAGGCGCGCGTGCGGCTCGTCCTCGATGCCGACGGCACCGCCGCGCACGCCGCGCGCGAGCCGCTGGCGCAGGCGCTGCTCAACCTGCTGCTGAACGCCCTCGCCCACGCCCCCGAGGGCACCGCCGTCGAGCTCCGCGCCGCCCCGGCCGGGGGCGGCGCCGCGATCACCGTCCGCGACCACGGCGCCGGCATCGCGGCGGACGAGCTGGAGCGGATCTGGGAGCCCTTCTATAGCGGCTCCAACGGCACCGGGCTGGGCCTGGCCGTGGTCCGCCGCCTTGCCCGTGAGCACGAGTGGACCGTCGAGGCGACGAACGCGGCGGACGGGGGCGCAGAGTTCCGCCTGCGCGTCCCGACCCGGAACTTACACCGGTAGTCGCATCAACAATCACCCTGCCCGCAGGACAGGTTCAGTTGGCAGGTACGTTCATCGCTACCGCACACAAACTCGCAGAACCACGGTCCGGCAGTCGTCGTTTCCTCCGAGTCGTGCGCCTGCACGGTGCCTTGCTTCTCGGCGGCCTCGGCGGTCTTGAACGTCTGCACGACGAGCGAATCGATGTCCAGCCTCAGCTTACGCATCCGCATCCCCTCCATTGAATAAATGGCGATGATCACCCTTGTCAGGACATAGGTGCGGAACACACATCCTGTCAATAAATAGCATCCGGGAGAAGATGGCCCTCCGCAGATTTTGCCGCGGATCGAGCTGCCTTCCACGAGGCCGACCCGATCACCCCAACCCGCATCGCTCTTATATTATGCCCGCCGATACCAACGACCTGATCGAGCAGCAGAAGGAGTATTACCGCGCCCGCGCCGGCGAGTACGACGAGTGGTTCCTGCGCGAGGGGCGGTACGACCGCGGCCCCGAGCACCGGGCACAGTGGTGGGCCGAGGTGGATGAGGTGCGCGCGGCGCTGGAGCGCTTCAACCCGGCCGGGCGCGTGCTGGAGCTGGCGTGCGGCACGGGCTGGTGGACCGAGCAGCTCGTGCGCTGGGCGGACGAGATCACCGCGGTGGACGCGTCGTCCGAGGTGCTGGAGCTGAACCGCATCCGCGTGGGGGACGAGAAGGTGCGCCGCGTGCAGGCCGACCTCTTCCAGTGGACGCCTGAGCCCGCCGCGTACGACGTGGTGTTCTTCTCGTTCTGGCTGTCGCACGTGCCGCCGGAGCGTTTCGGGGACTTCTGGGAGATGGTGCGCGGCGCGCTGAAGCCCGGCGGCCGCGCGTTCTTCGTCGATTCGCTGCGGACGGTGGATTCGACCGCGAAGGACCACGTGCTGCCGGACGACGACGTGGTGCTGGAGCGCAAGCTGAACGACGGCCGGCGCTTCAACATCTACAAGGTGTTCTACCACCCGGCGGACCTCGCCGCGAAGCTGGCGGACATCGGCTGGCGCGCCGAGGTGAAGGGCACGGCCAGCTTTTTCCTGTACGGGCACGCGATCCCCGCATGACGCGCATCGACCGCGTCGGGTTGGGCAAGCCCGCGAGGCCGGCGGGCGCGCCGTCGGATCCGCGGCTCGAGGCCGAAAACTCCGGGGCCAGATTCCGCGAAGCTACCGAGATGGCTGACGAACCATTCAGGCTGGACCCCGCCACCACCGCGCTGGTGCTGATCGACCTGCAGAAGGGGATCGTCTGGCGCGAGACGGCGCCGCACACCTCGGCCGCGGTGGTGGCGAACGCGGTGAAGCTGGCGGACGCGTTCCGGGCGGCGGGCGGGCTCGTGGTGCTCGTGCGCGTCGCCTTTTCGGCGGATATGCGCGACGTGCTCAACCCGCCGCGCGACGAGGTGCCGCCGCCGCAGAAGCCGTCGCCGGACTGGTCCGACATCGTTCCGGAGCTGGGGCCGAAGGCGGGGGACGTCATCATCACCAAGCACCAGTGGGGCGCCTTCTACGGCACCGAGCTGGACCTGCAGCTGCGGCGGCGGGGAATCAAAACGATCGTGCTGGGCGGGATCGCCACGAACTACGGGGTGGAATCGACCGCGCGCGACGCCTGGGAGCGCAACTACGCGCTGGTGATCGCCGAAGACGCCACCACCACCTTCACCGAAGAGGCGCACATGCTGGCGCTGCGGTACGTCTTCCCCCGCATCTCCCGCGTCCGCCGCACCGCGCTGATCCTGGCGGCGCTGCGGGGGGCGAAGTGAGGCGCGGCATCCTCCCGCGGCTGGCGCTCGCGGCGCTTGTGCTTGCGGTGGCGCCTTCGTGCGTGGCGGGGCAGGGGAGCGACGGCATCCGCTACCAGCAGCTCCGGGTGCGCGGCCGGCTGTACCAGGTGGTGCGCGTCGACCTGGACCGCGCGGAGGTGCGGCTGTTCTGGAAGGATGATCGGGGGCAGCCGTTCGGCAGCCTGGCCGCGCTGGAACGGTGGCTGTCCGGACGCGGCGAAAAGCTGCTGGCGGCGACGAACGCCGGGATCTTCTACCGCACCCGCGAGCCGGCGGGGCTGCACGTGGAGCGCGGCCGGGTGCTGCGCCCCATCAACCGCTCGTCCACCCCGCCGCCGGGCGAGGCCGAGGGGAACTTCTTCGCCATCCCCAACGGCGTCTTCTACATCGCCCGGGACGGAACGGCGCACGTCCGTGACACGCAGGGCGCCGCGCTCGCGGTCGATCACATGCGCGAGGCCACGCAGAGCGGGCCCCTGCTGCTGCTGCGCAACGTCCCCCACCGCCTGCTCGGGAACCCTACGGTCGCGCGCAACGCCGTCGCCGTCTGCTCGCCGAAGCGGATCGCGCTGGTGCTGGCGCCCGAGGGCGTGTCGATCCGCGAGTTGGCGCTGTTCATCCGCGACGAGCTGCGCTGCCCCGACGCGCTCTACCTGGACGGCACCATCAGCGGCCTGCGCGTCCCCAGCGAGAAGGTGGACCGCGACGGCGAGTACGTCGGCATCCTCGGCGTCACGCCCCGGGCATCCACGACGGGAGGGGCGCGGCCGTGAAGATCCGGGTGGTGGCAGCCGGTGAGGTGGCCTCGGAAGCCTGGGGGGGCGAATGAATTCGCTGCAACGACAACACGAAGTCCGCCTTCGCGGACTACAGCCTTCGGTGCAGCCGACACTCCGAGGCGCGCACGCTGGTCCCGTCGGACGCGGTTGGAGCCTCGCGCGGTTTGCGAGGCTTTTCGTGGTTGTTGCCGCGGCTTCAGCCGCCGGTTTGGGAGGCAGGCGAATGGCGGGCGAACCATCGCAGCGAATCGTTCCCGCCGGCGGCGCATCCACATGAAGATCCTGGTGGTGGACGACGAGCCGTCGATCCGCTTCTCGCTCGCCGAATTGCTGGGCGAGGAGGGACACGACGTCCGCGAGGCGCCGCACGCGCCCGCCGCGCTCGCGATGCTCGACGAGGCGCCGGCCGACCTGGTGCTGAGCGACCTCACCATGCCCGCGATGGACGGCCTGCAGCTGCTGGACGAGGTGCGCGCCCGCCATCCGCACGCGCTGTTCGTGCTCGTCACCGCGCACGGCGACGAGCGGACGGCGGTGCGCGCGCTCAAGAACGGCGCGTACGACTACGTCCCCAAGCCGTTCGACAACGAGGAGGTCCGCGCGCTGGTGCGCCGCGCGCGCGAGGTGCTGGCGCTGCGCGCCGAGAACGTCCGCCTGCGCGAGGAGCTGGCCGGCGAGTTCCGCGGCCTGATCGGCGACAGCCCGGCGATCCGCGAGGTGGTGAAGGTGATCCGCCGCGCCGGCCCCACCGACGCAACCGTGCTGATCACCGGCGAGAGCGGCACCGGCAAGGAGGTGGTCGCCCGCGCGCTCCACGCCGAGAGCCGTCGCCGCTCCGGGCCGTTCGTCGCCCTCAACTGCTCGGCGCTCCCGGGCGACCTGGTCGAGAGCGAGCTCTTCGGCCACGTGCGCGGCGCCTTCACCGGCGCCGACCGCGACCGCGAGGGACTGTTCGAGGCCGCGGACGGCGGCACCCTCTTCCTGGACGAGGTGGGCGACCTGGCCGCCCCCGCGCAGGCCAAGCTCCTCCGCGCGCTCGAGGAGCGGCAGATCACCCGCGTCGGCTCGACGAAGCCCGTCGCCGTCGCCGTCCGCGTGGTCGCCGCCACCAACCGCCCGCTGGACCGGATGGTGGGCGCGGACGGCGGCTTCCGCGAAGACCTGCTCTACCGCTTGCGGGTGATCGCCCTCCACCTACCCCCGCTCCGGGAGCGCCGCCCGGACGTCCCCGCCATCGCCCTGCACTTCCTGACCGAGATGGCGGCGCGGCACGGGCGGCCCGTCCGCGGCCTGGGCGAGGGCGCGCGGCGGGCGCTGCTGGCGTACGACTGGCCGGGGAACGTGCGCGAGCTGCGCAACGCGATCGAGCGGGCGGTGGTGCTGGCCGAGGGAGAAGAGATCGAGGCGGGCGACCTGCCGCCGCAGCTGCTGGCCAGCGCCGCCCCGCTCCGCCCGGTGGACGCCGCGCTCGCCGACCTGCCCTTCGCCGAGGCGCGCGAGCGCGCGGTGGACGCCTTCGAGCGCGCCTACCTCCAGGCGGCCCTCGAGCGCCACGGGACGGTAAGCGCGGCGGCGCGCGCGCTGGGCCTGCACCGCCAGAGCCTGCAGAAGAAGCTGCGGCAGCTGGGGCTTACGCGGGAGTAACTGCGAACGGGTGCGCCAGTGCGCCAGTGCGTGAGTGCGTTGGATTTCGCGCGGCTGCGGCGGCCTGTCCGGAGACCGAACGCACTGGCGCACTCACGCACTCACGCACCTGTTTGCCGTCAGTGATTGCCGCCGAGCGGGCTGGGCGGAATCATCGCGGAGGTGTCACGCGGCGAAGGTGAGTCCGGCACCTGCATGGCCGTGGCGCCGGTGGGCGAGCCCCCGCCGCTGCACGCCGTCGCGCCGCCCAGCAGCGCCCCGCAGATCGCCAGGTAGATGAAAGGCCGCTTCGCCCCCATTTTTCCCTCCCTTGCTCGTTGCCGAGGTCCCCTTCAGCGAGTCCGGGCGATCTCGCATATAGTGTGCCTGCAACGGGTTAGGTGGTGAACGGATGGGTTGGGACACGAGCCCTCCGGTTGGGTCGGGCGGATGAATCCGCGGCAACGACCACACGAAGTCCGCCTTCGCGGACTACTGGCTTCCGCGTGGCCGCGGTTCTGGTGCGCGGTACAAGCTCGCTGGGGACTACGGCGGCGCGGCCGAGGCTTCTTCCGTGCTCCGACGCATCGGCGGGGCGAGAAGCAGTAGTCCGCGAAGGCGGACTTCGTGTAGTCGTTGCAGCGATTTCAATCGCCCTTGGGAACCCGTGGCATGCACAGGTGTTCGTCGCGGAAACCGAAACCCCGCCCGCGATCCGGTGTAGTCTTGCGCGGCGGCTCGCGCGCGGGCGTGCGGATTGCAGGTGCGCGGCCGCGCCATCACTTCCGGATCTGCCCATCTGAATTCACCGATGCCGAAATTCCGGATCGCTCCCGCCGCGCTGGCGGCCGTGGTGCTGCTGGCGGGGGGCGCGCAGGCGCAAACGCTGCGCGGCTCGCGCGGCAGCGTGGAGCGCATGTACAACAAGGCGAAGGAGCAGGACCTCACCTTCTACCGCTCGGGGCGCGGCGTGCGCAGCGCGGCGGCCGAGGGCGACCTGGTGCGCCTGAGCGGCAACTCCAACTACCGCCTGGCCTCCACCTCGTATCCGTACGCGCTTCCCACCACGCGCACCTTCGTGCAGCGGCTGGCGGCGCAGTACCGCGACGCGTGCGGCGAGCGGCTGGTGGTGACCAGCGCCACGCGCCCCCGCTCGGTCCGGCTGCGCAACTCGGTGACCGAATCGGTGCACCCCGCCGGGATCGCGGTGGACCTGCGCAAGCCGTCGCGGGGGAGCTGCCTGCGCTGGCTGCGGCAGACGCTGATCGACATCGAAGGCGAGGGGGTGATCGAGGCCACCGAGGAGCACCATCCCCCGCACTTCCACGTAGCGGTGTTCCCCGCGCAGTACCGGCGCTACCTGGCCAACCGTGACGATGGCGACGGCAAGCCATCCACGCGCCGCGCCGCCGCCTCGGGCCGCTCCACCTACCGCGTGCGCCAGGGCGACACGCTGACCGGCATCTCGCGCCGCACCGGCGTGAGCGTGTCCAAGCTCAAGGACGCCAACGACCTGCGCAGCTCCAAGCTCCAGATCGGCCAGCGCCTGGTGATCCCGAGCCGGTGATCACCTCGCCACACGAAACAAAGCCGCCGCCCCGGTGCATCGAGGGCGGCGGCTTTCGTTTGGCGTCCGTCAGGGAGGGGCGAATGAATTCCCTGCTTCGCTGCAACAACCTCACGAAGTCGGCGTGCG
>DASSME010000051.1:0-15439 GCA_035689035.1 Longimicrobium sp. | reverse complement strand
ATGGCGCGCTCCTGGTCGGGTCAGGGCTGGCGCAGCGGGACGAGCCGTCAGAGAGAACGCGCGGCACACAGCGAGCGCACGCTTTGGTCCCGTCTACTCCTGCACCTTAGATCCGGTGATGCGCCGCTGGTCGCCCCAGGTGATGATGGACTCCCCCACCTGTTCGATCGGGAGATAGATCCTCGCTGTCGGGGTTCGGCCGATCACAGTCGATGCGGAGGCGGCGGCCGGGGGCGGCGGTGGTGTGGGCCACGACGAGGGCGATGTAACGCAGCGTCGGGAGCAGGCTCATCCATCGTCCCGTGCCGCTCCTGCGCCAAGCGGAGGTCTTGCTAGCGGGAGAATGACAGAAAGACTGATCCTCTTGCCGCGGGTGGGCTACATTCTGGGCTACATCTTCCGGCAAAGTACGGCAATTCCGCTCGAAATCTCCGGCTGGCTCTTCCGGAACATCGAGGATTCGCAACAACTTACCGGATTTCGAGAAAATCCCGATCTGAATGGGGTTCAGGGGGTCGCCGGTTCAAATCCGGCCGTCCCGACTGGCGTAAGTGAAGGCCCTGCGGCAACTTATCCGCGGGGCCTTCTCGCGTTTACACCGCGAAAGCGCCGATGGTGCCGCTGCAATTCGACGCCTATCACTTCCTGGCCATCACCCTGCTCGGCTGGGCTAGGCGCACCTCAGGACGCGACCTGCGACGCTGCGCCGTGAGCGTGGGACCCGTCGATCGAATCTTCGCGACCCCGCCCGATCGCCCCGGCCGGTGTGAGCCGGGGCGATCGGACGACCGACCGCGAGATCCACGTCTCCGTTACCGTCCCGAGCTCTCACCCAGGGCGACGAGAAGCTCGTCCAGCTGATCGAACGTCTCGACCATCGCATCGGCCGCTCCGGTGCCGGCAGCGTCGAGCGCTTCCTTCGAAGGATAGCGCTCGTGCAGGACCACCAGCGTCTTGCCGCCCGTTTCCTCGAAGGTCACCGTGGTGACCGGCCCGTCCTCGCCGCCTTCTTCATTGGTCCACGCGAGGCGCGAGTACGGCTGCACTTCGATATACGTGCCGAAGAACGCGGCAGGCTCGGGGCCACCGTGATCGAATACCAATCGGTACTTGCCTCCGACACGAGCATCCACTTCGCAGGACAGCAGGGTCATTCCCATCGACCTGGGCACCCACCAGCGCCTGAGCAGCTCGGCCCTGGTGAATGCCTCGAACACGATGCGCGCCGGGCCGTTGATGGTCCGCGTGACCACCACCTCCCGGTCCGACTTCCGTTCCACCATGGTGCGGTTCTTCGCGGGGCCGGGGCTACTTCCGATGCTTGCGTTCATCACCCTTCTCCTCTCGTGTCAGTTCCTGGACAACCTTGTCCAGCTCGTCGAAGCGTTCGTCCCAGCGCTGGCGGTACCGCTCGAGCCACTCCGTCTCTTCTTCCAATCGGCGCGGGCCCAGCTGGCACGTCCGCACACGCCCGATCTTCTTCGTGGTGACGAGCCCCGCCTGCTCCAGGACGCCGACGTGCTTCTTCATGCCCGTGAGCGTCATGTGGAACTTCTCGGCGAGCTCCGTGATCGAAGCGTCGGCTCGTCCGAGCTGCTCCAGAACGCCACGCCGCGTCGGGTCCGAGAGCGCGGCGAACGAAGTATCGAGTCGTGTCGTCATACGCTGAACCATGTAGTTCAGTATTTAACGTAAGCGTTCGCGGCACGCAAGGGGTGGGCGCGACGAACGAGGCGTCCCACGATCCCGGCAGGGCGTGCGCATCCGACGAAGTTTGCCCGCAACCTGCGACCACACGAGAAAGGCCATCGTAAACCACGGTTCCTGCCCGATTCACGCGCCGCGGGGGATGGGCATCGCGCGGATCGCTTCACGCATGGCCGCGGAGACCCCGCCCTGGAAAGCGCCAAAAGTTTGTTCTTTACTTTTCCCGACTGATGTCGCATTACTTGCTAAACGCAACCCGGGCCGTGCAAATGGACGCTTTCTACCGGCGTGAATTGAACAGTTCCGGTTGACGGCGCATCGCTCCGTTCGCCCGCTGCCGGCGCTGCTCCAGGACCGCGAAAGGCTGTAAACCCGACCCGCGGCAGCTCTGCGGGACCCTCCGGGCCGAGAACCTACGCTCATTTTAGGGTGTCCCGTGCACTAGCGCGGCACCGCAGGCCACCCCTTCGCTGGGGAGAGCGCATGCCTGCCCACCGGATCGTCGTCCGCTCGATCGGCACCGCCACGCCCGCCGTTCCCACGGCGCTGGCGGAGGCGCTCCCCTTCGCGCGCGAGCGGCTCGCGCGCTGCCTGTACCAGGCGCCCGCGGTGCTGCTGGACGGCCTGGCCGAGGACCAGGCCCGCTCCATCGGCGAGCTGCTGGCCGGCACCGGGCTGGAGACCGAGGTTTCCGGCCCCGGCGAGCCGGTGGAGGAAGGCGGCCCCGAGCTGGAGCTGGCGGTGCACGTCGGCAACCCCGCGCGCTTCCGCGAGGTGGCCGCCGAGGTGGCGCGCTTCCTGGGGTGCCGCGTCTCGCGGGCGGTGTCGCTCCTCTGCGCCCGCCCGCCGGTGGTGCTGGGGCGCGTATCGCCCGCCACCGCCGAGGCGCTGCGGGCCCGGCTGAGCCCGCTGGAGGCGCAGGTCGACGCCAGCCGCACGGGCGACGCCGTCTACGACGTGTACGTGGACCCCGACGCCCCCGAGCTGCGGCACCGCCTCGCGCGGCTGCTGGAGGACGCGAGCGTCGAGGTGGTGCCGGAGGGGCCGCTGGTGGCGTTCGGCGTCGCCCGCTCCACCGCCGAGACGCTGTGGAGCCGCATCGGCGCCGACGCGCGCTGGCAGCTGCTGGACCAGGCGTTCCAGCGGATGGACGTGGTCCTGGAGGAGCCCGCGGCGGGGCCCGACGCCGCCGCGGCGATCGTGGAGGTCACCGGGATGCTGGAGGCCCTGGTGGAGCGGGTGTCCGCCCACGCGCCGGTGGTGCTCCGCGACGCCCCCGCCCGATCGCCCCGGCCGGTGTGAGCCCGGGCGATCGGGCGACCGACCGCGAGATCCACCTCTCCGGCGCTGCGCAAGGTGGCGGCGGCCGGGCTGGTGGCCGAGGTGGCGTACGAGATCGTCCACGACCCCGGCCGCGTGGGCCGCGTCACCCGCCAGGTGCCGGCCGCCGCGGCGCCCGTCACCCCCGGCGAGGTGGTGCGCCTGTTCGTCGGCAAGAACGACGAGGGCTGACCGATGTCGATCTTCGACACCGCCCCGCTGCTCGACGCGCTCTCGGCCCCGCTGGGCGCCCTCATCGCCGCCGTGGGACGCGGCGTGGCCGACGCGCAGCGCGAGATGGACGCCGCCTCCATCGCCGCGCTGGAGGAGATCTACGCGAGCAACCAGGGACTGTTCCTGGAGCTGCAGCGCATCGGCTACCGCCCCACCTGGTACCAGATCCCCGAGGTGGAGAGCGAGCTGCAGATCGCGCTGACCGTCACCGGCGGAGAGACCACGGGGTCGTCGGCCACGGGCACGCCGCGGGTCCGCCTGTACGCGGCGCCGGTGGACGCCGGCTACGCCTCGCGCTTCAACTTCTCGCTGCAGGCCAGCAGCCGCGTCCGCTTCCGCATCGTCCCCGTTCCGCCCAGCACCGCCACCGAGACGCTGCGGGTGGTACCGGCCCTGGTCGGCCTGACCCTGGGCGACGCGCGGACGCGGCTGCTGGCGCTGGACCTTCCCGCCACCCTTCCCGCCGCCGCCGACACCGTGCTGGTGACCGCGCAGACCCCCGCGCCCGGCACGGTGCTCGCCTCCGGCCAGACCGTTTCGCTCACCGCGTGAGCACGCCCACCGCCGGCGAGCGCGACCTGGCGGCCAGGCTGGGGCTGGACCCCGCCGCCGTGGCCGCGGCGCGCCAGGCGCTGAACGCCATCGCCGCGCTCTCCTGGCCGTGGCCGGAGCGCGTCTCGCTGCTGGCCCGCCTGGCGCGCGAAGCCCGCGCCGACGTGGGGACGGTGCTGGGAGGGCTGGCGCTGCGGACGGCGCCCCTGCAGGGGTTCGACGCGCTGATCCCGCTGATCGGGCTGGCGGAGAAGCGCGTGGCCGGCCTGGTGCGAGCGCTCTCGGGGTTCGACCTGTCGATCGTCTCGCGCGAGGCGGCCGAGCTGCAGCGGGCCCGGCAGGCGGTCGCGGCGCTGCGGGTGGAGAACGATGCCCTGGTCGCCGAGCTGGACCGGCTGCGCGTGGCCCTGGGCTCCAGGGACGGAACCCCGCCCCCCGCCCCCGCGTCCACGCTGCCGCTGGCCGACCTGGCGGGGAGCGTGGGAAGCCAGGTGGTGAGCGCCGACGCCGCCCTCCGCGCCGCGCCGGCGGGGCTGCGGCTGACGGGGCTGGAGCTGCGGCTGCAGGGAGCGGGCGCGGTGCTGGGCGACCAGGTGGCGCTGGACCTGGCGGCGCCCACGGGCGGCAGCTCGGTCACCCTCGCCTTCGCGCCGGGCGGCGCTCCGCCCGCGGCCGGCACCAGCGTCGCCGTCCCCGACGTGCGGGGCTACGGGGCGGCGCTGGCGCGCCGGAAGGTGGAGGCGGCCGGCTTCGGCGCGAGATTGCTGAACACGGGAGAGGGCCTTGGGGTGGTGCGCGACCAGCTCCCCGCCCCCGGATCCCCCGCCCTCGCGGGCTCGGACGTGCGGCTCATCCTCGGGTAGCCGTCGGCCGCGTTCCAGTTGGATCCGGTTCGACCGCCGGTGGGAGTTTCCGGGCACGTCCGCGGCTCGCTCGCCGTGACCCTTGCCTCCCGCGGCGAGACCCACCTGATCGATGCGGGCGCGCGTGTCTCTGGCGCCGTGGAGTTGGCCGCACCCGGAGCCACGCGCCCGCCGGCGCCCGCCCAGGTGCGGCACCGGAGCGGGGCGGTCCGGCGTGTCGTGCGCCGGTGTACCGATTCTCCCTACACGCCGTAGAGCTTCCTCCGGTTTCGCCGTTCTCCCGGGCCGTTCATCCTTGGACGTATCCGCCCGTGCTCCCGCGGCCGGACGCGCCATGCTCCGTCCCCCCGGAGGCACGCATGATCCGCCGTATCCTGGTCCCGCTCGACGGCTCCGCGCTGGCGGAGCAGGCACTCCCCCACGCGCTGGCGCTGGCGGCGGCGTTCGAGAGCGAGGTGATCCTGCTGCGGGTGATGGCGGCGCCGACCTCCGCCCCGGTGAACTCGGTGGACTGGCGGCTCCGGAAGCTGGAGACCGAGCGCTACCTCGAGGAAGTGGGCGCGCGGCTGAAGATGGGCTCCGCCCGGCGGCTGGTGGCCACCGGCAACGCGGCCGAGCAGATCCTGGCCGCGGTGGAGAAGCACGAGGTGGACCTGCTGGTCCTCTGCCGTCACGGCGAGGGCGGGCCGACCGAGTTCCACCTGAGCGGGACCGCCTCCAAGCTGGTCGGCTCGGCCGGCTGCTCGGTCCTGCTGGTCACCCCTTCCGCGAGCGCCCCGGCCGTGGTGGGGCCCGCGCGCTACGGCAAGGTGCTGATCCCGGTCGACTGCTCCAAGCGCGCCGAGTGGGCGGTGTGCCTGGCCACCGCCCTGGCGCGCGCGGCGGGCGCGGAGGTGGTGCTGGCGCACGTGGTCCCCTCGCCCGAGCTGGTGGAGCCCGCCTCGGCCGACGCCACCGCCGTCCAGCTGGCGCGCGACCTTCGCCAGGCGAACCGCGCGGCCGCCCGCGCGTACCTCGACGCCCTGGTGGCGCGGATCCGGGCGCCGGGGCTGTCCGCGCGCTGCCGCATCAGCGAGAACGAGCACGTGGGCCCCATGCTCCTGCGCGTGGCCGCCGAAGAGGCGGCGTCGCTGGTGGTGCTGAGCGCGCATGGCCACGCGCCCGCGCTGGGGGTGTCGTACGGGAGCATCGCCAGCGCGCTGATCGCCGACGCCACCGTGCCCGTGCTGATCTTCCAGGACTCCCCGGCGGCGCGCGGCCACGCGAGCGCGTCCGCGCGGGCCGCGGCGCAGCCGGCCGCGGGCGCCGGGCGATGAGGGGCCCGCGCGGCCGCACGGCGGGGAGGCCCGCGGCGCGCGCCGCGACACGGGGCGCACGCTCCGGCGCCGGCTGAAGGCCGCCGAGCGCACGCTGGCGCGCGCGTACCCCCTGCTCGGCTCCGCCGACCTGTCCGAGGTCGGACAGCGCGCCGCCGAGTGGCTGCTGGACAACCCCCATCTCCTGGCCGAGGCCGCCGAGCAGGTCGACGAGGCCCTGGACCCCGGCTTCATCCGCACGCTTCCCCGGCTGCGCCCGCCCGCGGCGGCCGGGGAGCTTCGCGTCCTGTCCCTCGCGCGGCGGCTGGCCGCCGGCGGCGACGGGCACGTCGACCCCGAGCGGGTGCTGGGCTTCCTGAACGCGCACCGCGCCGAGCCGCCGCTCAGCATGGGCGAGCTGTGGGCGCTTCCCGCCATGCTCCGGCTGACGCTGCTGGAAGAGATCGCGGCGGAGGCGGCCCGGCTGGCGGGGCTGGCGCCGCCCGACGGCGTCGCCGCCCCGGAGCGCGTGGGGCCGCGGGTGCAGAGCCTGCGCGTGCTGGGCACCCTGGACTGGAGCGCGTTCTTCGAGCGCGCCAGTGGCGTGCACCGGACGCTGGGGAGGGATCCCGCCGGCGTCTACGGCCGGATGGACTTCGAGACGCGCGACCGCTACCGGAAGCGCGTCGAGCGCCTGGCCCGCCGCGCCGGGAGGACGGAGGAGGAGGTCGCCCGCGAGGCCGTGGCGGCCGCGGCGCGCGCGGGCGAGGGGACGCGCGAGGGGCACGTCGGCTACTGGCTGGTGGACCGCGGCTACCCGGAACTGGCGGTGGCGCTGGGCGCGTGGAGGCGGCCGCGCGCACGGGCGTCGCGGGCGCTCGCGCGCGCCGCGCCGGCGCTCTTCGTGGGCGCGGTGGCGGCGGTGACGCTGGCCGTGCTGGCGGTGATGGCGGCGCCGCTCGCGGGCGCAGGTCCCCCGGGCATCGCCGTGGCGCTCGCCGTCTCGCTCCTCCCTGCCGGCGCGGTGGCGGTGGCGCTGGTGAACTGGGCGGTGACGCAGGCCGTTTCGCCGCGCGTTCTCCCCAAGCTGGACTTCGGCGCGGGGATCGCGAAGGGGTGCGACACCGCGGTCGTCATCCCCGCGATCCTGGCGGACGAGGACGAGGTCCGCGCGCTGGCCGACCAGCTCGAGCTCACCTGGCACGGCAACGCCGACCCGCGGGCCGTGTTCGCGCTGCTGACCGGCCTGGTCGACGCCCCGCAAAAGGAGATGCCGGGCGACGCCGCCCTGCTGGAGCTGCTCGGGGAGCTGGTGCGCGGCCTCAACGCGCGCCACGGCCAGGGGCGGCGCCAGCCCTTCCTGTGGCTGCACTGCGACCGGGAGTGGAACCCGGCGCAGGGGTGCTGGATGGAGTGGGAGCGCAAGCGCGGGAAGATCAGCGGCTTCAACCAGCTGGTCGCCGGAGAGCCGTCGCGCCTGCAGGTGCGCGTGGGCGACGCCGCGGCGCTGCGCCGCGTCCGCTTCGCCATCACCCTCGACGCCGACACGCTCCTTCCGCCCGACGCCGCGCGGAAGCTCGCGGGGACGCTCGCCCATCCCCTGAACCGCGCGGTGTTCGGCGCCCGGGGACGGGTGACGGACGGCTACACGCTCCTGCAGCCCCGCGTGGAGCTCCTTCCCACCAGCACCCAGCGGACGCCGTTCGCCCGGGTGTTCGAGGGCGACCGCGGGCTGGACCTGTACACCCGCGCCATCTCCGACACCTACCAGGACCTGTTCGGCGAGGGGAACTTCGCCGGCAAGGGGATCTACGACGTCGCCGCCTTCCGCCGCAGCCAGGCGGGGCGCATCCCCGAGAACGCGCTGCTCTCCCACGACCTGCTCGAAGGTCTTCTCGGCCGGGCCGCGCTGGTGTCGGACGTGGCGGTCTACGAGGACTATCCCGGCCACCTCCGCCGGCTGCACCGCTGGACGCGCGGCGACTGGCAGCTCCTCCCCTGGCTCCTCCCCCGCGTCCCCGCCGAGGACGGGGCGCGGACGAAGAACCCGCTGGCCCCGCCAGGCCGCTGGAAGGTGACCGACAACCTCCGCCGCAGCCTGGTGGCCCCCGCCCTGGTCCTCCTGCTGGCGGCGGGGTGGACGGTGCTCCCCGGCCCCGCCTGGTGGACCGGCGCCGCGCTGGCCGTCCTCGGCATCCCCCTCCTCCTGGGCGGCGCCACCGCGGGGCGCCAGTGGGCGCGCGACCGCTTCCACGGCAAGACCGCCATCCGCCGCGGAGACACGGTGTGGGTGCTGTTCGCGCGCTGGGCGATCGCCGCCGTCTTCCTCCCGGCCCACGCCGCGGTGGAGGCCGACGCCGTGGCGCGTACGCTCTGGCGCGTGGGCGTCACCCGCCGCCGGCTGCTGGAGTGGACCACGGCCGCGCACGCCGCCCGCGAGGTCCGCTTCGGCCGGGGCGCCGCGGCCGTGTGGCGACGGATGGCCGCCGCGCCGGCGGCGGCGGTCGCGCTCGCTGCGGCCGTCGCCGCGCTGCGGCCGGCGGCGCTTCCGGTGGCCGCGCCGCTGCTGGTGGCCTGGCTCGCGTCGCCCGCGCTGGCGCACCGCCTGGGGCGGGCCACCGAGCCGCGCCGCGAGCCGCTCCCGGCCGGCGACGAGCGGCTGCTGCGCATGGTGGCGCGGCGCACCTGGGCCTTCTTCGACCGCTTCGTGGGCCCCGAGGACCACTGGCTTCCGCCGGATCACTTCCAGGAAGACCCGCCGAACGGCACGGCGCACCGCACCTCGCCCACCAACATCGGGCTGATGGCGCTCTCCACGCTGGCGGCGTGGGACCTGGGCTACATCCCGCTGACCGCCCTGGCCGCCCGGCTCGACGGCACCTTCGAGACGCTGGAGGAGATGGAGCGGCACCGCGGGCACTTCCTCAACTGGTACGATACCCGGCAGCTCGCGCCGCTGGAGCCGCGCTACGTCTCCACCGTGGACAGCGGCAACCTGGCCGGGGCGCTGCTGGCGCTCGGCACCGGGCTGGAGGACGCGGCCGCGCGCCCGCTGGTGCACCCCGGCGCGCCGGCCGGGATGGCCGACGCGGTGGGCGTGCTGGCCGAGGCCGTCGCGGAGTTCGCCGGGCGCGAGGACGCGCCCGAAGCCGCGGCGGTGCGAGAGCTCGAACGGCGCCTGCGCGCGACCGCGCCGGGCGACTGGCCGGACGCGCTCACCCGCCTGGTCGAGGCGGACTTCCCCCGGCTCGAATCCGCCGTGCTGGCGCTGGTCGAGCGGCGCGGCGGCACCGGCTCTCCCACCGGGATCGCCCGGCTGCGCTTCTGGCTGGAGCAGGCCGGGTCGCAGGCGAGGATGCTGCGCGAGAAGGTGGAGGCGCTGGCGCCGTGGCTCCTCCTCCCCGCGGAGCCCCCGCCCGGGCTCGGTGCGCTCGCGGACGACCCGGCGTTCCGCGCCGCCTGGAGCGACCTGCGCGCGAACGGACGGCCGCCGCCGGCGCTCGCCGACACCGCCGCCGTGTACGACGCCGTCTCGGCGGCGCTGGTCCGGGTGAGGGACGCCCTCGCCGCCGCCGGGATCGACGCGGAGGGCGAGGCGGGCGCGTGGATCTCCGCCTTCGCCGAGCTCCTGCAGGCGGCGCGCGCGACCTCCGCCGCCCTCGCGGCCGACCTGGTGTCGCTGCGCGTGCGCGCCGAGGCCATGGCGCGCGAGATGGACTTCGCCTTCCTGTACGACCGGACGCGCGAGCTCTTCCACATCGGCTACAACCTCTCCGCCGGCCGCCTGGACGGGAGCTACTACGACCTGCTGGCCAGCGAGGCGCGGCTCGCCAGCCTCGTGGCGATCGCGCACGGACAGGTGCCCGCGCGCCACTGGCTGCACCTGGGGCGCCCGCTTGCGCGCGTGGAGGGCGAGCCGCTGCTGCTGTCGTGGAGCGGGAGCATGTTCGAGTACTTCCTCCCCGCGCTCCTGACCCGCACCCCGCGGCGTTCGCTCCTGGAGATGGCGCTGCGGGCCGCGCTGGCGCGGCAGATCCGCTTCGGCGCGCGGCACCGCGTGCCGTGGGGCGTGTCCGAGTCCGCCTACGGCGAGCTGGACGCCGGCCAGGGGTACCAGTACCGCGCCTTCGGCGTACCCGACCTCGCGCTGCGGCGCGAAGAGGCGGAGCGGCTGGTGATCGCCCCGTACGCCTCGCTCCTGGCCGTCGCCCTCGCTCCGGCCCGGGTCGCGGAGAACGTCCGCCGCTTCGCGCGGCTGGGGATGGTGGGTGCGTACGGGCTGTGCGAGGCAGCCGACTTCGGGCCGCCGGCGCGGTGGGCGCGCAGGGAGGCCAGGGTGGTGCGCTCGTACATGGCCCATCACCAGGGGATGGTGCTGCTGGCGCTGGACAACCACCTGAACGGCGCGCCGATGGTGGAGCGCTTCCACGCCGTGGGCGCCATCGCCGCCAACGTGCTTCTCCTGCACGAGCAGGTGCCCGGGCGCGTGCGCCCCGAGCCGCGCGTCCCCGCCCGCCCGCCGCGCGCACGCCCGGCGCGGCCGCGCGCGGTGCCGCCCTGGCTGGTGGCCGACTCCGCCGGCCGCCCGGAGGTGCACGTGCTGTCCAACGGCACCCTGAGCGCGCTGGTCACCTCCTGGGGGAGTGGCGGGGTGCGCCTCGGCACGCGGGCCGCCACGCGCTGGGACCCCGACCCGGCGCTCGAGCCGTGGGGAACGTGGATCTACCTGCAGGACCTGGAAAGCGGCGCGCTCTGGTCCGCCGCGGCGGCGCCGGTCTTCACCGCGCCCGAGCTCCAGGAGGTCACCTTCGCTCCGCACCGGGCGGAGTTCCGCCGCCGCGAGCAGGGGGTGGAGAGCCGGATGACGCTGGCGGTGGCCGCCGACGCGCCGGTGGAGCTGCGGCTGCTCTCGCTGCGCAACGACGGCAGGTCGCCGCGCCGCCTGCGCGTGGCGAGCTGCGGCGAGCCCGCGCTGGACGACCCCGCGCGCCTGCGCCGGCACCCGGCGTTTTCGAAGCTCTTCATGGAGAGCCGGTTCGATGCGGACACCTCCACCCTCGTCTTCCGCCGCCGCACCGCCTCGGCCGGCGAGGACACCATCCTCCTCGGCCACGGGGTCATTCACGGCGCCGGTGTCACCCTCGCGGGGTGGGAGACCGACCGCGCGCGCTTCGTCGGCCGCGGCGGCTCCCCGGCCCGGCCCGCTGCGCTGCTGGGGGGCGGGCTCTCCGGGACGGTGGGGACGGTGCTCGACCCGGTGTTCGCGCTCGCCTGCGACGTCGTGCTGGAGCCCGGCGCGGGCGCCCAGCTCACCTTCCTCACCGCCGCCGCGCCCTCCGAGCGCGAGCTGCTGGCGCACCTGGAGCGCTACCGCTCGCCGGGGCGCGTGGGCTACGCGATGGAAGAGGCCAAGGCGCGGGCCGAGCACGAGCTGCAGGAGCTCGCGATCGATCCCCACGAGGCCCGCGCCGTTCAGCTCCTCCTCTCGCGGCTGATCTACCCGCACTTCCCCCAGCCGGCGCCGCGCGGCCCGGGCGGGCCGGCCCGGCAGCAGGCGCTGTGGGGGCTCGCCGTGTCGGGCGACCTTCCCGTGATCGTGCTGCGCGTGCCGCCCGGCCCGGAGCCGCGGCCGCTCCTGGCCCAGCTCGTCCACGCCCACGCCGCGCTCCGCCAGGCGGGGGTGCAGGCCGACCTGGTGGTGCTCGACGACGAGCCGGCCGGCTACACCGAGCCGCTCCGCGAGCGCGTCCTCGCCGCGCTGGCGGGCACCGGCAGCGAGCACTGGCTGAACCGTCCCGGCGGCGTGTTCCACGTCTCGGGAGCGCGGCTGGGCCCCGCCGCGCGGGCGGCGCTCGAGGCCGCCGCCGCGGTGTGGGTGGACGCGGCGGGACCGCCGCTGGCCGTCCAGGTCGAGGCGCCCGCCGTCCCGCCGCGGCTCCCCGCCTTCGTCCCCGTCGCCTCCACCCCGCTCCGCGACGAGGGCACGCCGCCCGTCGAGCGCCCGCGCGACCTCGCGTTCGCGCACGAGCTCGGAGGATTCTCGGCCGACGGGCGCGAGTACGTGATCCACCTTGCCCCCGGCCAGCGCACCCCCGCGCCGTGGATCAACGTGGTCGCCAACCCGGGCT
Organism: Longimicrobium sp.; assembly: GCA_035689035.1. Taxonomy (GTDB): domain Bacteria; phylum Gemmatimonadota; class Gemmatimonadetes; order Longimicrobiales; family Longimicrobiaceae; genus Longimicrobium. The sequence continues at coordinate 3,340 of DASSME010000051.1, read as the reverse complement.
TCGGCTTCACCGTATCGGAAACGGGCGGGGGATACACCTGGTCGCTGAACAGCGGCGAGCACCGGCTGACCCCGTGGGCCAACGACCCCGTGCTCGACCCGCCCGGCGAGGCGCTCTACCTGCGCGACGAGGAGACGGCCGAGGTGTGGTCTCCCACCCCCGGCCCCGCGCCGGCGGACGCGCCGTACCAGGTGCGGCACGGCGCCGGGTACACCCGCTTCCTGCACGCCAGCCACGGCCTGGAGCAGGAGGTCACCCTCCTGGTGCCGCGCGAGGACCCGGTGAAGGTGGTGCGGGTGGCGCTGCGGAACCGGTGGCGGCGCCCGCGCCGCGTCACCCTGACGTATTACGCCGAGTGGGTGCTGGGCGCCGACCGCCGGACGATGGCGGCGCACGTGGCCACCGAGCTGGAGCCGGGGCTCGGGGCGATCCTGGCCACGCAGCGCTTCCGAGAGGAGCTGGGCGGGCGCGTGGCGTTCCTCGCCTCCAGCGAGGCGCGGCACGGCGCGACGGCGGACCGCGCCGAGTTCCTGGGCGCGCCGGGAAGCCTCGCCCGCCCGGCCGCGCTCGCCCGCATCGGCCTGGGCGAGACCTACGGCGAGGGGCTGGACCCCTGCGGCGCGCTGCAGGTGCACGTGGACCTGGCGCCCGGCGCCGAGAAGACGCTCCACTTCCTGCTGGGCGACGGCGCCACGCGCGGCGAGGCCCTCGACCTGGTCCGCCGCTGGCGCGACCCGGCGGCCGTCGACGCCGCGCGGGACGGGGTGGAGGCGTTCTGGGACGGGCTCCTCGGCGCGCTGCGGGTCCGCACGCCCGACCCGGCGATGGACCTCCTCGTGGGCCGCTGGCTCCCGTACCAGGCGCTGGCGTGCCGGGTCTGGGGCCGCTCGGCGCTCTACCAGTCCAGCGGCGCCTTCGGCTTCCGCGACCAGATCCACGACGTGCTGGCCTTCCTCGCGACCGCGCCGGAGCTGGCCCGGGCGCACCTGCTCGGGGCCGCCGCGCACCAGTTCGCCGAGGGCGACGTGCTGCACTGGTGGCATCCGCCGGCGGGGGCCGGCGTGCGCACCCGCTGCTCCGACGACCTCCTCTGGCTCGCCTTCGCCGCCGCCGAGTACGTCGCCGCGACGGGAGACGCGGCGGTGCTGGACGAGGCGGTGCCCTTCCTGGCGGGGCGGGCGCTGGACGAGGGAGAGGCGGAGCGGTACGACCACTGGGCCGCGTCCGGCGAGACCGCCACCCTCTACGAGCACTGCGTGCGCGCCATCGAGCACGCGAGCACGCACGGCGAGCACGGGCTGCCGCTCATCGGCACGGGAGACTGGAACGACGCGATGAACCGCGTGGGCCCGGAGGGGCGGGGCGAGAGCGTGTGGCTCGGCTGGTTCCTGCACGCCGTCCTCCTCCGCTTCGCGCCGCTCTGCCGGGCGCGGGGCGACGCCGCGCGCGCCGAGGCCTTCCGCGAACGGGCCGAGGCGCTGCGCCAGGCGGTCGAAACCGGGGGGTGGGACGGGGCGTGGTACCGCCGCGCGTACTTCGACGACGGCACCCCGCTCGGCTCGGCGGAGTCGGCGGAGGGGCGGATCGACTCGCTGACGCAGTCGTGGGCCGTGCTCTCCGGCGGCGGCTGCCCCGAGCGCGCCCGCGCGGCGATGGAGGCGGTGTGGGAGCAGCTGGTGCGCGGGGACGAGCGCCTGGTCCTCCTCCTCGCCCCACCCTTCGACCGCGGCGAGCCTACCCCCGGGTACCTGCGCGCGTACCCGCCCGGCGTGCGGGAGAACGGCGGGCAGTACACGCACGCCGCCGTGTGGGCCGCCTGGGCCTTCACCGCGCTGGGCGACGGCGACCGCGCGGGCGCCCTCCTCCGCCTGCTGAACCCCGTCCTCCGCGCCACCGACGCCGACGGGGTGGCGCGCTACCGGGTGGAGCCGTATGCGCTGGCCGCCGACGTCTACGGCGCGCCGCCGCACACCGGGCGCGGCGGGTGGACCTGGTACACCGGCTCCGCCGCCTGGCTCTACCGCCTGGGCGTCGAGGCCGTCCTCGGGCTGCGCAGGCGCGGCGGCGAGCTGGAGATCGGCCCCTGCATCCCTTCCTCTTGGCCGGGGTTCGAGGCGACGTACCGCTTCGGCACGGCGACGTACCAGATCGTCGTCACCAACCCCGGCCGCGTTTGCCGGGGGGTGGGGACGATCCGGCTGGACGGGCGCCGCTGCGCCGGCGTCCGCGTGCCGCTGGCGGACGACGGGCGGACGCACACGGTGGAGGTGGAGCTGGGCGGCGCACGGGGCAACACCCCGCGCGGCGGCGGTGGGCTCGCCGCCGCCCTTCCCGAACGCAAGGAGCAACCATGAGCACGCCAGGCATCGCGGCCGCGAGCGCCGTGGAGCGCGAGGTGATCGTGCTGCTGCACCGCGTGCGGCGGCGGCTGGAACAGCTGCATCGCCGGGGGAACGCGGCCACCCTGGTGAACGTGCTGGCCGGCGTGGCCGCCACCGTGCTGGTCAGCGCCGTCTACGGCGAAAGCCGGGTGGGGGCCCCGGTGCCGCTGGCGGTTGCGATCTTCTCGGCCGCGGCCGCGCTTTCCGCCTGGTACCGGCACGACCACGTGGAGCCCGCGCTGGGACCGCTCCACGAGGCGCTGGGCAAGCTGGAGGAGCTGGAAGCCCGGCTCGGGAAGCTGGAACCCGCGCAGGCCCGGGCCATCCTGGTCCGCATCCGCAAGACGCTCCCCCACATCCCCACGCGCACGCTCCCGATGGAAGCCGCCCTGGGAACGATCGACCGCCCCGAGTGGGGCACCAGGGACCTTCCCGAGTATTTCGAGGTGCTGGGGACGGTGGAGAACGTCCGCCCGCGCGTGCGCGTGTGGCTGACCGTGGACCGCGGCACCGCGCGCTGGCCGAAGAACGGCGCCATTTCCTGCGGGGACGGCGTGTGGCGGCAGATGGTGCACGAGCCCAACCCCGGCCCCTTCGGGCTCACGCTGTGGGCGGTGACCCGCGCGGCCGACCGCAAGCTCCGCAAGTGGCTGAACACCGGGATCCGCAAGGGCGACTTCCAGGGGATGGCGCCGTTCGAGGGGATGTGGCTGCTGGCGCACGTGGACGGCCTGCGGATCGCGCCGACCGCCCCCGCGGTGTCGGGAGACGGCGCCGCCCCGCCCGCCGAGCTCTCCCGGGCGGCCGGCCCGGGCGAGCGCCCGGCGCCCGCGATCGTCGGCGTGAACCGCGCGGCGGCTCTCCCGGCGGCGCCGGCGCCGGCGTCGCCTCGCCGCGGAGGGACGCAGGATACGCGGCGGGCAGGGGGGCGGCGGCCTCGTTCGCGCCACCAGGAGAGC
>DASSME010000050.1:0-2469 GCA_035689035.1 Longimicrobium sp. | reverse complement strand
CCCGCCCCGTTCTCGCCGACCACGGCCAGGCTCTGGCCGGGGAGAACGTGCAGCGTCAGCCCGTCGAGGGTGGGCTCGCTCCGCCCCGGATAGGTGAAGCGGACGCCGTCCAGCCGCACGCCCACGGGGCCGGAGGCCGGCGGCGGGCGGGGCGACGGCGCGGCGGGGAGGAGGCGGGCCCGCCCGGCCAGCCGCTCGAGCCGGTGCGCCAGCCGCAGCGAGTGCGACAGGTACCACTGCAGGTCGCCCACCAGCCCCAGGTCGGCGGTGGCGATGGCGGCCTGCACGAACACCAGGAGCGCGGCCACCCCCAGCTGTCCACGCGCGGCGGCGGCGCCCAGGGCGCCCAGCACCGCCGCGTGCGCCACCACCAGGGCGGCCACCGAGGCGGCGTCGAGCGCGCGGCTGGAGCGGCGGCTCTGCCAGAGCGCGTGCAGCGACTGGCCCCACGCCTCGGTGTAGCGCGCCACCACCCAGGGGCCGGCGCCGAAGACGCGGATCTCCTTGGCGGCGGCGGGCTCCATGGCCAGCGCGCGCAGGTACTCGCCGCGGCGCATCCCGCCGCCGCCCTCGCCGGCCTCTTCCTCCATCCCCCGCCGGGTGGCGCGCAGGTACGCCAGGTTGGTGAGCTGCCACGCCGCGGCCAGCGGCAGTGGCGCCCACCAGGCAAAGCCGAGGAGGATGATGAAGGCGCCCGCGCCGCGCAGCCGCTGCTGCGCCACGTACGCCAGGTTCGAGGCGGTGCGCTGCACGATCCCGCGCCCCTCGGCCACGCTCACCGCCTGCAGCTCGGCGGCGAAGGCGGGGTCTTCGAGCAGGGCCACGCCGGGGGCGCCCAGCGCCACGCGGGCCACGGTGTGGTGCACCTCCAGCAGGTAGTCGGCGTCCACCGCGCGCCCCACCAGCCACAGCCACTGGCCGCCCAGCTGCTGCGCGGCGAGGACGGCCACCAGCCCGCCCAGCGCCAGCAGCGCCGCGTGGCCGCCGGGCGAGCCCAGCCCCTGCCGCGCCGCGGCGGGGATGGCGGCGGCCAGCGCGCCGGTGAGCACGATCGCCGCGGTGGGAAGGAGCCCGGCCGCCAGCACCAGCGCGCCGAACAGCGCCAGGCGCAGGCGCGAGGCGCGCCACAGCTGGGCCAGCAGCGCGCGCCAGCGGGCGGCGGCGGTTCGCAGCGCGTCCATGGTCACCCGTTGAGCGTGGGCTCGGCGGCGCGGCGGCCGCGCGGCCGCCGCGCCGGCGCGCCCCGTCCGTTCGCCGGCGGGACGCCGGTCAGGGCCGGGGGCGCCGTCACCTCGGCCAGGGTGCGGCGGCCCCAGCGCAGGCACGCCCAGGGCTCGTCGCCGTCGCGCGGGCGCTCCCACTGCACGGGGGCGGCGGGGAGGGCGGCCAGCGGCACCCCCTTCTCCTGGAGCCAGGCGTCGTGGTAGACGGTGTCCTGGTAGCGGTACCCCTCGTCGGGGAAGATCACCGCCACCAGCTGGTCGGGGTTCTGGCGCGCCCACCACTCGGCCACCAGGTAGGCGGCGCCGCTGGTGGGGCCCATGAACAGGGCGTGGTCGCGGTGCAGCCGGCGGGTGGCGTGGAACGCCGCGGCTGCGCCCACCCAGTGCACCCAGTCGAAGGCGGTGTGGTCCACGTTGCGCGGCATCAGGCTGTTCCCCAGCCCGCGCAGCAGCCGCCCGCTCCCCGCGTCGCTCTGCCCGAAGATCACGCTGCGGTGGGTGTCGACCCCGACGGCGGTGAGCTCGGGCATCAGCAGCCGCAGGTACGAGGCGATCCCGCACACCGACCCGCCCGAGCCCACCGTGCCCACCAGGCAGTCCACCGTGCCGGCGGCAAAGGCCAGCTGCTCGGCGCAGGGCGCGTAGCTCCACGGGTTGTTGGGGTTGGTGTACTGGCGCGGGCAGTAGCTGCCCGGGTTCTCCGCCAGCACCCGCTCGAGCACTTGCAGCCGCGCCTGCTGGTAGCCGCCGCTGGCTCCCGCCTGTCGGACGATGTGCACGACGGCGCCCAGCTCTTCCAGGCGGCGCCGGAGCGGCGGGTCGATGGCGGGGTCGCTCACCAGCGTCAGCGTGTGCCCCCCCAGCCGCGCCACCATGGCCAGCGCCAGCCCGAAGGTGCCCGAGGTGGTCTCGGCGATCATCCCGCCGGGCTCCAGCTCGCCCTCTTCCAGCGCCTTGTGGACGATGTGGCGCGCGGGGAGGAGCTTCATCAGCGGAAAGGCCAGCCCCACCAGGTTGGGGCGCAGCCACACCAGCCGGGGAAGCGCCAGCGCGTCCACCACGCTGGCGTGGATCAGGGTTCCGCTCATGCGTGGGCCTGTGGCGGGGGTGAGGAGAAGGTCCAGCTGGCCAGCCCCAGCCCCCGCGGCCGCGCGCGGGCCGGCGCGGCTTCGCCACGGCGTCCGCCGGGTAAGGGAGGCCGGCCACGGTGCCGCTGGGGGCCACCTGCACCCCCCGCGCACCGGTG
>DASSME010000049.1:0-2756 GCA_035689035.1 Longimicrobium sp. | reverse complement strand
CGGCGAGTACGCGGCCGGCGCGTGGAAGAAGCGCTGGAGCTACGACTACGACCCGGACGCGCTGACCGCCCCGTATCTCGTCGGCCGGCTGGTGGCGGCGTCGGTCAACAACGGCGCCACCCCCGACACCGAGACGTACGCGTACGACGCGGCGGGGAACGCGGTGTCGATCTCCACCACGGTGCAGGGCTTCGGGAGCCAGGCGTACGCCTTCTCGATGACCTACGACAACGACGGCCGGGTGCGGACGGTCACCTACCCGCGGGTGGATTCGGGCGATCCCCTGCAGGTGGCGTACAGCTACGACCGCGCGGGGCGGCTGGCGGCGGTGGGGACCACGCCGTCGGACGTGCCGGTGGACCCCGACAACCCGCCCACCCCGCCCGAGATGCGCTACGCCAGCTACGCCTACGACGCCGTCGGCCGCCTGGCGGGGCAGAGCCTGAACAACACCGCCCAAGCCACCGCCGTGGCGCGCAGCTACGGCTACGACGCCGCGGGACGGCTCACCTCCATCACCGACCCCTTCCTGGTGGAGTCGCTCGACTACGCCGGGGGGCTGGGCTACGACGGGGTGCGCTACTACGACGGCCGCATCGCCGCCTCCACCTTCACCTACGCGCAGGGGAGCGCCTGGCCCTGCCCGCCCCAGGGGCAGGGCTACGCATACGCCTACGACACGCGCGGCCGGCTGACCGTGGCGCAGAGCACCCTGGGCGACGCGTGGAGCCTGCTGGCGGGCGACGGCACCACGGCCGCGCCCTTCGACCCCAACGGCAACCCCCAGGCGGTGCGCCGCGGGTCCACCACCACGAAGTACCAGTACGTCCCCACCGGCGGCAGCGTGCCGGTCAACAACCAGCTGATCACGCTGGCGCAGACGGTGGCCGACACGCTGGCCTTCGAGTCGGTGGGCGACGGCGCCACCTCGTCGGGGGGATGGAGCTGGGGGGCCTCCAACGGCGGACCCTCCACCTCGGCGATCGTCGCCGGGGGGCACGCAGGGGCGAAGTCGCTTCAGCTGGGCGGGGGAAGCGAGGGGCACTACGAGGTGCTGCGGCGCACCACCTATCTGCCGGCCTCGGGCTCGTTCGCGCTCTCGTGCTGGGTGAAGACGGCGGACGGCTTCGCGACGGCGGAAGGGACGGCCGGGTGGTTCGCCATCCTGTCGGGCGCGTCCGGGCCGACGGCGGAGGTGCAGCTGGGGACGATCGCCGCCGCGGCGGATTGGGCGCAGCTGTCGCTCACGCTGGACGTGGGCGCGCTGCGGACGAACCTGGCGCTGGGCCAGGCGCCGGTCACGGTGTCGCTGGAGCTGCGCAACTACAAACGGGGGGCGGCGGGAAGCGGTCCCTCGCTGCAGGTGGACGACGTGAGCCTGTCGGGTTCGCGCACCTCGTCGCCCTACGTCTACGACGCGGACGGCGCGGTGACCGCGGCGCCCGAGGCGGGGGTGTTCTCCATCGCCTACGACCCGGTGCTGGGCCTGCCCACCAGCGTGCGCATGGAGAGCGCCACCGGCGCCCAGCTGGCCTTCGCCTACGGCGCGGCCGACCAGCGCGCGCTGGAGACGCTGACCCCGGCGGGGGGCGGCACCCCGGCCAAGCGGCTGTACCTGCACGGCCCCGCCGACCAGCCGCTGGTGGAGCTGGTCCGCGCGCCCGACGACACGGTGACGCACCGGCTGTACGTGCGCGCCCCCGACGGGATGCTGGCGGTGAAGGACGGCTCGGCGCTCCGCTTCGCCCTGCGCGACCACCTGGGCTCCACCCGCCTGCTGGTGGGGGGCGACGACAGCACCACCGCGCAGGGGTGGTGGGACTACCTCCCCTACGGCGGCACCATGCGCCACGGGGGCACGGCGGCGACCGACTACCTCTACACCGGGCAGGAGATGGACCCCAGCGGGCTCTACAACTACCGCGCGCGGCTGTACGACCCGTCGACCGGCCGCTTCCTGGCCACCGACCCCGCGGGCGAGCTGAACAGCCCCTACTCGTACGTCGGCGACGACCCGGTGAACTTCACCGACCCCACCGGTGAGTTCGTGTGGTGGCCGCTGGTGCTGGGCGGCGGCATCGGGGCCGTGGGCGGCGGCATCCGCGCGTACCGGCGCGACCAACCGGTCTTCACCGGGATGCTCAGGGGCGCCACCACCGGCGTCACGGGCGGCGTGCTCTCCAGCTTCGGCGGGGGATACCTGGTGTGGAACGTTGCCTGGGGCGCCACCGAGGGGGCCGCCACGGGCGCGCTGGACGCCTGGCTCTGGGCGGGGAACGAGTGGCAGTGGAGCGAGATCGGCGAGGGGGCCAAGTACGGGGCGGCCTTCGGCGCCGGCTTCGCCACGCTCGAGTCGGTCTACGAGATGGGGAGGAACTGGATCCAGGGCTACGGCTTCCTCACCGACCAGGGCGCGCTCGACGCGATGATCCAGAAATTCAAGACGTACGATGTCAGTGGCGGGAACTTCAAGAAAGCGCGGCCGAAGCTCGGCGAAAAGGCCGTCGCGTTCGTCCAGGCGCGATACGGGATGAACGACGTGACGATCGGGGTCGATCTCGTGAGGATCGCCGATTCGAACCACCCGTTCGGCTATACCACTCCTTCGGGATACATCAACCTGTATTCCCACGCCTTCCGCTCTCCGGGCGTGCTCAAGGCCACCATCGCCCACGAGCGTGCCCACGCCCTCAAGGACCTGGTGAAGAGCAAGGGCGCGCGCGACGGGACCTGGAAGATGCTGGCGAGCGCACCGT
>DASSME010000048.1:0-6242 GCA_035689035.1 Longimicrobium sp. | reverse complement strand
TCCCCCGCTCCCCGCCGATGGTGCTCTCCCGTGTCAGGCCGCTGCTGCGCGCGCTCTTCCGGCGGGCCGCCGTGGAGCGCGAGATGGACGAGGAGCTGCGCTTTCACCTGGAGATGGAGGCGGAGAAGCACCGCCGTGCCGGGATCGGCACCGCCGAGGCGATGCGCCGGGCCACGCTCGCCTTCGGCGGGGTGGAGCGGGTGCGCGAGGAGATGCGCGACGGCCGGGGCACCCGCTGGCTGCACGACCTGGGGTGGGACGTGGCGTTCACCCTCCGCTCGTTCTGGCGCCGCCTGGGGTTCACGGGCACCGCCGTGGCCTGCCTGGGCGTGGCGGTCGCGCTGAACACCGGCGTCTTCGGCATCCTGGACGCGCTCCTCTGGCGCGACCCGCCCGGCATCTCGGGGCGCTCGCGGATCGCCTCGCTGCACCTGTTCACGCGCGAGCGCGACGGGATGGTCCTGCCGACGTCGTTCGCCCCGGGCGAGTACGAGATCGTCCGCGCCACCGCGCGCGCCTTCTCGGAGGTGGCCGCGTTCAGCGCCACCGAGGCCGCCGTCGCGACGGGCGCCGAGGCGCGGTCCGCGCGGGTGGCCGTGGCATCGGACAACTACTTCCGCGCGCTGGGGACGCGGCCGGCCCTCGGCCGCACCTTCGCCCCGCCGGACGAGGCGGCGAGCGCCGAGCCCGTCGCCGTCATCTCGCACGCGCTGTGGACCGAGCGGTTCCGCGGCCGGGCGGACGCCCTGGGACGGATCGTGTGGATCAACCGCCGGCCGTTCACCGTGATCGGCGTCGCGCCCCCGTCGTTCTACGGCGCCGCGCTGGACGAGGCGACGCTGCGCGCGAGCGCCCGGACGCAGCTCTGGGTCCCGCTGGCGCACGCGGCGGTGCTCGGCTTCCCGGCCCGTTCGGCGAACGAAGCGTACCTGCAGCTGGCCGGCCGACTCGCCCCCGCCGCGTCGCGCCGCGCCGCCGGCGACGAGGGTGCCCGCATCGTGGCGCTCCTCCGCGCGGCGGGCACGCCGACGCGGGAAGCGGCCGCGCTCCGCGTGACCCCGCTGGGCCAGGGGTCCGGGGAGAGCCCGCTGCTGAACGCGCTGCTGGTGATGGCGATCCCGCTGGCCGTGCTGGTGATCGCGTGCGGCAACCTGGGCGTGCTCCTGCTGGCGCAGGCCACCGCCCGCGCGCAGGAGCTGGCCGTGCGCACCGCGGTGGGCGCCACGCACGGCCGCATCCTGCGCCAGTTCATGGCCGAGAGCGCGCTGGTGGCGGTCCTGGCGGGCGTGCTGGGGCTGGTGCTGAGCCTGTGGGCGGTGGACCTGGCGCGCGCGTTCGCGCTCGACCTGCCGGTGCGGCCGGGGCTGAGCGCGCCGGTGCTGCTCTTCACGCTCGCGCTGGTGGCCGCGGCCACGCTGGTGTTCGGCCTGGTGCCCGCGCATCGCCTGGCGCGGGTGGAGCCGTTCGCCGCGCTGCGCGCCGGCGGCAGCGGCGAGACTCCGCGCGCGTCGCGGCTGCAGGCCGGGGTGGTGGTCGGACAGGTGGCGCTCTCGTCGGCGCTGCTGCTCACCTGTGCGCTCTTCGTCCGCGGCACCGGCCGCGGCGCCGGCGTGCCGCTGGGCTTCGAGCGCGAGAACCTGCTCGTCGTCTCGTTCGACCCCGCGGCGGCCGGCGTGGACTCGGCGGCCGCGCGGGCGCTGCGGCGCGACGCGCTGCAGCGGCTGCGCGCGCTCGGCGGCGTGGCGGCCGTGGGCGCGGCGGACTTCCGGCCGCTCGCCTCGCTCCCCGACGAGCACTTCGCCACCCGCCCCGGCGGGCGCGACGGGACGGTCAAGGTGGTGCGCGCGGACACCGGCTTCTTCCGCGCCGCGGGGGTGCCGTTGCGGTCGCGGCCGGGGGACCAGGCGACGGCGCCGGGCGACGGGCGCGGCGCCGTGGTGGTGGGCGATGGTTTCGCCGCCGGCGCGTGGGCGGGCGCGTCACCGGTGGGCCGGCCGTTGAGCATCGGGCCGGACACCGCCGCGCGCGTGGCCACCGTCGCCGCCGTGGCGGGCGAGCTGGTGACGGAGCTGGACCGCGAGCCACCGCCGCTGGTCTACCGGCTCGAGGCGGCGGACGCGCTCCCCTACCTCTACCTGCGCACCGCCGTTCCGCCCGCCTCGCTGCGGCCGGCCGTGCGCCGCACCCTGGCCGCGCTGGCGCCGGGGGTGCCGGTGGAGGCGTGGACCGGCGAGCAGCTGCTGCGCGGCGCGATCGGCCCCTGGCAGCAGTTGGCGCTCGGCACCGCGATCTTCGGCGGGATCGCGCTGGTGCTGGCGGGCGCGGGGATCCACGCCGTCCTCTCGTACCTGGTGACCAGGCGGACGCGCGAGATCGGCGTTCGCTTCGCGCTCGGGGCGCGGCGCGGGGCCGTCGCGCGGATGGTGGTGGGCCGCGCCGTGCGGCTCACCGCCCTGGGGATCGCGTGCGGCGCGCCGCTCGGGGTCGCGATCGCCGTGCTGCTGCGCCACCTGCTGCTCGGCCTGAGCCCGGTGGACCCGCTGGCGTTCGCCGGGAGCAGCGCCTTCCTCCTCGCGGCCGGTGCCGCGGCCGCCCTGGGACCCGCCCTCCGCGCCGCCGCCGTGGACCCGATGACGGCGCTGCGGCAGGAGTGATTCCCCCGATCCGCCAATCATACCGGCTTGTAGGATCGACCGCGGATTCGAGCCGGTCCCCCGTGGCTCGTCATCCTGAGCGCGACCGCGCCTGCGCCTTCGACGCCACCATGGCCGCAGCGCGAAGGATCTATGACCGACGGTGCGCTACCGCTGCTTTTTCACGCCGACCGGCCACAGATCCTTCGGCTTGCGACCGCTCGCTCAGCCGCAGCGACTGCGTGGTCAGCCTCAGCCTCAGGATGACGAGGCGGCGGGTTGGGTGCAGAATGCACGGTCATTTCCCACAAACGGTATAATCCCACTGAACTTCGCATTCGGTAATGATCCGGGCCGGGGCTTCCCACCCGTGCATCCGCGAGCGAAACGGCGGCTCTCCGGTGATCCGGAGAGCCGCCGTTCGTCATCCGCCTTGCTCCGCGGACGGTCAGTTGCCCGTCGTCGCCGTCCTCTGCTGCTCGCGGGGGCCGGCGTTCTTCACGTAGCGGTCCATCCAGCGCACCATCTCGGCCAGGGTGTGCAGGGTGTTCTCGCGGGCGCGGTACGCGTGCGCCTCGAAGGGGAGGACGACGTAGCGCACGGTGGCGCCGTTCCCCTTCAGCGCCGCGTACATCCGCTCGCTCTGGATGGGGAAGGTGCCGCTGTTGTCGTCCATCTCGCCGTGGATCAGCAGGATCGGCTCGTTGATCCGGTTGGCGTAGGTGAACGGGCTCATCTTCGTGTAGATGTCCGTCGCCTGCCAGTACGTCCTCTGCTCGCTCTGGAAGCCGAAGGGCGTGAGCGTGCGGTTGTAGGCGCCGCTGCGCGCGATCCCGGCGCGGAACAGGTCGCTGTGCGCCAGCAGGTTGGCCGTCATGAAGGCCCCGTAGCTGTGCCCGCCGATGCCGATGCGGTCACGGTCGGCCACCCCCATCTCCACCACCTTGTCCACCGCCGCCCGCGCGCTGGCCACCAGCTGCTCCACGTAGGTGTCGTTGGGCTCCTTGTCGCCCTCGCCCACGATCGGCATGGTCGGGTTGTCGAACACCGCGTACCCCTGCGTGAGCAGGAACAGGTGGCTGATCCCGGACGGCCGCGAGAAACGGTTGGGCGAGCCCTGCACCTGCCCCGCCGCGTTCGCGTCGCGGAACTCGGTCGGGTACGCCCACATCAGCATCGGCAGGCGGCCGTCGCGGTGTGGATCGTAGCCGGCCGGCAGGTACAGCGTGCCGCTCAGCTGCACCCCGTCGGCGCGCTTGTAGGTCACCAGCTGCCGCGTGATCCCCGCCAGCTGCGGCGCGGGGTCGGGGAAGCGGGTGAGCGCCGTGGCCTGCCCGCCCGGAAGGGTGCGGACGAAGTAGTTGGGCGGCTCGCGCTGCGACTCGCGCCGGGTGAGGATGCGGCTCGCGTCGGGGGCCAGGAGGGTGACCACCGTCTCGTAGTACGGGTCCTCGGCCTGCCACACGCGGGTGGTCCTGGCGTCGGCCAGGGCCATCCGGTCCAGGAACGGGTAGTCGCCGCGAGGGCTGGCTCCCGCGCCGGCCAGGTACAGCCCCCGCCCGTCGGGCGTGAACAGGATCACCTGCCGCCCGCGCGCGTTGGTGGTGGTGACGGGGTAGCCGGGGTCGCCGTAACGGTCCTGCGCGCCGCGGTCGGAAAGGAGGCGCGGCTCGCCGGGCGCGTCGGGGCTCACCGCGAAGCGCTTCACCCGGCGGGTGTTCCACCAGCGGCTGCTGACCAGCGCGAAGTCGCCGCGCCCCCACTCCACCCCGCCGTAGCGCTGGTCCAGGTCGATCAGCTTGCGGGGCTGGCCGGTGAAGGGCGCGTCCAGCAGCAGCACCCGGTCGTGGATCGCCACCTTGGCGTTGGGGTCGCCGCCGTCCTGCGCCTCGGCCCACGCCAGCGTGGCGGGGGCGTCGCTGCGCCACTCCACGCTGCGCGGGCCGGTGATCACCGCGTCGAAGGCGGCGGGAAGGTTCTCGGCCAGCGGCTGGTCGGCGATGCGCTTGACCGGCGCGCCGCGGGCGTCGGTCACCTCCACCTCGTACGGGAAGCGCTCGGCCTCCACCAGGTAGCTGTACGGGCGCTTGACGCGGGTGACCAGGATGTACCGCCCGTCGGGCGACGGATCGAAGCCGCTGATCACCCCCGGCCGGCCGACGCTGGACGCCACCCCCGCGAGCGGGACGCGGACCAGCTGCGCGGTGAAGTAGTAGTCGAAGAGCCGCTCGTCGTACGGGCTGGTGAGCAGGTCCTGCAGGGTGCGCAGCGGCGCCGCGCGGCCGCTGTTCTCCTGGATCACCGGCCCGGCCGGCACGCGCGACCGCTCCGGGGCCGGGCCGCGGCCGGCGGGCACGCGCAGCGCCAGGATCGACTGCCCGTCCGGCGCCCAGCGGAACGGGCTCCCGAACGCGGCGTTCAGCACGGCGGGAAGGAGGCGGCGCGCGGTGCCGGTGCGCGCGTCGGCCACCCACAGCTCGACGCCGTTGTCGGTGAAGTTGGTGAAGGCCAGCCGCTGCCCGTCGGGCGACCACTGGGCGAAGGCCACGCGCGCCCCGGGCGGGAGCCGCACCTGGTGCTTGGCGCCCCCGTCCAGCGGCTGGAAGGTGATGGCGTCGACGAAGCCCATCCGCGCCGCGTTCCACCCGTTGGTGCGCGGGTTCACGCGGTAGCCGGCCAGCGGCAGCCACGGCTCGGCCAACTGCGACACGGGCGGCAGACTGGCGCGCCCCAGCAGCGCCGTCATCCGCTCGCCCGGCGCCACCCAGAGCGACGGCGTGGGCGGCGCGTCGACGATCTGCGGGATCGGCGCCGGCGGCACCAGCCACCCGCCGCTCGTGGACGTCTGCTGCGCGGCCGCGGGCGACACGGCCGCGGCGACCACGATCGCCAGCCCGGCCGCGCGCAGCCTGGGAGAGGAAGAAAGCATGGGCGTGCGTCGGTTGGGAGATGAACCCGGAGCGCGCGCTCTCACCGGCTCGCGCGCTCGACTGCCACTGGTCTGGTATCCCCGCAATCTGCTGCGGAACGGATGGATCGAACAAGATGGCGCCACCGCGCGGCAGAACATTGCGACCGATGGCGTGTGAGCACTCGGCCACAGTGGACGCCCCTTGTCATCCGCGCGTCGCCTGTACAGCGTCTACCTTCAATCGATCCCGACGTAACCAGGAGGCCGCCACATGGACCAAATCCGTGAACCATCACGCTCGGAGCGGCGGCGGGCGTTCAGGGAAGCAATCCGTGCGTCGTACGACCAGGCCGGCTCCGATCCGGAATTCGTAGCCGAGATGCGCGAATTGGAGGCCGACTTCGATGGAACCATCGGCGACGGTCTCGAGGAGTAGGCTCCATCGGACGCCGAGTTGGGATCGTCATGAACGGCGGAAGGGAGCGGCGGGAACGCATTGCTGTTCTCCGCTGCTCCGTTCTCCTCCGCTGCTGCGTGTGACCCGCCGTTCCGATTTCGCGGGCGAGGCGAAGGCGCGCGATTACGGCGACGCCTCCGCCGCCGGCCCCTCGTTCCCCAGCCGGTCGGCGGCGGAGACGACGATGCGGTCGGCGCCGGCGGGGGCGGTCCAGGTCGCCTGGGCGGCCGGGATGACGTCC